>CAUZJQ010000444.1:0-3483 GCA_963580095.1 Lentisphaeria bacterium | reverse complement strand
GTCACCCAGCCGCGTCCGCGCCAGTCAAGTACCCGGTCGAGTTCAAACGTCATTTCATCTGTGTCCGCTCCGACCTCGAACGACTCCCGGACCGGGGTCACCTCGTAGCCCCGGCTGATCTCGATGTACACAGTACCCAGCGGCAGGTCGACAATACATTCGCCGCGGATATACGCGTACTGATTCATGCCATTGACGAACTCGCCATAGTTATCTTCAAACCAGGTGCCGTTGACCTTGCGATGGTAGCCTTTCGGCGGCAGATACTCGCCGGCAGCACCATGGAAATGGATCCGTACGCCGACAGGTGCCCGGCTCGCTTTATCGACCACCTTCACTTTCACGGGCCGATGCGCCGGCATAATTTCGGTGACACCACCGGACATTTTGCTCAGATCGTATACAGCCGAGCCAACGTGCAGTTTGGCGGCGGGATGTGCCGAATACTCGACGACCAGCTTGTCCACAGCCAGTTCCGGCTGCAGATCAACGACATCGAGATTCCAGCAACTGTGGTCGTAGGTCGTCTGTCGCCGCGCCGAAATCACCCAGCCAAGATCGATGTTGATTTCATCGATCTCGTCGATCGCATTGAAACTAACGCCGTCCGGCAGCGTCAGCAGCAATTTTCGGCGCGGCTGGAACCGCAGCGGATGATCGGTCAGCTCCGTAGTTGTCAGCCCGTAGATGACCGAGCGCTCGGACTGAGGTTCAAGGCGCAGGGCCTGCAACTCACGGTCGGGGTGCGGATTCGGCAACGCGTAGAGCCAGAGGTTCTCTGGGAGGTTCCGGTCCCGGCTGCTGCGACTGCGCGACTCGCCCCAACCGTAGGTAAAGGGTGGAACACGTTCGAGCGCGACATCCTCATAATTGGCGCGAACAACCCTTTCATCGTCGGTCGGGACACTGGCGAAGGAGCTGGCACCCCAGAAATGGTGCCCCTGCTGGATGGCGAAGCGCCGCTCGATCGTTGCGGTCGCAGTCGTACCATCGGTGTACTCAAGGACGTAGTCCGAGACACGACCGCCCGAAATGTTGCCGTCGGCAATTTCGTCTCCCAGTCCTTCGACAACGACTGTCGGCACATTTTCGACAGCATGTGCGAAAACCAGGTAGGTCGCCCGCCGACCGTCGAGTCCGATAGTAACGGAGTCTCTGTGCAGCAGGACAACATTGTTGCCGGCCTCTATCCCGAGATCAAACGGAATGCCGCGAAATTGCGTTTCGCCAAAACTCTCGGCGGCTGGTTTCGGCGTCGCCAATTCAGCGGGCAACTCGCCACGGTTGACATTGTAAACGGCCCCCAGGGGAACCGGCGTGAAACGGGCAGAAGGCGGAATATTCATGATTAGCTCTCCGGAATGTGGTCCTTTTCGCCAGTTTGTGCTGATCGTCCCCTTACCGGTTGATCTCCTCCCAGGTGGCGCGCAACCACTTGACAGCAGCAACGGAGTTTTCAAAGATCGAGTACCCCGCACCGGCGCCGTAGTCGACGGCGGGGATGAACTCCGTGGAAATCTGCCCGAGCTTGCTGTCGGGGTGGGTGGCGTGATGCTTCATCAGGTGGCGCAGAACTTCTTTCCAGGGCTCGAGATTACTCTCGTCCCAATCACTGTGCCATTCGCCTTCCTGCGGCCGGATAAAGGGATACTGGATGCCGCGGCCGAAGGAGCCGTCTTCGTGCCTGGCCCAGACGTTGACCGGATTGTTCGGCGCCGCAGCTCGGGCATGGGTATGCCAGACGAAACCGCGCTCGATCCATTCGTCACTGACGTTGCCAGGCGTGAACGGATCGAGAATCAGTGCGCCCGACTCGACGTCGCCGCGGATGTCGAGCACTTCCTGTTCCTTGGGATTGTCCATTTTGAAGACGACATGTGAGTGATCGAGCGTCAGCCGGAAAGGCACGCCGCGAGCTTCGACGAGGTCGGCGACCTTGCTGACCTGTCGGAAGTCCTCCGACCACATGTTGACATGAATCTCGAAGGTCGACTTGCAGCCGCACGCCTCGCCCCACTCGTAGGCGCGCATGTAGATCTCGGCAACCTCTTCGTTGGTGATCAGGTGACCGTCGTCGTGGTACATGCTGATCTGCGTATTGTGCGCGATGCTGCCGAGGCGGGCACCGAGCTCGAGGTTCGTCTTGAGCATGTCCTCGTCGCGCCCGAGCGTGTAGTACCAGCCGCCGGCTCGGATCGGCAGCCCGTATTCCTCACTGCAACGGATGTACTCCGCTTCCAGATCAGCCGGCGGTGTCTTGTCGAAGTAATCGTAGACCCCGGATTCCTTGACCATGCGGAACTTGGTGTCGAGGTCGAGGGGTTCGTCGGCGTCGGTGTGGATGACGCCGCTCTCCGTGATACCGAATAACAGATTTGCCATGGTGCTTTGCCTTTATTGGAAGGTTGCAAGTTTCAAGTGGGTCAGTATACGCTGCAACGTATCCTTTGTTACTCTGGCAGCCCGAACCTCATTTCACTTTCACTGGTTGACCGGTGCGGACGCTTTCGTAGATGGCGCAGATGAGCTTGACGCTGCGGATGCCTTCCTGGCCGTCGCAGGTCAGCCGAGCCTTCTTGCCTTTCAGCACGTCGACGAGTTCCTGGAACTGGCGACGATGCCCATCGGAAGAAATAGCAAGCGGATCGGCAGCACCGCCGGTTGTGCCGGTCTTAACTGAAAATTTCTCCAGCGTCCGTACGTCGCTTGCCAGCGGTTTCGCGAACCCCCAGAAATCGAGATCGTCTTCGGTGCACGACATGGTGCCGTCGGTACCGCTGATCTGCATAGCCTTCGCGAAACCGGGATACACCTCGGTCGATGCCTCAATCACCCCGATTGCGCCGCTCTTGAATTTCAGCGTCGCGGCGAGGTTGGTCTCGACCTCGATCCGCTTGCGACTGGGCCGGCTGGCATAGGCGAACACCTCGCGCACGTCACCCATCAGGTGAATCAGCATGTCGACGTTGTGGATGGCCTGATTCATCAGGCAACCACCGCCGTCGAGCTTCCAGGTGCCGCGCCAGGCACCGGAGTCGTAGTAGGCCTGATCGCGAAACCACTTGATATAAGCACTGCCGTTTACGGGCTTTCCCAGACGGCCCGCGTCCATCGCCTTTTTCATGGTGATGCTGACGTCCTTAAAACGCGCTGGAAAGATGGTCACGAGCTTGACCTTGTGACGTTTGCAGGCACTGATAATCTTGCGGCAGCGGGCAGGATTAACTTCCAGCGGTTTCTCGCAGATCACGTGCTTGCCGGCACGGGCCGCCGCAATCGCCGGTTCCAAATGGGCACCGGACGGCGTCGCGATCGTGACGATGTCGAGCTCGGGATCCTGTAGAAACATCCCGAAATCAGAATACGCCCGACACTTGTGCTTCGCGGCAAAAGCCGCAGCCTTCTCCGGCGAGCGGCTGTAGCAGGAATACATTATGCCGCCGCGCACATCATTGGCCGCCTCGGCGTGGAAATCCGAAATGT
>CAUZJQ010000443.1:0-3494 GCA_963580095.1 Lentisphaeria bacterium | reverse complement strand
TATCGCCCACCTGCAGATCACCAGCGTCGACCTCCTCTTCCTTGCCGTCGACGCGGCGGCGGGCCCGGCCAGGCGACAGACGCGCCAGTGCTTCGAGCGAGGCTTTGGCTCCGCTGGCGGTACGCATCTCGATGATGATCGAGAGCAGCATGAAAAGCGCGATACAGGCTGACGTCACAAAGTCCCCCAGGACGGCACTCGCAAAGACTGCAACAACAACGAGCTCGTGCATACGCATGCGGGCCTGGCGCAGGTCCCGCCAAATCGCGGCGATAATCGGCACCAGCAAAACGACGGTGGCAATCAAGGCACTTACCGACGCAACAAAGCCGTCGTCATCGATCGCCCGGCGTGCAATCAACGCGTTGAGGATGAATGCCAAACCGGCAACGGCCCAAATCAGCATGCGCCCGGTTTTTGGTTGCTTAATCATTCGCCTCCTTCTTCGGCTTGCGGCGCCTTTGCAGATCGATGCGGAGCTCGCGTTTATCGCTGTCTCGAATCAGGAAAATTTCGGAGGCATCCGCGACAATCCGGCGCATGCGGTCCTCGTACAGTGTGCGGCGCACAACGTCCGGGTTCGCAAGGTACTTCGGATAGAGCCTTTCGAACGTGCGGGCATCGGCAACGGTGCGGCCAACGAGTTCCCGAGCCCAGGCAAGGGCTTCGAATTCGATCTTTGAAGCCTCGCTTTTCGCTTCGTTTTCCCGGCGGCGCCCGTAGCTGCCGGCATCCGCGATCCTGCGGCCCTTGTCGTTCGTCGCGTCGGCAACCCTTGTGATGTCCGGCTTGACAAGACGCGGCCACTCCACGTTCATGCCGATCGAATCAATCTCGATACCCAGGCCAAGCCCGTTCAAACCGCGAATGATCTGCCGGCCGAAACCGGTCGGATCGCCAACCGCATCCGCTGCTGTACGCACAGCCGCTGTTTTGACAATGAGATTATCCAGATGTGCGTACAGGAGTGCCTCGCTGTCACCGTATTCGAAAATGAACTTCTTCGGATCAGTAACGCGATAGTTCAGGCTGCAGGCAGCATGCACGAGATTCTGATCGGCGGTCAACAAAGAACCATCGACACCGGGCGACAACGTACCGGTGGCCGTTTCGTCCTCCCCGGTACGCTCTTCCTCTTCGGTCAAGGCGTACCAGTGCGTATCGGACTTGATGGTGCGGAGGCGTTTTGCGGGGATTGTAACAATCTCGTCGATCGGATACGGCAGTGCTATAATCGGGCCGGATTCCTGTCGCACTTCGCCATGCATCGCGCCAAAGCGCAGCACGATGCCCATCTCAGAGTCGTCGAGACTGCGGACACCGCTGAAACAAAAACCAATGACCAGCAGGACAACGACGCCCTTGCCGATGACCGTAATCACCCGCAATGCGTCGAGCACCCCCTGCAGTCCGGTGCTGTGAGACTGTGGTTCGTCACTCATTAATATTGTCCTTTACCTGCCCACCGTCCGGCAGCAGCATGTGAAACGGCGGCATGCTCGGGTCGACAATCAGCGTCGCCGGTCCCATGGCATCTTCCAGCGCGTCGAGATTGCGCAGGAACAGAGCGAAATCCACATCCTCGCTGAAGGTCTCGTAGCTTTCCGCAGCTTCGGCCATCGCGGTGCTGCGGATGTCCTGCGCCTTGGCCCTAGCATCTGCGAGACGGGCGGAACCGACGCTGTCCGCCCTGCTGCGAATAATATTGGCTTCGGTCTCGCCTTTGATCCGGATCGTCTCGGCGATTGCGGCATGCTCACGCTTCATGCGTTCAATCACGGAGTTCGTGTTGTCGGCGGGCAGGACCAGCTCTGAGACACCGACGAATTCGACGGCCAGTCCGTAGTCCGCCGGCAACTGCTGCTCGAACGCCTGGCGGATCTCGGTTTCGATCTGCGCCAGACCTGACAACCGATCGACACCAATAAAGTCGCCGAGCTTGTGGTTGACGAACACCGAACCAAGCAGGCTGGACAGGGACGAACGCAGCACCGACTCCGCTTCAGTCATGGTGCCAAGACTCTTGGAGAACTTCAGGTGGTCATCGATACGCCAGGTCAGAAACGGGCGCACCACGAGATTGATGCTGTCGCTGGTCGTGATCTCTTCCTGCATGCCGGCCAGGACGTGCGTGCGATTGTCGAACAATCGGACCTGCTGCACCGGCCACGGCAGCCGCCACTGAAATCCAGGCTCGGTGACGACGGAGGGCTTGCCGAATGTCGTCACCACTGCAACCTCGTTGATACGCAGTTGAAAGGCGCATATCGCCATGAGCAGCAGCAGTGCAATCACTGCCGTGGCGATGTATGGAAGTTTCGATTGTTGTTTCGGTTCACTCATTGGAATCTCCCTATGATCAGTTGCCTTCGAGTGCTTCGAGCAGACCGGACTGTCCGTCGCGCAGTTGCAGCAGCACCTGCTCACGGTCGCAATCCACGGTAATAACAATCTTGCGGACGTCCTGCAGCCACCGGACCACCGCATCGAGTCGAGCCCGCGTCCGATAGATCCGCGGATATTCGACATAATGTTTGTGCTGCGTTTTGTAGACCTCGTTGGCAACTTTAGCAGCAGCCTTGATCTCCGCCGCCTCGGCCTCGGCGGCCGACTTCTGCTGCTCGTATGCCTGTTCGGCCTCGGCTGCCGCGCGTTCCGCATAGGTCTTGGCGTCGATCAACGCAGCGGCGCTGGCCATCCGAGCATCAATCACTTCCCGGAAGGCCTGGGCCGCAGCCGGCGGCGGCTGGAATGCCGCAACTTCAAGGTTCAGCACGCGCAATCCGTACGGTTCAAGTTGCGGCCCTAGAACACGCATCAGGTCTGACCCCATACGCGTACGTCCGGCCGACAACATGGCATCGAAGTCGTGGGTACTCAGGTAGTGCACCAGCGCCCGGCGAGAGAACACGTCCATGAGCCTGGCAGGATCGGCGGTCCGCGACAGGTAGAGTTGCGCATCGGCGATACCGTAACGGACGGTGATGGCACCGGCAGCCAGATTGACCGAGACCGTATCGTCACCGTCAACGCCACGACGATCGACGGCGGTGACGTACAGCCCTTCGCCGAAGCGCGCGTCACTCCACAGCGACAGGTCGCTGGCGGCCTCACCGGGCTTGACCGGATTCGGCAGCGGGGCGATCGACGTAGTGCCAATCCGGTTCTCTGCGACACGCGTGATGCGAGTCAACGGCCACGGCAGACGCAAATGCAACCCGGGCTCGAGTCGCTCGTAGCCGTCGGCGCCCGGGCGTTCGGCTAAGCCTGTCTCATGGGGCGCGATGTGCACCAGGCAGGTAAGCAGCAGTAGGGTGGCGGATTGGAGTGCCAAGTACGGCAGCACGGCACGGAACGCAAAACGAGATAGCCATTGTTCGGAAATTTTGAGGCCGAACTGGTAGTCGATAATATCGGCGAGATTGCCCATGACCCCGCGCGGATGGCTGAACACCGCCAGCAGACGACTCTCATAAATGGTACGTTCCGTCAAC
>CAUZJQ010000442.1:0-3494 GCA_963580095.1 Lentisphaeria bacterium | reverse complement strand
TTGCCAGATCAACGGCGGTGACTGTCGAGCGTTCCTGCCAGCCTTCGACAGCCACCATGCCTTCGTGGGCGTCGATCCCGGCGATGAGTTGGTCGGCGCTGAAGTCTTCGAGCAAGGCGGATGCCAGCCGCGGATCATTTGCTAGGCTGGTGCCCAGAATGACGCGATCAACCCCGGCGGCCACGGCGTTCTGCACGTCTACCGGCTTTCGGATGCCGCCGCCAAGCTCGCAGAAGCAGGTGACCGCCGCACAAATCTCCTGGACCAGCAGCAGGTTACAGGAGGCGCCGGTCCTGGCACCGTCGAGATCGACGATGTGCAGCAGGGATGCACCGGAGTCCTGCCATTTGACCGCCATCTCGATTGGTGTGCCGTACTGCGTTTCACGATCAAAATCACCCTGCTCCAGACGGACCGCGTGACCGCCGCGGATATCGATGGCCGGAATGATGATCATCAGTCGAGCATTCCCTTGGTAGTAGGCACACCTTTCTCGCGCGGTTCGAGGCTGGTGGCGCAGTCCAAAGCACGGGCGAACGCCTTGAATACGCCCTCAAAAACATGATGCACATCTTCGCCGCGGATCACATCGATGTGCAGATTCAACGCCAGATTATTGGTCAACGCCTGAAAGAATTCACGGAAAAGCCGGACGTCCAGTTCCTTGATATATCGTGTCGATGGTTCGACCTCATAGACCAGGCAGGCGCGTCCGGAAAGATCCAGCACAACACGCGCCAGCGTTTCATCCATTGGCAGGATAAAAAAACCGTAGCGACAGATGCCTTTCTTGTCGCCCAGGGCCTTGCGGATGACGGTGCCCAGGACAATCCCGAGGTCTTCCATCGTGTGATGGGCGTCGATGTGGAGATCGCCCGATGCCTTGACGGTCAGATCGAAAAATCCGTGCCGGGCAAAGAGCGTCAGCATGTGGTCCATGAATGGAATACCAGTGTTGACCTCGGACTTCCCCTCGCCGTCGACTGTGAAGGAGATCTCGATTTCCGTTTCGTTGGTCTGGCGCTTTTCTATAGCCTTGCGTGACATGTGTATCCCGTAGTTTATTAGCCTTAATGAACAGCGGTTAAGGTGAATAGATTCGCGACAATTGCAAGGTATTCGGACGCTGTGGTTTCATTCGGCGTATACGAACCGCTGGAGTTCCAGATAGTCTGCGAACTGCGGAAACTGCCGCTGCAACCACCGCAGCCGTGTGCCCGCGAGTACGGAATAACCGGTCACCTGGCAGTCGCTCAGCGCCGGGGCGCCCGAAGGTAGTCTAATCGACAGCCGCTGCACTTCCATCGTCCGCGTCGAGCCGTGGTGACATAGCGTCGGCACGGGTGCGGGCTGGGGGATTGGCGCTGTTTCCGTGATCAGATTGAAGGTTTCGTGTAGGGCCGGCATCGACACCGGTGCCCGGGCATGGGCCAGTGCGGCCTGCAAACCACCGGTGTCGTTGAGCCGAATAAGCCGGTTGCTGGCAAGCTCGGGACCGAAGTGGTCCAGGTCATCGAGAACCGGCAAATCGTAAAGGTCGAACTGCAACCGCTTATTGACGATTTTGTAAACCGCCAGAGTGGTGATGGACTCATCGACAAAGGCCGTCTCCAGAGAACCGCGGATCGCAGAAAAATCCGTTGTGTCCCCGGAACGCCTGAGACCCTCGGTCAGACCACTGTCGATTGCCCGCCGCGTCGCGGTCATCAGATAGCGGTTGTCGATGTCTGAGCAGAAGCGCGCCACGGCGATGTATCGCACGCGGCCGTTGACTCGGCAGAAATCCTCGAAACGGCGCAGGTCGTCCGCAGCAAGTGCGGCAGACGCGTATAGCAGGGAGGCGAAAACTGCACCGGCACCGGTCCGGCACATCAGCAGGTGACCTGCCGGACCGATACGTTCCGAATCCTATACATCGCTCGCCTCGACGCTGTTGTGCAGTTCGCCGATCCCGGTGATGCCGATCTTCACTTTGTCTCCGGGTTGCATGAAATCACCCGTCGTTTTGCCGACGCCCGCGACCGTCCCGGTGCTGATCAGATCGCCGGGACTCAAGGTGACGATCGAGGTGATATATTCGATCAGGGAGGCGACCGGAAATATCATCTGTGCTGTACTGCAATGCTGCTTGCGCTCGCCGTTGATGTAGGTGCTGATCTCAACATCTTGAGGATCGGTAAGCTCGTCGGTGGTAACGATCCACGGTCCCTGCGGCGCCGAGGTGTCCAGCCATTTGCCGTTGAGCCAGTCGAACCACAGATCCTGCGGGCGGCTTTCGGAACGATCCCAGATCTGCAGATTGCGCTCGGAAACATCGTTCATGATCGTGTAGCCGGCGACATAATCCAAGGCGTCGTCCCGCTTGATTCCCTTTGCTGTGCGCCCGATTACCACAGCGAGTTCGCCTTCCCAATCGATCTCACAGGCCACCGGAGGAATGCGGATTGCTTCATGACAGGCAATCACGGTGTTGTTGGATGGCTTTATGAAGAAGCGCGGCGTCTCTTTGTCCTGTGGGGCAATCGTCTGAGACGATTCCTCGATGTGCGCCACAAAATTGCCGGCGATGCACAAGAGCTTGCCCGGCTGCGGTACGGGCGCACACAGCGTCACATCGTCGAGACTCATAGTGTCGGCGCCGTCGGCGAGTTGTGCTGCCAGTGCCAGCCCCTCATCGCCGGATTCCAGCAACGTGAGCATGTCCCCGAACAGCGCCGGCTTACTCGCGGCTTCGGCAGCAGCGGCCAGATCGACGACAGCATCGTCGGAAGTAATGAGCGCGACACCAGTGCGATTGCGGGTACGAATAGTGGCGAGTTTCAAAGCGGTTGTCCTCCAATTGAGGTTACACGTCTATTGCATGAGATGCCAAACTATACATAGCGTGGGGTTTGTGCATTTGAGGTGCAAGGCATGAATCTGTACACCAATTCACATTGTCGCGGTCTGTGAAACAGCAACGGCGAGGCACATGGATCACCATCCCCCCGGGAACCTGAAGCCCGCTATTGTCCGGCCGGCACCAGCACCATGTTGTCGCGGTGGATAGCCTCCTCGCAGGTGTCCTGGTGAAGCAGTTCATCGATTTGTGGACTCCGCAAACCTTTGATCTGGTTGAGCTCGGCAGCAGAATAATTGGTCATGCCCAAAGCGATGCGCCTGCCGTCGGGTGCGCACACCGCTACGGTGTCGCCTTTGCCGAATTCACCCTCGACCCTGATCAAGCCGCTCGGCAGCAGGCTGCGCCCACCTTCACACACGGCCTTCACGGCGCCCTCGTCGACGATTAATTCGCCGGTGCTCTCGGTGAAAAACGCCAGCCAGCGTTTCGAACCGCTCATGCGCGGGCGGGTCGTCCGGAACAAGGACCCGATGTCTTCGCCGGCGAGAATGCGGTCGAGTACGGCAAAGTCAGTACCGTCGGCGATCCAGAGATGCTCGCCGGCGGCCAAAGTGATTTCTGCAGCGTTGAGCTTGCTGATCATGCCGCCGGT
>CAUZJQ010000441.1:0-3506 GCA_963580095.1 Lentisphaeria bacterium | reverse complement strand
CCATTCCGTTATTTCAATAGCTCTCCCGAAATTATCCGCCTTGCCGTGATGATGTATATCCGTTTTCCCCTGTCGCTGCGGCAAGTCGCTGTGGGGCGAAGGAGCAATCCGTAAATGCCCGATTCTAAAGACGGGCGCTATACCATCGAGGATCGGCAGCTGATTGCCGAGACCGCTGATCTGCGCGTGCAAATCCTAACGTTGGCAAATGATCAGCAAGTCCCCTGGCACTACCATTCGGAGGTCACGGACACTTTCACCTGTCTAGAGGGGCCGATGGTTGTCAAAACCAAGACCGCCGATGCGGATCACGAACTACTGCCTGGAGACACCTGTGTCGTGTCGCCGAATACGGCCCATCAGGTGTACCAGTGCGGATAGCGACCTCGTAGGAGACGAAGGAGTTGCTCGGCAGCGGTATCGTGATGCCCGCGCCGAAGCGTCCAGCGCCCTCGACGACGGCACCACCAGATACAAGAGCCATAGCGGCCATACTGCTTTGCCAGTCTGACCAAAGCCAGCCTGTCCTGCCCCCCTATAACTGAGCCACATAATTCGTGATATTTTACGAAGATGTGGAGGTATTGGGATGGCACGGAAGCGATATTCTGACGAGGATGTGTTGAACCTGCTGCGTCAGATTGAACTCGGTCTGGCATCTGGTAGCAGTGTGGAGACGGCCTGCCGATCAGCCGGCATCAGCGATGCGACCTACTATAATTGGCGCAAGAGGTACGGCGGGATGGGCAAGTCACAGCTTCAGGAGC
This sequence comes from Lentisphaeria bacterium, assembly GCA_963580095.1. Classification (GTDB taxonomy): domain Bacteria; phylum Verrucomicrobiota; class Lentisphaeria; order JABSQK01; family CAJWLW01; genus CAJWLW01. The sequence goes on along the minus strand of CAUZJQ010000441.1, from coordinate 2,739 downwards.
TCAAGAGCCTTGGGAAGGAGAACTCTCGTCTCAAGATGATTGTTGCGGATCTTGAACTGGACAAGCTGATCCTGAAGGAGAGCCTCGATTACCTAAAGCCGAAGGTCTGACGATTGCCGATCTGCGTCAGGCTGTAATCCATGTGCGTCAGAAGATCGGGTTATCCGAGCGGCGGGCTTGCAGAACGATCGGCGTGGCCCGGTCCACACAGCGCTATGAAACATCCCCGGGCGATGATGACAGCCTTCGGCTGGCTTTGGTCAGGCTGGCAAAGCAGTATGGCCGCTATGGCTAAGTTACTGACGCTTGCCGGGATGTAATAGGTGATGGCACGGACTTCATCAGGACTTCTAAAGAACTCTAGCTGACCCTTTTGATCCCATTCTTTTTGATCACTGAAACGAATTCTTTGAAGTCAGTACGGCCCATCCATTTTGCGGCAGTGGTGGGGCTTATTCCCACAGCCTTAGCTGCTTTCCTCTTGCCGATGCCTGAGTTTTCCGCGACGACGTAGAGAAGGTTTCGATAAGCGACTTCGTCCTGGATGCCTCCCTGGGGGCGGCGCGAAATCTTCATTCTCATAGAAAGTAGGTGCAACAGTGCGTTGGGGACTGCTCCTGTTTCTGCACACGCAGTGATCATGCCGTAAACCAGCCTGTCCAGGATTTTTTCCGGTAAAAGACCCGACGTGTTGTTCGGCAAAAAAACCTTCAGGTGTGCCTTGTGGATGTCGATAAGTTGTTGGGACAGGCCTATCTTGGCATCACGGTGACCGGTGCCGGTGGCAAGGCCAACCATTAAAGCGTCTAAGCCGAATTTTTCCGCTTTCCCCCAGTCCACATCGTCGATCCGAGGCGGAGCTTCGTCGTCGATTTGGTTGTCGACTAAGAGGTCCCACTCACGTTCACCCACGGTCATTCTCCTCCTCATGATGCTGGGAACCGCTAAGGGCGGCGGCGATTGACGAAGAAATACTGTCAGCAGCGGTCTTGGCGGGATCATCTTGTAAATGTGCGTACCTATCCGTGGTTGCCGTTGCCTTATGACCGAGCAAACCGCCGATTACGAACAGCGGGGTTCCGGCGGATGCGCCGACCGACGCGAACGAATGCCTTAGGTCATGGATACGCACGTCGCCCAATCCAGCTTCGGAGCACCATTTACGCCACATTTTAGGCAGCCCAACTAGGTGACCCTCCCGTCCAATAAACACAAATCCGTCGTCATTGATGATCCCGGCTTTCTCCAGTCTCTCACGAATCGTAGTGAGCAAGTCGAGGGCCGGTTGCCCGAGCGGAACAACCTTTTCACCGGTCTTGCTGTCGGGTAGGCATATCCGGCCATGGTCCCAGTCCATGAACCGCCACTGAAGTGTTTCGACTTCACCCCGGCGCATCCCGGTCAGCAGGAGGAGGCGAATAGCAGCAATCCCAGCCTGATTGTCGCCCCTTGTTTCGGCAGTAGTCAGAACTTTGCCGAGGCGCTGTAACTCGTCAGCAGATAGATGGCGGTTACGCTTCTTCTCGCGGCTCTTCTCGATCCCTCGTGCCGGGTTGTCCCGTATCATGTGACGCCGGATGGCAAATGTGAACATGGAGGACATGACCGCGAGGACGCGATTGGCGGTGGTTGGTCGGTCCGAAAGAGCATGGACAACCTTCTCCACGTCCCGTGGTCGAACTTCAGGCACCTTCATCGACCCGATCCCCGGAATGACATGCCGGTTCAGCCAGCCTTGGTAGTCATGCAGGGTCTTAGGCTTACGGCGGGCCTTCACATGATCTGATAACCATTGGTCAGCCAATACTGACACCGTGGGGGCGACCCGGTGATCCGTGCGATCCGCAGCGGGGTCGCCTCCTAGTTCGACCTCGGCAGCAAGCGCCTTTGCTTTCTCCCTAGCTTGGTCGGCTGTAATCACCCCGTGATGGCCGATGGTCACTCGACGGGTTCTCCGGGAGCGATCCTTGTACTCGAACAGGTACGTCCTGGTCCCACGCGGTGTGATTTTCACGGCGAAGCCCTTAATCGCGATGTCCCATAGGTAGGCATCCTTGGGGCCAGGGGCTAGTGCGTCGACCGTGCGCTTGCTGATCTTACCAGTCGCCATACATTCCACTCCAATTTTGTCCTACTGGAGTTTCCAGTAGGACGCTCAGTAGGATATGTGGCGTATAATTCAGTACGTGTCAATATGCCTCGATATTTCCTACAACAATGATATAATGAAGGATAATGACGAATCATCGTAAATTCCTAGTACATCATTAGGACGCGATTAGTACGGGACACCTAATTCGTAATCAGTAGGTCCGCGGGTCGAATGCGCGCTTCGGCACCATTTTTTGCCGTGACGGTTGCCGTTCCGTGGCCGCGGCGCCACGTGTAGCGCGGCGTGGTTAGCTCTCCTCCCACGGCAACGGCGGCTCAAACGACGCCGGCACCTGTTCGATCCGGTAGGGCTGGTCCTTGACGTCCGGCCCGTCGAGGGCGCGGGCGGCTTCGTGACCACCGAATACGGCCTCGGAGAGCTGGGCCGGCACCAGACAATCACCGATCGCCCTGACAGACTGGATGCCCGCCGCTTCCAGCGCCGCCTGATCGCCCACCAGGTCGTCGTAGAGCTCGGTATGGGACTGGCGCATGGTCACCAGAACCACGGTGGCGGCGTCCAGGGTGCGGGCCGGCTCGCCATGGACGCCGGCCACATCCACCTGGTTGTCGCCGATCGACGCCAGA
>CAUZJQ010000440.1:0-3519 GCA_963580095.1 Lentisphaeria bacterium | reverse complement strand
GGCGGCGGTGAGCGGCAGAGCGGCGGCGGTGAGCGGCAGAGCGGCGGCGGTGAGCGGCAGAGCGGCGGCGGTGAGCGGCAGAGCGGCGGCGGTGAGCGGCAGAGCGGCGGCGGTGAGCGGCAGAGCAACACAGCCGAGAGCCGCCAGACGGCACGTCCGGACCGACGCCCCAGGCAACAACGGCGCCGCCCTGGCGATCGCGACGGCGATCGGGCTGCGCGTGACGCCGCAATTGCCGAAATTCCGAAGAAGTTCAAGGTCGGTTCGGAGGTCATCGTTCAGGTCACCAAGGGCATGATCGGCACCAAAGGCCCGCGCGTCACCTCCAACCTCAGTCTTGCCGGCCGCTACGTCGTCATCCTGCCGAATTCCTCGCATCGCGGTGTCTCGCGAAAGATTGATGATCGCAAGGAACGTTCGCGCCTGCGCTCTATTCTGGTGGGCATGGACCTGCCGAAAAACGTCGGTGTTATCTGCCGTACGGCCTCCGCCGGGCTTGACGAAGAAGCCCTGCGTATGGATATCCAGATCATCCTGGATAAATGGCATGCCGCAAATAAGCTGCGTGAACGCGGCGCACCTGTCTGCATCTACCAGGAACCCGGCTTGCTCGAACGCGCCATTCGCGACCTGCTCAGCAGCGATGTCGATGAGATTGTTGTCGACGACCAGACCGCGTACGACCAGGCCGTCTCGTTCCTCGACCGCCTGCAGCACAAGGATCGGACAACGGTCAAGCTGTACGATCGACCAACCCCGATCTTCGAGCACTACAAGCTGACGGCGCAAATCAGCGGCATATTTCAGCGCAAAGTGCCACTGCCCAGCGGCGCCGAGCTCTGCATCGATGAAACAGAGGCGCTCATCGCCATCGACATCAACTCCGGCCGGAGCAACAAGGGCAAGGACCATCCGGAAACCATCCTCAACACCAATCTCGAGGCGGCCCGTGAGGTCGCCCGGCAACTGCGGCTGCGCAATATTGGCGGCCTGGTCGTCGTCGACTTTATCGACATGCGGTCACGCGAAGACCGCAACGCCGTTTACAAAGTCATGGAAGACTGTGTCGAGTCCGACCGCGCCCGCACCCGGCTGTTGCCGATCTCGCGGCTCGGCCTGCTCGAAATGACCCGGCAACGCGAATATGCCAGCCTGCAGGACTCGACGTTCGAGGCCTGTCACTACTGCTCCGGCAAGGGCCTGGTGAAGTCTTCGCACACGATCAGTGCCGAGCTCCAGCGCCGCCTGCGTGAGCTGCTGCAGCGCGACAAGGGCACGCCGCACATTCGAGTCACCGTGAGCCCGATCGTCCTCGACCGCCTGCGGAATCACGATTCGCGCATACTGCATGAGATGGAGAAGCAATTCGGCGGCAACCTCACGTTCCGCGCCGATCCCAGCATGCATCAGGAAGAATTCCAACTGACCAATGTCGATACCGGCAAACGCGTCTAAACAACAAAAAAACAAGCAACTCGAGAACGACATGAAATACGACGCCAATGGTGCCCTGCTTGAATCTGCTATCGATGGACTCCCCGAACCCATCCGAGGGAAAGTCCGCGACATTTACGTGTTCGATGATAGCCTCCTGTTGGTGGCGTCCGATCGCCTCAGCGCATTTGATGTCGTCATGCCTAACGGCATTCCCGACAAGGGCAAAGTCCTGACTTTTTTGTCGAAATTCTGGTTCGAAAAATTCGACTGGATCGCCAATCATATGATCAGCATGGATATCTCCGATTACCCGGAGGTGACACATCCGTACGCTAAGGACCTCGAGGGCCGCTCGATGCTAGTCCGGAAACTCGAACCATTGCCTGTCGAAGCCGTCGCCCGCGGCTACCTGATCGGCAGCGGCTGGAAAGACTACCAGCGCACCAACAGCGTCTGCGGCATCACCCTCCGCCCCGGTCACAGCCTGGCCGGAAAACTCGACGATCCGCTGTACACACCGGCCTACAAAGCGCCGAAAGGTGAGCATGATGAGAACATCACCTACGCCCGCACCATCGAACTGATCGGCCCCGAAGCCGCCGCCACCCTGCGCGAGCTGACCCTCAAGCTTTACAGTGAGGCCGCCGCTTTTGCTCACACCAAAGGCATCATCATCGCCGATACCAAGTTTGAATTCGGACGCGCCGGAGAAGAAATTGTCCTGATCGACGAAGTGCTGACACCGGATTCCAGCCGCTTCTGGCCGATCGAAGAATACGAGGTGGGCACGAGCCCGCCGAGCTTCGACAAACAGTTCGTACGTGACTGGCTCGAGACTCAGGACTGGGGTAAAGCCCCGCCAGCACCGAACCTGCCGGACGAAGTCGTCGAAAGAACCCGTGAAAAATATCTCGCGGCCTACGAAGCCCTGACCGGCTCACCGCTTCCGGTAAGCCCCGTGCTTCTCGAAACACTGTAACTTGTCGCAGTGCCAGATGTGTAAAATCGAACATTTACCAAAGCACCGGAGTCTCAGAGCCATGCAAACACCTGCAACCCGCCTTCCTGCCGCTCTCTCGCTGCTGCTCGGTTGCCTCATTGCTGTCACCACCTTTGGCGGGCCGGACGACTGGAAGCCCGAAGCCTCCTGGGGGCCCTATCGGGAACGCGGTACCGGCAAGCTTATCAAGAAAGCCGAACTCGCCGAGAAGAAAGGAAAATACAAAAAGGCGATCGGCCTCTACCGCAAGATCCAGAAAGAATCAGTCAACCTCAAAAACAAGGGAAAAGCCCTCGTCAAACAAGGTGACTGCCTGGGGCAGATGGAGGAACCATGGAAAGCTTTCGAAAAATATCGCGAGGCTGTTGACGAATATCGCAGCCACATCGCCTTCAGCGAGGTGCTCGAAGCCGAGTTCGCGCTTTCAAAACAGTTCGGCCACAAGAAGCAGCGCGATCGCTTCCTCTTCGTAACCTTTTCCACCGAAGACAAAGCCGTCGATATCCTCGACCATATCGTAACCGTCGGGCCATACTCCAAGGTAGCTCCGAAAGCGATGCACCGGGTGGGTATAATCCGCATCGCTCAAGATGATTACGAGTCCGCCATCATGCGGTTTCGCCGCCTGTTGAAACAGTATCCCCGCCACACTCTCGCCGCCGATGGCCGTCTCGACCTGGCCCGCGCACTGCTGCTAGAAGCTGAAGCCGGAGACGGCGACGGCACGCTGGTCCGCGAAGCTCGCGCCAGCCTCGACCGGTTCATTAAGAGTTACCCCGAGCACGCCCGCTTCGATGAGGCAAAAGCACTTGTGCTGAACGCCGAAAGCATGGAAGCGACACGCTTGCTGGATCTGGCACAATTCTACCTGCGCGAGGCCCACTACCGCCCCGCCGCCGCCAAGCAGTATCTGAGCGATATCGTCATGCACTACCCCCGATCCGGCACCGCCGGTCTGGCGCAGATCATGCTCAATTCACTGGACCGTCGCCAGACCAATCTGGAAAAAGACTGATGCGATCGAATACTGTCATTCTCATCGCACTCGCCCTGCTCTGCGGCTGTGCGCATTACCAGATCGG
>CAUZJQ010000439.1:0-3520 GCA_963580095.1 Lentisphaeria bacterium | reverse complement strand
TGGTAAAATCCTCGATTGATTGTGTTATGGTCTGATATGTTCTCCTTCCCTGACCTACTGAAGTTCTACCGCGATCATCTGGCCACCGATGTCATGCCGTTCTGGATCCCCTGTATCGATTGGGAACACGGCGGCATCAACAACTGCGTGGCGGACGATGGGACGGTGCTGTCGACGGACAAGTTCATCTGGTCGCAGGGCAGGGCGCTATGGACGTTTTCGGCGCTGTACAATCACGACGGCAACCCGGAATGGCTGAGGATTGCCGACAGTCTGGCAGCGTATCTCCTGCGTGTTCAACCCCCTAAAGGCGAGCTCTGGCCGTTCCGCCTGCACCAGGACGGCAGCGTTGCAGAGCCCGCAATGAGCATCTATGTCGATGGCTTCACGATCTATGGGCTGACGGAATACGTCCGGGCAACGGGCAATCAGGAGGCGCTGGAACTGGCCGTTCAGATTTACGAACAGACCAGCCCGCTGCTCAACGATCACAGCAAGCTGCAAACACAGCCGCACCCGATTCCCGACGGGCTGCAGGCACACGGCCCGAATATGTCGTACGCACTGTTCTACCACGAACTGGGGCTGACGGCAAAGGACGAGCGGATCATCGGGCGGGCGCATGAGTTGGCAGAGATCGTCATGACGCAGCACGTGAAACCGGCAGACAAGCTGCTGTATGAGATGGTACGCTCCGGCGGTGAGCTGGTCGACAGCGATGCCGGCAACACGTTCCTCCCCGGGCACGCGATCGAGTGCATGTGGTTCATGTTTCATGTCTACGCACATCACGGAGATCAGGCGCGTATCGACCTGGCGCTCGAGGTGATGCGCTGGCATCTGGAAAAAGGCTGGGACGAGAAGTACGGTGGCCTGTACCTGGCCTGCCACGCCAAGGGCGGTGCGGCGGTATGGCATCAGCCGGAAGCGAAAGTGTGGTGGCCGGCGACGGAGGCGTTGTATGGCCTGCTCAAGGCGTTTCAGGTTTCCGGGCAGGACTGGTGCATGGACTGGTACTGGCGGGTGCATGAGTACACCTTCAGAAAGTTCCCGAACCAAGCCCATGGCGAGTGGCACCACTACCTCGACCGCCAGGGTAATGTGCAGCCGAATATCATCGAGGAGCTGGCGGTTAAGGATCCGTTTCACCTGCCACGGGCGTTGATCTTTTCGATAAAGGTCCTGGAGGATCTGTGCGGCGTGGAAGAATGACCGGCAACTAACCTCCGTCGCTTGCAGCTATGGCGGTTAAATGGGGGAAAGAAGAAAAAACAGGTAATGGAATTAGGGTAACGGAATGAAAAAGGGAAACCGAAAAACGTTCAGTGGTCAGTGGTCAGTTGCCAGCGTCCGGTATCAAGTGTGCCGTCGTGGCACCGTGTGCTTCGTGGTAAAAACAATATTGATCTGCTTACTTGGAGGATTCGCCGTGGCGCCGACGTTAGGAGACAGCCGCATTGATGCCGACGGAGTACTGCATGTCGACGGGCAGCGACGGTTCCCGCTCGGGCTCTACCAGCATGTCGTGGACGCGGATTTGGGAAAAACGCTGGCAGCGGCGGGCTTCAACCTGATGAAGTGCGATGCCAACCGAGACCATCTGGACCACGTCAAGGCCCACGGTATGGGCGCCTGGGTGGCGCTGGGCGGCAGTATAGTCGTGCGTCAGGAGAAGGAGGGCGCGGCGCTGCAGCGCACGGTCGACACGCTCAAGACGCACCCGGCGCTGTGGGCGTGGGAAGGCCCGGACGAAATCCTTTGGAACGAGTACTACAGCAAGCTGCAGATAGTGGATTTCCAGCGATGGTACAAGCTGGACCAGCTGGTGGCCGAAAAAGCTGACGGCGACGAGGCCGGAGAACTGCTGGACCTACACGAGAAACACAAGACCTATCGCGAGTCGGCACGCTGGGCTGAAGCCGAGAAATTCGAGCGCCGTATCCGGCCGCTGCTCGACCTGCCGGCGGAAGCCGGCACACAGCTCAGCAACTGGCAGGAGGGTCTCGATGCGACCCATGCGGCGCTGACCGCCGGCGCCCGCGTCATCCGCGAAAACGACGATGCCCACCCGATCTGGTTCAACTTTGCGCCGCGCAATACGCTCGATGACCTGCGGCGGTTCGGGGCGATCGGCGATATCATCGGCTGCGACATCTATCCGGTGCCTTTTCACAAGCAGCTCACCCACTCCGACCTGGCTGACCGCAATCTTTCCAGTACCGGCGGCTATACGCGGCGGATGCTCGAGGCGGGGGACGGGCGGCCAGCGTGGATGGTCCTGCAGGGGTTCGGCTGGTCCGACGATAACCCAAACGCCTGGGACCCCGAGGTGTTTATGCGGCCGACTTACGAGGAGCTGCGTTACATGGCCTGCGACGCCATCGCCAACGAGGCCCGCGGCCTGTTGTGGTTCGGGACATCCCTTGTGGCCGGAATCGAGGTGCCGTTTTTCCAGGACCTCAAGCGCGTAGTGCGCGAGCTCGCCGACATCGAGGACCTGCTGGCAGCGCCCGATGCCGGGCTCGATCTGCGGTTCGTCTATGACCCGACGGCGCAGTCGATGGATCGCGGTGTCGTCGCGTGCGAGCGGCGGCTGGGGGATCGCTATGTGCTGGTGCTGGCCAACGAGAACAACCGGCGCCTGGCCTTCCGAATCGACGGACTGCAGCCGTTGAACGGCAGGCAGCTCGATGTGCGCGGCAGTTGGGAGACACTCAGCGTCAAGGACGGCAGCGTGAGGTTCGGTCTGCCCGGCATGGGCTGCGCGATATTGACCACGAGCGAGTAGACAGCAGAAAGATCCGACGCTCGGCTTCGTGCCATTCGAGGCGAGACATTGAGAAATGCGTAGCGGGGCCACCGACATAGCGGGCGGTGATCGCACGGGGGGGGACATGGCAGAAGCATCTGAAATACAGGCGCCGGTGTCGCCAATACTGAGATGCCTGGCGTGGGCGGTCGACGTTCCGATCATCCTCGGTTTTGCCTGGTCGGCATGGCTGGTGACGGTTCGGATGGCGGATGTGCCGGCAAACTGGACTGTGGCGCTGCCCAGCGCGATTTATGTCGCAGTCGTAGTGCTGTACGGCATGGTACTGGAACTGTCGACGGGCGGGCAGACGGTCGGCAAGCGGGCGCTTGGGCTGCGGGTGGTCGCTTGCGACGGCGGCCGCGCCGGCTTCGTACCGATAGTCGTGCGAAACGTGCTGCGTGTCATCGACCTCCTGCCGGGCGCCTATCTGGTGGGTGGCATAGCAGCACTGATATCGCCGCGATCACAGCGGCTGGGCGACCTGGTTGCCGGCACGGTTGTGGTTTCGATACCGACAGCCGGGGAGCCGGAAAAATTCGAGCCGCCGCCGCTGCGTTACAATTCGTTCCGCGAGAACGCCGAGCTCGCTGCCGCTCTGCGGGCGTCGGTGTCACCGGAGGAGCTGGCGCTGGCGCTGGACGCGCTGGCGCGGCGCGACAGTCTCGATGCGAACGCCCGCGTCGAACTGTTCGCGGCGCTGGCGACACA
>CAUZJQ010000438.1:0-3526 GCA_963580095.1 Lentisphaeria bacterium | reverse complement strand
AGAGCAACGGTGAGATCCTCAAGAGCGACGAAGCCGGAATCCTCGCCGCTGTTGCTGCCATCCGCGACGAAACCTATGCGTGCCCGGCCGATGCCTCGCAGTTCGACGACGACGGCATGTTCCGCGAGCCGACCAAAGGCCTGATTGCCGATCCGCAAGGCGTCGAACTATATACACAGCGCTATCTCGATTTCATGCCACCGGATTGTCTGCGTGGGATGCGGGTCGTCTTCTACCAGCACTCTGCCGTCGGCCGTGACCTGCTGGTCAATCTGCTGCGCGCACTCGGCGCCGACGTCATTCCGATGGGCCGCAGCGAGTCCTTTGTCGCTATCGATACCGAGGATCTCACAGTCGACCGGCTCCAGACGCTGCAGAAACTGGCTGATACAGCCGCGGCCGAACACGGCCCTGTCGACGCGGTGATCTCGACCGACGGCGACAGCGACCGACCGCTGATGACCGGTATCGATGCGGACGGCAAGGTGGTGTTTTACGGCGGGGATGTCCTCGGTGTGGTAGTCGCCGACTATCTGCAGGCCGATTCGATCTCGGTACCGATCAGCGCCAACGACCTGGTCGATCTGCATTTCCGAGCGCAGGACATCGAACCGCTGAAGACGAAAATCGGATCGCCCTTCGTCGTCGCCGGCATGGACCAGGCAACGGGAACAGCACGAGTGGGCTGGGAAGCCAACGGCGGCTTTCTCACCGGCTCGGAGATTGAACGGCACGGTCGCCTCCTCCCCGCCCTGCCGACGCGTGACGCCGTGCTGCCGCTGTTGGCAACACTGCATGCCGCCGCCGAGGCCAAGGTACCGGTGACCGAACTCTTCGCGCGGCTGCCACACCGCTTCAGCAAAGCCGGACTGCTCGACAACTTCGACCCCGCCATCAGCCGGGCACTTCTCCAGCGCCTGTCTCCGCCGGCAACCGATGTGCCCGGAGCCCTGGCGCCGTTCTTTACGCCGGCGGATGGGTTCGGAGCAATCACCGAACTGAACTACATCGACGGTGTGCGTATCTTTTTCGACAACGGCGATATCGCGCACGTTCGCCCATCGGGCAACGCGCCGCAGTTGCGAATGTACGTCTGCGCCGACACCCCCGAGCGCGCCGATGAAATCATTCGCCTCGCCGTCGCCGAACCCAACGGCATCCTGCGGCAATTGGAAACATGGATTCGAGAGTCTTCGGATGACTGAGCACGACGCCGTTGAAATCATCAAAAGCAACATCGCCTTCACTCGCGAGCTCATCGCCGCCGGTGAGACACCGGAGGTCATCGGTACCGTCTCCGGGTCCGAATCGGCCCGAGAATTCTGGCAGAGCATCCTCGACCGGGCGTGCGAAACGTTGAAGGCGCGCGAGGCTGTGTCGTTTCACGAGGACCTGCCGGTCAATCAGGCTTTCGGCATCCTCCTGCTCTGGCAACGGCTGAAGCCGTATGTCCGCGAGGACCGCGGAAGCCTGGTCGCATTCGTCTTTGGCGAGGGCACACGGGCAACACCGTTTACCGAGACAGATAACGCTCAGAAGCCGGCGATCGCGACCTACGTCTCGACGACGGGTGCCGACGGCAGCCGGCGCCTGCTGTCGATGGTCGAGCTGGCAATGTACTATCGTGTGCCGGTGCAACAGTACCTGCGCCGCTCGGGATTCGACGGACTCGTGGTGCAGTGGGGCGACGAAGTTCAAATTCCGACATGCGACCTCCGCAAGACCGATTCGAGATTCGCGAATGCAGATATCGTCCGCTTCGTCTCGGTCTGCGAAATGACTGCCGACCAGGCAGCGGAAAAGGACTGGGTCGGCATCGATGCCGATGGCCGGGTCACGGCGTTCATTCCACGACGGCCGCTGGCAGAGATGGAGCAACTCGCTGATCGCGGCCTGCTGCAGCGACGCGACGGCAAGCTCTTCGGCGGTATTAATCTCGGGTCGATCGCCGTCTCCTACCGGTTGCTCGACGCCCTGCTTGCAGAGTTTTCAACAGACGTGAACGACACCGACGCCAACCGGCAGCAGCGGCCGGACCTCGATCCGCAGTTCTTCACGGCGTTGACCATCGCGGTTGTCGATGACCCGGCGGCGCGGACAGCCGCGTGGGCAGCGGCCTGTGAAGAAAACCGTGCGATGGCCGCATTGCATGAAATGATGCCGGATATCCTGTCGCGCCTGCGCCGGGTGATCGAAACTCTTGCGCATGACACCGGCCGCAGGCTGAAAATGCGGGCCATGGATTGCGGCGAACCGTTCTGGGGCGACATCGGTCAGCACCGGCAGATCTACAAATTCTATACTGGCTTGCGATCAACGTCGGCGGAGGGCGAAATCTCACGGGCAATTGCGCAGATCGCAGACGTGGAACCCGACAGCGACGGCAATCGCATCGTCGACAGTGAGCTTGGCCCGGACGTCGAAGTGCACGGCTCGGTGTTGATCGGCGTTACCGTGAGCGGCCGCGGCACCATCACAGATAGCGTGCTGATCGGCACGCAGGCGCGGGAGATTGTCGCCGAGCGGGCATTCGACGTGGGCAGCACCGTTCGAGAGCTGCGGCTGGCGGCGCGCAGCGGCACGTACAAGGTCGTCACCTCGGAGCCTGTCGATGCCGGACCGGGCGAACGCTGCACAACACTGTTTATGCCCGGCCACGACGGGCAGCTCGTGCAGGTTCACGAAGACACGGACCTGCGCGATCGCGAGAATTGCTACAATCAGCCGATTCTGGACAATCCGCTGTCCTTCCGGGAAGCACACGAGGCGATGGGGCGGATGGGTGTCGAACAGCTTGCCGAGTTGCGGCAGGCGGCAGCCGATGAGGTCCTGGCAGGTCGATAAAAATCGGGTATGTCGTTCGCGGCGTGCGTCTCTCGCAGTCAGGCGGTATAGTGTCGGAAAAACAGCGTTTCGACATATAACGTTCCACAACCGGAGGGACAGGTGAAGCGGTCATCCCGGAGCGGTCGATAGCACGCACAACTCTCTGAACCTGAACCTGCAGCACCACAATAAGCCTCGGCCAGGCGCCGGGGCATCAACATCAATTCATTAAGCCGGAGACAGATATGGATTTCTCCAGATCAGAGGCACTGCACAGCGAAGCGTCCGAGGTGCTCGTCGGCGGTGTTTCCAGCGGATTCCGCAAGAGCATTACGCCACTGCAGTACTTTGAGCGCGCCGATGGGCCCTACTACTACGACGTCGACGGCAATGACTTTGTCGAGTACACACTGGCCTGGGGGCCGCTGATCGTCGGCTCCAATCATCCGGACATCAACGCCGCGGTCCGGGCCCAGCTGGAAACCAGCTACACCCTCGGTGCCCAACACAAACTGGAGATCGAGTTGGCGCAAAAGATGGTCGGGGCAGTGCCCGGCATCGACCAGGTAATTTTTTCTAATACCGGTTCGGAAGCCGTGCAGGCCACATTACGTATTGCCCGCGCCACGACTGGCCGGGACAAAATCGTACGCTTCAGCGGTCACTATCACGGCTGGTTCAACAACGTCCTCATATCCAT
>CAUZJQ010000437.1:0-3541 GCA_963580095.1 Lentisphaeria bacterium | reverse complement strand
GGAAAATCGTTCATAGCGCCGGCAACTGCCGCCTGCGGATAACTGCCGAGTCCGGCTATATGGCCCGGCTGAACGGCCGGGTTGTCGGCCACGGCCCGGCGAAGTCCGCTGCCGGTCGACGTTCGGTCGATACCTGGAGTATCACCGGGTTGCTGCGGACGGGAGTCAATGAACTGCACATTGCCGTGCTGAGTCTGGGGACCGGTACTATCAACGCCTGCGCCGACGCCGCAGCCTTGATCTTCGAAATGCAGTTGCCACACGCCACGATCGTCTCCGACGATTCGACGAAAATACGAACGGATGCGACTCGGAACCGACGTACCGTGCGACGGCGGTTACTGCCATGCACCGAAGACGTCGATGCCACCGGCTCAGGGCAACCGTGGGTCCCGGCGACAGTCGTGACGCGGTCGGCGGAGGTCTACCACCGGCGAGTGCCACTGCCATCACGCGCGGTGATCGTGCCGACGCGGCTGCTGCGTAACGATTGGGTCACCGTACCCAACGTGCGCATGAGCTTTCGTACGCAACCGTACCTCGGGAGTGAAGATGATTTTGCACTGATTGTCACGGACGTTGTATCGGCGCAAGAGCAACATGTCGAATTGCTGCCATCACTAGGCGCTGTGGACTGGTACCTCGAGGGCGGTAAAATCTGCCGCACCACAGACAATCGACGGGATAAGGACAGTGGCGGCACCATTAGCCTGCGTGCCGGCAAGAACCGCCTCGTCGGTTTGACTCGAAAATCGCTGCTGACCGATGTCAATCTCATCGGTTTTGCCGCGTCCGCAATTGAGTGGCAGAATCCGTTCGGCGACGGCTGCTTCCAGGTGGTGCCCATCCCCCCCCAAAAAGCTATGAACTTCGCGGCAACGATGCCGGAGGTTGATTGGAAGAAGCAGCCGATGCCCAGCATGGATCCGCGCGACAGCATGCCGTGGGGGAATGTTCAGGATGTCGTTGCGTATGCCAGGCATGTCCATCAGATACCTGTTGATACGGATCAACTCAGCGGTTTCGGGTCGGGCGGCGAAGGCATAGAGCTAGCCGGCGCCGGCGAAGGAGACGGGTCGAGGTATATCTTCGATTTAGGCAGCGTCTGTTACGGGTGGCTGGCCTTTGACGTTGAAGGGAAAGCCGGCAGCGTTCTGCACATAGCTTTTCTTGAAGCAGTAACCGAGAATGTGCCGCTACAATTGCAATGGCTCGACGGCTGTAGCAATGGGCTTACTTACCGGCTGACGGATGGATTTCAGCAGTTCGAGAGCTTCTTCGCGTACGGCGTGAGATACATCGCGATCGTTCACGTTGGGCCGGAGTCCGCGAAACTGCAGAACCTGCAATTGCATCGCGCGAATTGCGGATCGCTCTCGCGAGCTTCGCTGCACTGTTCCGATGCGTTGTTAACGGATATCTTTGAACTCGGCGTGCACACTGCCATCGCGGGCAGTGACGATACGCTGATCAACTGCCCGACACGGGAGCAGGCGAATTGGGCTTTCGACGGGCGTGCCGCAGCATACGCACACTCGCTTTCCTGCACCAGCAGCGCGGTCGTTGCCAACAGCATCCTGCTCTTCGCAGAGGACCCGGAAACCGCGGACGTGCCGCCAGCGGTATACCCGTCGGCAGATTTGTGCACGATCCCCATGCACGCCTTTCACTGGGTCATGTGGTGCTGGGATTACTATCTCCAGACTGCTGATAAAAGCTTTATTGCGCAGGTAATGCCGCGCATCGCCGCAACTATCGAGGCATGCTGCAGACGACTGAACGACGACAATCTGCTGGAATGGCCGCAGGTCTGGCACTGTATCGACAGCGGCCCCGGGCGAGACGACGACCATGCCATCAACGCTGCCGAACAGGCCGGATTCGCCGGCGCTCTCGAAGCTGCCATTCAACTGGCAGACGCCGCCGACGCCTGGGACAACGACATGCAGGATTGGCAGCAGGTTCAGGCGCTCTTGGCCATCGCAGTTGATACACTCTTCTGGGACGAAGGAAAGAGTGCCTACGCAGACAGTATTCACCTGGACGGCACGCGATCGGCGGTGACCAGTCAAACGACCAATGCGATGATTTGTCGCTACGGCATGGCCAGTAGTGCCCGGCGCGACCTGCTGTACGAAAGTATTAAAGATCACAGCCCGACACTGCTTCCATGCGGGAACCCGGCCGGCATGTATTATGTGCTGGAATTCCTCGATATGATGGGCGACGGCGTTTCGATCCTGCGCATCGTCCGTAACTATTGGGGGAGCATGGTGCATTCGGGTGACAGCACGATCTGGCAGTCCCTGCCACATCACAGCCATCCCCCGCAACCGTGTCGGTGTCACACGTTCAACACCTACATCAGCAGATATCTCACGCGCTACCTGCTCGGGATCGAACGCGTCGCCCCCGGCTATGCCGAATTTCGTATCGCCCCGGACGCACCAGGCATCAAATGGTGTCGCGGTTCGGTGTCTACGGTGGCCGGTCCGATCTATGTGCATTGGTGGCAGACAGATACGGCAATCGAGATAAATGTCGAGCACCCGGCATCGCTCAAGCGCGTGAAAAGCTGCGCGGGGGATCCTGTGGCGCCCGTCAAGATGTAACCCCATGCCGCTTGAAGACAGAGATTACATGCGCGGTGGCCAGCCGCCTTCGAGCCTTGATTCTCCGGGCATAGGCGGAACGAGTGCAATTGTTCCGATCATCATTGCCAATGCCGTAGTCTTTTTATTGCAGAAAATGGCAAATGACGAGCTGAGTTCGCTGTTCGGGATTTCATTTGCGACATCGTGGCAGGCTTGGCGTGTCGTGACGCACCTATTCACTCACGACTATTTCTGGATGCTGCTGTTAAACATGTGGATATTTTGGACCCTTGGACGTCCCCTGGAACGACGGCTCGGGGTTCGCAAACTGCTCATCATATACACAATTGGCGGTCTGACCGGCATGGTTTGCTGGATGGTCGTTGGTCATGGCGGTTCGATGCTTGTAGGGGCAGAGGGCGCTGTGGCTGGCGTGGTGGTTGCGGCGGCGATCGCCCAGACTACGACCACTGTACAGCTTCCATCGGTCGCTTTGCCGATGCGGTCGTTCGTTGCCGTCGTCTGCGTTGCCGAATTTGTCATGTGTGTCATGACCCATGGACTCAGCCAGCTCGCCCAGTTTCTGGGTGGTGCTCTCGGCGGCTTTGTTGGGCTGCGCTGGTTCGGGACATTTCCAGGCCAGCGGCGACGGACAGTTCGCAACGTGTCGGTCCAGATCGAAGCCGATCTCACTGCCGACGACGATATGGATTCGATCCTCGACAAAATCGGCAGAGCCGGGATCGACAGCCTAACAGACGAAGAGCGCTCAACCCTTGAGAAAGCCCGAAACAGGCTCATGAAATAGGCCTTGACGCTTTCGTAATTTGGAGGGGCTCAGCTATTTTCAGAGAAAAAAAATGCCGGCGACGTGCTACTCTCCCACAGCATTCCGCTGCAGTACCATCGCCGCTGAAGAGCTTAACTTCCGTGTTCGGGATGGGAAC
>CAUZJQ010000436.1:0-3549 GCA_963580095.1 Lentisphaeria bacterium | reverse complement strand
TCGATGGCTTCATCGCGGAGAATTATCCGGACAACCAGGCGGAGATGTTCAGGAAACTTTCCGAGTACCAGCCAATTGGCCGCATGGGCACACCAGCGGAAGTCGGCGCGATGGCGGTGTTCCTCTGCAGCGACGAGGCGTCGTTCATCACCGGTGCCCCCTTCCCCGTCGATGGCGGGACGCTGTACGTTCGTTGATTCACCAGAGTGTCCAGGCTCTCCCCCAACATCGCCCTGAACGCCGAAGCCCTGCTGCAGAAAGCGGCCACGCAGACCGGCTTGTCCGACTTTGGCGATGACGCGTTCCGCGAGCCGTACGAGTTGCTACTCCAGTCACTGCGGGACGAGGCGCGACTCAACAATCAAGGCGTGATCATGTTGCAACGCACGATCCTGCGTCTGCTCGTAAACCGACTGCTGACCGAGCAGGCGTTTGCCGCGAACCCTGAGATGGCGGAGACGCCGATTGAGCGACCGCTGTACATCCTTGGCTTCCCGCGGACCGGCACAACGCTGCTGCACAACCTGCTTTCCCGCGACCCGGCCGTGCGCTGGCTGCGGCTGTGGGAGGGACTGCACCCAGCCCCGCCGCCCGAGTCGCTGGAGGACGATCCGCGGATAGCGCAAACGGAGGAGTTTGTCGCCGGTTTTGAGAAAATCGCACCCCGCCTCGCGAGCGCTCACAAGCTCAATGCCACCGGCCCGGAGGAATGCCTTTGGCTCATCGAGCACACGTTCGTCGACTTTATTTTCGAACTAAGGGCGAACATTCCAAGTTACTCCGATTGGCTTGCCGGGCACGAGGCCGACGCGGTGTGGTACCGCTACTACCGCCGCCAACTCCAGATGCTCAGCTGGAAATGCCGCGGCATCCACTGGGTGTGCAAGGCGCCCCGCCATCTCCCCGGGCTGGGCGGTCTGTTGAGCGTCTTTCCCGATGCGCGGATCGTGCAGACGCATCGCGGCGCGGAGAATGTCCTGCCAAGCATCTGCAGCCTGTGCGAGATCACGCGCAGCGCCGCAAGCGATGTGGTGGACAAGGCCGCCATCGGCGCTCATTGGCATCAGCGCCTGCTCGAGATCGAGCGGCGATCGAGCGAGGTCCGCGCCGCCGCCGATCCGGCGCAGTTTCTCGATGTGCAATACGCCGATCTTGTCACCGACCCCATCGGCACGGTTCGGCGAATTTACGAGCATCACGGCTGCGACTACTCAGATGAATTTGAAAACGGGATGAAACAATGGCTGGCCGACAACCGCCAACACAAGCACGGCGCGCATCGCTACTCGCTCGAGGAGTACGGGCTGGACGCCCAAACCGTGCGATCCGATTTTGCAGGAGTAGAAAAATGAACAACGACGAATTGACGAAGGCATGGGCAACGCTGACCGCGCAACTCACGAATGCAGCGGCACAAGTGGACGCATTGACCGAGGGACGCGACGCATCGGAACGCGCCGAGGGCTACCGCTTCCTCACGCGCATCCTGGTCGCCATGACGGAGTTTCAGATGGAACAGGACGCAAACCCGCCGAGCCTTGTACAGGTCATGTCGCCGATCCGGAAGTTTTTCGTGGACAATCCTGACACACTGTACCACAGGGCCACACTGAACCCTGCCCTGCGCTACCGCATTCACGGCCAGCGGGGGGAGGAACTGTACCTCGCCTTCTGCCTGTACGGCCTGCGCGGCCGGACGAACTGCATCCTGGCCAACGTCTCCGATGCTGACATGGTGTTCGACGACGATGGCCGCTTCGAATTGGTGCTTTCCGCGGAGCGACCGGACGGTATGAAAAACTGGGTTCAACTTGACAACATCGCCCGCACGCTGGTGACACGGCAGTACTTCACTGATCTGCGACAAAAACCGGCCGAGTTGAACATAGAGCTGCTTGATGACATCGCGCCGCCGCCGGCACCGACGGTCGAGGGAATCACGCACCGGTTGCGGGCGTTGAGCCAAAGTCTGTCGCGCACATTCAAGTCCACGCAACTGGCCTCGGAGGCATGGATGAAACAGCCGAATACGGTCAGCGTCGATAGCACGAAGGAGGGGCTCGACAGCCTGTTCCCCACGCCGGACAACGAGTACGTCGGCGGCTGGTACAAGCTTGAGGAGGACGAGGCGCTTGTCATGGAAGGGCGCGCACCCAAGTGCGGTTACTGGTCGGTGCAATTGTGCAGTCGCTGGCTCGAGTCGCGCGATTTTGTGAACCGGCAAATTATCCTGAATCATTCGCAGGTGAAACTGGAAGCGGACGGATCGTTCCGAATCGTCGTCGCGCACCGCGACTTCGGCGAAGCAAACCAACTCGACACCACCGGGCACCGCGAAGGCGGCGTGATCTTTCGCTGGCTGCTGCCAAGCGGCGAATGGAGCCAGCCCAATTTTCGCGTCGAGAAGCTTTAGGCATCCAAGCGCTTGGCCAAGCGCGGGAGGTTAATCCGAGAACAGGTACTCGAGGTCGTTCGTTGTCAGCCCCTTGGCGAAACCGTCTTCGCCGAGCACGTCGGATACCGTCTTGGCTTTCCGCTGCTGCAAATCCCATATTTTTTCCTCAACGGTGCCCGGTGAAATCATCTTGTAGGCATTCACCGTGGCGGTCTGGCCGATGCGGTGCGTGCGGTCGATCGCCTGCGCCTCGACGGCGGGATTCCACCACGGATCGTAAATGACCACGTAACTGGCGCTCGTCAGGTTGAGGCCGGTGCCGGCCGCCCGGAGGCTGAGCAGGAACACCGACGGCGACTCGGCCTCCTGAAAAGCATTCACGACATCCTGCCGGTTTTTGGTTTCACCGGTCAGCATATAGGTGGGCATCTCCCGGTCTGAGCATTCTTTCTCTAGAATCTGCAGCATCCGCACAAACTGACTGAACACTAGCACCTTATGCCCTTCCTCGAGCAGTGGTTCAACCAGTTCGAATAGCGTGTCCATTTTGCCGGATTCCGTGTCGCTGCCAACCAGGCCGGGATGACAACAAATCTGCCGCAACCGTGTCAGCGCAGCAAGCACGTGCATCTTGCTCTTGGCAACACCCTTCTGCTGGACGGCTTTCATCACCTGCTCACGGCTGCGCTTCAACTCGGCGAGGTACAGTTTCCGCTGCTCTTCGGGCAGCTCGCAGTCTAGCCGCTGCTCGATGCGGTCCGGCAGATCCTTTGCGACCTGTTTCTTAACGCGGCGCAGCAACAACGGCCGCAGCTTGGCCGAGAGCTTTTTGCGTCCAAGCCGGGCGGCGTTCTCATCTTTTTCCGACGCCCGCAAATCGTAAACCTGGCTGAAATGCTGCTGGTTGCCGAGATAGTTGGGCTGGACAAAATCTACGATGCTCCACAGATCGAGCATGCGGTTCTCGATTGGCGTGCCGGTCAGCGCCAACTTGTGGTCGGCCTTGAGTTCCTTGACCGACTTGGTCACCTGCGCGCTGGGGTTCTTGATGAACTGCGCCTCGTCGAGCACGATGGCGCGGAAGGCAAACTTGGCCAACTCGTCAAGGTCACGGCGAAGGATTGAATAATTGGTAACCACGATGTCGTAGTCGG
>CAUZJQ010000435.1:0-3557 GCA_963580095.1 Lentisphaeria bacterium | reverse complement strand
CCGCCGGCAGAAAACAAAGACCACCAAATTGGTTCATTAGACTTGGCCATACTGCTTACGTCCCCGCAATTGCCCTGACGATCACAAAAATCGCAATCGATAAGACGATCCAGCCCGCATGGTGAACAGCCGCAATCAAGGTCGAGCTTACCCGTTCCTCACCACGCCAGATGATTAATACCTTGGGCGTCAGGTTGATCCACGTGATGCTGTGGTAGATGACCATCGGCAGGGCAATGACATGAAGCACGATGCTCACCGGGCTGTTCAACATCGCGATGAATGCCGCCTCCCCGTTTGCTGCACAAGCGACCAGGATCAGTAAAAACAACGCGTACCCGCCAACAAAAACACAGGTCAGTTCGCGGAGCATGAACAGCGAATACGACTTCTTCTTCATCCACCAATTTCTTGGCATGGGACGAATGTATTCTTTGCTTTTTTTCGCGGCAGGCTGATCCACTGTTTCTCGACCTATTGACTGTCGGTTTCGGTTTCGGCTTCGGCTTTGGTTGCCTTCCTGGTTCCAAACGGCACGATGTTGCGGTACCAATCCTTAGTTGCGGTTACCTTGGCCTGCTGGATTGCACCAGCCGGATCAACATCCTTCGGACAGACTTCGGTACAGTCGCCGACAAATGTACATTCCCAGATGCCCTCGCCGCTGAAGACCACTTCTGCCCGCTCATCGGCGGCACCATCGCGCGAATCGAGATTATATCGCTGAGCCAGGGCAATCGCAGCCGGTCCCACGAAATCCGGATTGTGAGCGAACACCGGACAGGCCGAATAACAGAGCATGCAGTTAATACACATACTGTACTGTTTGTAGTGCGCCAGCTCAGCGGGAGACTGCCGATATTCTCCCTGCGAAACATCTCGTTTTTCTTTCGGAATAAGCCACGCCTTGACTGCGCCAAGCTTCTCCATGAAACCATCCATGTTGATCACCAGATCACGGATCACCGGAAAGTAATCCAGTGGTTCGACACGGATCGTCTCAGGATAGTAGTCGCGCAGGAAGGCCGCGCAAGTGAGCTTCGACTCACCATTGACCATCATGCCGCAACTGCCACAGACTCCCATGCGGCATGACCAGCGATACGACAATGTCCCGTCGATTTCATCCTTGATGTAATTCAGCGCGTCGAGCACCACCCAATCCTCGTGATACGGAACTTCGTATCGATCGAAGTAGTGCTCCTCGTCGTTTTCCTCCGGTCGGAAGCGAAAGACTTCCAGGGTAACAGTTTTACCCGTTTCCGTATCACTTGCTGCCATAAACACGCTCTCCCGGTGGCCATTTTGTGATGACCACGTCTAGGTATTCCATACGTGGATTGCTGTCGGTTCTGTACGCCAGCGAGTGTTTGAGGAATTTTTCATCATCGCGCTCGGAGTAGTCCGTACGCTGATGAGAACCGCGGGATTCCGTCCGTGCCAGGGCGCTGTGTGACAACGCCTCGGCAACGTCCAGCATGAATTCCAGTTCTAATGCCGATGTCAGTTCTGTATTGAACGTGAGGCTATGATCGGCCAGTTCAATATTGCCGAAGCGCTCTTTCAGGTCACCGATGATATCACAGGTTTCCTGCAGTGAATCGTTGCTGCGATAAATCCCGGCACCACTCTCCATGGTGCCCGTCAACTCCGACCTGATGCCGGCAATCGTTTCCTTGCCCACGCCACCTTTGGGTTGGAAGAACCGCTCGCGGATCCGTCGCTGTTCCTCTTGAGCCAGGGCAATGATCGCCTGGGCATCGATGTCGCCGCACTCGTCACCAAAACGAACCGCAGCCCGCGCCGCCCTCGCTCCGAAGACCAACAGTTCGGTCAGCGAATTGGAACCGAGCCGGTTGGCCCCGTTGATGCTCACGCAGGCACATTCGCCGGCGGCGTACAGTCCGGACAGTGGCGTTGCACCTTCGATGTCGGTGTGGATACCGCCCATGATATAATGAATCACCGGCCGCACCGGAACCAACTCATGAACCGGATCAATGCCGGCATAGTTTTTACAAAGCTCACGAACGAAGGGAATCTTCTTGTCGATTTTCTTTTCGCCCATGTGGGTGACATCCAGATGCACATAATGGCCGTATGGCCCCTCGATCGTGTTACCCTTCTGTTGCTCCTGCACGAACGCCTGCGACAAGCGGTCGCGCGGTCCCAGTTCCATCGTACGTTTGCACGGATGTTGGGGATCGTTTACGTCCAGAGCCTCGCCGAGGTCGTAATCCTGCAGGTAACGATATCCATCCTTGTTGACAAGGACGCCACCTTCGCCGCGCGATGCTTCGGTAATCAGGATGCCGGTGCCGGGTAAACCGGTGGGATGATACTGGACAAATTCCATATCCTTCAGCGGGACGCCGGCGCGGTAGGCCATCGCCATGCCATCACCGTTTTTTATCGCAGCATTGGTAGTAAAAGGGAAAATCCGCCCCGCCCCGCCAGTGCACATGATAGTCGCCTTGCCGGCAATCGGGAGGATCTGACCGGTCCGCAACTCCAGCGCAGTGACCCCCTGGCAGCGCCCGTCGTGGACCAGCAGCTTGGTGGCAAAAAACTCGTCGTAGCGTGTCACATTGTCGAACTTGAGCGCCGTCTGGAACAGCGCATGCAACATATGAAAACCTGTTTTGTCGGCGGCGAACCAGGTGCGTTCGATCTTCATGCCGCCGAACGGCCGCACGGCCACGCTCCCATCCGGTTCTCGACTCCACGGACAACCCCAGTGCTCCAGGCGGATCATCTCTTCGGGTGCTTCGTTGACGAATGCTTCTACGGCATCCTGATCGGCCAGCCAGTCTGCACCGGAAATCGTATCGTAGCAATGATCTTCCAGACTGTCATTCGGTTTGATCACCGCCGCCGCACCGCCTTCAGCAGACACGGTGTGGGATCGCATCGGATAGACCTTGGAAACAACGCCCACGCTGAGGCTTGGATTTTCCTCGCCAATGGCAATTGCCGCACGCAACCCAGCACCGCCGCCACCAATGATTAGAATGTCGTGTGTCTTCAATTCCATGTACGTAATCCCGTTTTCGCCGTAAGCTATAAAACTTAGATTATGGCTTCTGAAATAGGTCTTTTCAAGCGGACAGCCGCGACAAATATTCGAGTGCGATCAAGGCGGCTGCCGCGGGTCTCGAGTAAACTCAGCAGCCAGTTTTCTACCGGATATGCCGAGTCACAAGATAAGTGAGAGCGGATTGCTTTCGGAACTCTTGAACGATAGCACAAGAAGGGCTGGGATGCGAACATGAGAACAGATAATCCGGCCTGCCCTCCGGGGCAAATGCAGGGAGGGAAGACGGACGATCCTGCCGCCTGAACTGCGGGAATGGACAGGTACCCTACGGTGGTATCTCCGAGTGGTTCTGCCTCGGCGAAATCTGCGATAGGAATGTACTTGAGTTCGAGCTGTTCATTTTGACTGATTTATGGCATGAATAGCCGGTGCAATTTGTCAGATAATATTCCGTTCATAACGCAATGCTCAAATATCAAATTCGCCACAATAAAGTCTGTCCAGTTCTTAATCACAGTGG
>CAUZJQ010000434.1:0-3558 GCA_963580095.1 Lentisphaeria bacterium | reverse complement strand
CGGGCAGCGGCCGCAAGCGGGCAAAGTCAGTCTCGACTGCTATCCATCCTGGCTCGGGAACAGCCTGTGCGCGGATCAGCAGCTCCTGGACCTCTTTCGTTTCTCCCTGGAAGGCTGCGGCTTGATCCTTGTAGCTGGCGAGGACCTCGAGAGAGGAAAGCATGCGCCTGTAGATGCGCACCTCGTCCATGACTCCTTTGAAGTACGCCGGTCCCAGGCCGGCATTTCTGCCGAGCCAGAGCGGGACGCCCGCGATCATGGGCCTCGCGTCCTGGTAGAATACATTGCGTAAAGTCCCGTCCAGGTAATAGCAAACAGTCCCGCCGTCGAAAGTAACTGCGACGTGGTTCCAGGTGTTCTTCGCGGGCCAGACCAGCGAGCGTTCGCGATGCCGTCTGGAATCGGCGGAGGCCTGGATAAAATCCGTTGCCCCATGGTAAACCTTGTAGCTGATGATGAGTCGTTGGTCTGACCAGTCGCTGCCAGTGCTCCAGTTGACCAGTCCGCCCCGCAGTTCTTCCGGCTTAAACCAAAATGCGATCGTCCCGGCGACCTCGAGCTGCTGCAGACTTTCACTTGCGCCGCAGTCCACAAAATCATCGACACCGTCGAAACGAAGTGCATGGCCTTCGGGGCTCCTGACAAAGACCGCACCGTGAACCTCGCCGTCATTGCCGTTGCCGCTCCCATCCGTCGCTGCCGTGCCGGCACCCTCGTCAAAGGCGTAGTGTGCGACCAGCGCCTGATCGTCCGCCCGGCTCACGCAACAAATCATCACCAGCCATATAAGCCACCGGGCCAGAGCTTTTGTCATGATGTTCGCTCCTGAGTCTTTGCTCAATCCTAATCTGCCGAGGTTGCCAGCGTCCCTTCCCAGGTCCGCAGGAATTCCATCGTCTTGTCCGGACAATGCGGATCTTCGTGCGCCGGTGCATGCCGTACGCGTAAGTTAATCGGAGCCGACGTGTTCTTCTACGCCGTCTTATTCCGTTACAACGGCCTCGTATCGATCCGGGAAAGCGGCATCGCCCTTTAACCGCTCGGTCGTCAGGCCGGTGACATCCGACGCACACAGCGCATGCCGGTAGTATTCGGGCAGGTTCTCACCCCACGTCACTGAACAGTCTCTAACAGTGATATCTCTGGCGGTATCGAAGTGAAAGCCCGATGTCGGCGTTTCGGATCGCTCCGGTTTCATGACACTGGGACGCCGGTCATAATTCCCACCCGGGTAAGTCGTCCACCTGTCGAGCTTGACCGACACGTTGTCAAAGGTGATATCCCGGATCGCATCGGTTTTGTTTGCGGCTATATAAACGCCGTTTTCGCTGCGGCATACGATGTTGGCGAACCGGATGTCCCGAACCACGCCCAGCGGCGCCCCGGGCTCGCGCTCGAAAGCGGTCACGTAAACGGGTGTGGCGTCGCCCCACCAGACTTGCTCACCGAAGCGGGTCTCGACAAACATGTTCGAAAAGATAACATCCTCGACCACGCCCCCGTCACGGAGCTGGATACCCAGTCCGCGGTTCGAGTTCCTGATGATGCACGAGTCGAAGATCATCCTTCTGAATTCACCGTACGTACCGGAGCCGATCTTGATGGCGCAGGAGCTGGAAACCAACGTGCAACCGGTAGCTATGATGTCCTCGGTTGCCCCATAATGTTCGAATCCGGCTTCCGATTTCGGACAGATGCAGTCGTCACCGGCCTCGATATAGCAGCCAATGATGCGCACATTGCGAGACCGGTGCGGGTCGATGCCGTCACAGTTGGGCATCAGCGGATTGTTCAGGATCCGTATCCCGTTGAAAAGGACATCATCACAGCCCAGGAGATGCACTGCCCAGAAGGCGGAGTCTCTCAGCGTCACGGTTTCCATGGTGATGCGCCGGCAGTCCTCGAAGTTGAGCATGAAAGGCCGGCCGGAAGCCGGCCAGTGCCGGCGTGGCTGCAGATCTGCCACGAACGCTCTACCGCGGCCATCAATGACCCCGCTGCCGGTAACGGCAATGTCTTCGGCGCCGGTGGCATGGATCCACTTCGTGCCATCTTCCCAATCGGGAAACACCTTGTCGGCATATAGTCCGCGCTCGGGATTTGCTACTACGCAGCTGCCATGTTCGAGATGGAAATCGACCTTGGAGCGAAGCTCAAAAGGTCCGGCAACGAACGTTCTGCCGGCCGGCACGACGACCCGTCCGCCACCCGCGGCCGCGCACTTGTCGATGGTTGCCTGGATTGCCGCCGCATCATCTGTCTCGCCGTCGCCTTTTGCACCATGGTCAAGGATGTTCTGGTTACTCATCGGTTTCGAACTCCTCGGAGAAATACGGTTGCACACTTATGAAATTGTACATCATCTGCTGGCCAACACGTCCATCGGGTTCCTCGTCACTGGTCCAATCAGAGATCGCCAGTCTTGCCGAATGATGGTCGGCGCGAAATACGCGCCAGTGATAGTTCATCCAGGCTGAGCCTTCTCTGTCGTAGGGCGGATAACGCCCGTCCCCGGGATTGGAATACAAGTACGTGGCGCTTTTCTCTGGAATCAAGGTCGCATTCTCGATACGGACACGTACGGCATGGTTCTCCTTTTCCGACATATCCTCATAGTCGCCGGTCAGCATGCGAAATGAATATAGCCGACCGGGCTGAAGGTTCTTGATTTCCTGAGAGACGGTATTAGGCCCGTTCGCGCTTCTGACCATGAGCAAACAGGTCTCCCCCTCCGGTACCCCTGTGGGATAGCGTGCTTGAAGCCGGCTGAGGCCGCGTTTGAGCACGGGCCGGACGCTGTCCTGTTCCGCCGGTTCAATTGTCCAACCGTCGATTCCGTCAAAAAAATCGCCGTTGACCAGATGTGGGGATTCATACGGATCGCTGGTGGCCGGCTGGCTTTCGCCTTCGATACCATAGTGGCGGAAGAGCCTGCACATCCAGCGAACGGTCTCCTCGTCGGAGTAACCGCTGTGATACGACATCAGCCCGAAGGTTCCCCAGAAAGCCGGGTCATTGGCTACCAGGTTGAACTGCATGTCAAGGTAGGTCTTGTAATTGACCGACGGTGTGGCGTTGAGGAGATGTCCGCCGGGCCTGGTAAAGTACCCGGGACATACCGCTAAGCACTCGAGCGACTGCGGCATCGCCTCGCGCCAGGCCCGGACACGCTCGACAAGCTCGTATTGCAGAAACGCCCTGGCCGTAAATTCGTTGGAATGCGTCTTGAGGTATCGCTTCCAGGCAACCGCTGCCCCGGTCTCCAACATGGCCTTGAGCAGATCGATGCCCGCCTCGCCGGTATAAAGGTGGTTGGCGTAGGCATAAAAGAACTTGTCCTTGTATTCGGGCGTGGCGGCGAGCTTCCGCACCGCTTCGGCATAGACCGCGCAAAGCGGGGTGGAGTTGCTGAATTCATCCACAATGATGCCGTCAACGAGTGGACTGTGAAAGCCTTCACGTGTGACTGCATAGTCGTACGCTTCTGCCGCTGTGACGAGCTTCAGATCGCCATCCTCGAAAGGCAGCGGGGTCCCGATAAGCCAACGCCATCTCCCG
>CAUZJQ010000433.1:0-3582 GCA_963580095.1 Lentisphaeria bacterium | reverse complement strand
GATCCTCAGCCACTTTGATAACGCCAGTACACTGGCAGCTGCTGCAGATTGTGTGCACGGTGGAGGTTGAACGACTTCGCGCCCATGCGCCGGGGAAAATCATACTTCCGAAGTGTCCGCTCAGTTTTCTTTTCGCCGAACGCCTTGTGGCCCGGTCATCGACTGTTCACTGTGGCGTCACGTTAGAGAACCTGACTGCTCCGTAATCCTGTCTGCCAACGGGGTTGCGGCCTGCTGCCGCTTGCGGGGAATGCAATTGCTGACGTGTCTTAATCGCGCTTTTGGATTTTTTTCCAAGTGTCGCGCAGACCCACTGTGCGGTTGAAGACAGGGTGTTCCGCGGTACTGTCGGGGTCGACGCAGAAATAACCTGTACGTTCGAACTGCACTTTTTCACCAACGCTTGCCGCCGCTACGCAGGGCTCGGCGCAGCAATCGGTCAATACCTCAAGCGACTCGGGATTGAGGTTGTCCAGGTAAGTGTCAGTTTCGTTGGTGACGTTGTCGGGGTCGGACTCGGTGAAAAGCTCGTTGTACAGGCGCACTTCCACCTTCACCGCATGTCGAGCCGACACCCAGTGAATAGTCGACTTGACCTTGCGTCCGTCGGGGGCGTTGCCACCGCGGGTTTTCGGGTCATAGGTGCAATGCACCTCAATGACTTCGCCGGCGTCGTTTTTAACAAAATCGGTGCAGGTGACGAAGTAGCCATAACGCAACCGCACCTCGCGACCGGGTGACAGCCGGAAATATTTTCGCGGTGGATCTTCGCGGAAATCGTCCTGCTCGATGTAGAGCTCACGTGAGAACGGGACCTGGCGTTTGCCGGCATTGGCATCCTCGGGATTGTTGACTGCCTCCATCTCTTCGACGAGGTCCTCGGGATAGTTGTCGATCACCAGTTTTAAGGGATGCAGTACTGCCATGCGTCGCATTGCACGTTTGTTGAGATCCTCGCGCAGGCAGTACTCGAGCAGACCCATTTCTATGACGTTTTTGCGTTTGGTAACGCCGATGCGTTCACAGAAGGCGCGTATCGCCTCTGGGGTATAGCCGCGCCGGCGCAGGCCGCAGATTGTCGGCATGCGCGGGTCGTCCCAGCCATTGACGTGGTTTTCGGCTACGAGGTCGATCAGACGGCGTTTGCTCAGTACGCTGTGTGTCAGATTGAGCCTGGCGAACTCGGTCTGTTCCGGGTGGTTGATGCCCAGCGCTTCGAGATACCAGTTGTACAACGGCCGATGATCCTCGAACTCAAGCGTGCACAACGAATGCGTGACCTTCTCGATCGAATCGCTCTGGCCGTGTGTGAAATCGTACATCGGATAGATGCACCACTTGTCACCCGTACGGTGATGCGTTGCATGCAGGATGCGATACATCACAGGGTCGCGGAGGTTGAGATTCGGCGCGGCCATATCGACTTTGGCGCGCAGCACCCTGCTGCCGTCGGGAAATTCGCCGGTACGCATGCGCTCGAAAAGGTCCAGGTTTTCTTCTGTCGAACGATCACGGTGCGGGCTGTTCTTGCCAGGCGCGGTCAGGGTGCCGCGGAATTCGCGATGTTCGTCTGCGGTCAAATCGCAAACAAAGGCCTTGCCGTCTTTGATCAATTTTACGGCCCAGTCGTGGAGTTGATCGAAATAGTCGGAGGCGTAGTATTCGCGATCGTCCCAATCCCAGCCAAGCCAGCGGACGTCTTCCTTGATGGCTTCAACGTACTCAGTCTCTTCCTTGACGGGGTTGGTGTCGTCAAATCGCAGGTTGCAGGAACCACCGAACTCAGCGGCAACACCGAAGTTGAGGCAGATACTCTTGGCGTGGCCGATGTGCAGGTAGCCGTTTGGCTCCGGAGGAAATCGCGTAACGACGCGGCCGTCCCATTTGCTGGTGGCCAGATCCTCGGCAACCATGGTGCGAATGAAATCGACAGATTCAGTTTCTGTACTCATATAAAGAGTCCACCTGTAAGGTCCGGTAGCAATAAAGACAGGACGGAAGGAAAAATGGTCGGGGTGAGAGGATTTGAACCTCCGACTTCTGCGTCCCGAACGCAGCGCTCTAACCAGACTGAGCCACACCCCGAAGAAGTGAAAACGCGGATCTTACCGTAGAATCAATTTTGACAAATTCAAGGCTGGGACGGCCCAGCATTTTAGCGGGGATAGTCGTAGATGACGATGGTCGAGCATCACAGTTCGATACGGTCGAAGTTGCGCGGCACTTTGAAATTGTGCTGCAGCAGGAACATTTGCATCCAGTCACGGAGTTGTCTCCAAACCGCGGCATCGTAGCTTGGATACGCGATCGCTGGATCGAGGGCGCATTGGCGCATCTGCTCGACTTGCCGGCCGATTTCCGGTTGGTCGTCGAAGCTGGGGAGATTGCCGGATTCCTGCAGCAGGATAAAGGTGGTGCCCAGCACCACCGGCAGGCAGGCGGCAGGTGTGGCCGTGTTAAGGCGCCGAAAGGCCGTGGCGAGTGACGCATGCAGCTTTGGCATAGGATCTTCCAGGCCGCTGTTGTCGAGTACCAGTCGGCTGAGCCAGCCGGCCGCCTGATAGTGTGCGGTGTTGCGCGGGATGTGACTGTAAGGATCGAGGCACTCCGCTTCTCGGACGGTGTGCAGGTCGCTCCGGACGGCCGGTCGATAGATCACACGGATCAGACGGAAGAGGTCGACGGCGGGGAAGCGGCGTTTGGCGGTCTGCAGCGCGCCGCGCAGGATGAAATGCTGCTGGCCATTTTCCGACAGCGTGGCGATGATCAGACTACTTTCTGAGTACGGCGTCTTGCGAAGCACATGCGCTTCCACCGTACTGAGTTCACTCAAACCGGACCGCCCCTGCTCAGGCCAGACCCAAAAGGCCCATGACCTTTGGCGAATACCGGACGATTACCGGCGAGAAAACCACGCAGACCATACTCATGAGTTTGATCAAAATATTCAGCGACGGGCCGGAGGTGTCCTTGAAGGGGTCACCGACAGTGTCACCGACGACGCAGGCCTTGTGGACGTCCGAGTTCTTGCCACCGAGATTGCCCTTTTCGACATACTTCTTGGCATTGTCCCAGGCGCCGCCGGCGTTGTTCAGCATGCACGCAAAGGAGAACCCGGTTGCCAATGCGCCGGCGAGGACACCCATGACGCCGGCCACTCCGAGCACGAGGCCGATGGCTACCGGCGCGATGATTGCGAGCAGCGATGGAACGATCATCTCCTTTTGCGCCGCGCGCGTCGAGATGGCCACGCAACGAGCGTAGTCCGGCTTTTCGGTACCGGTCATGATGCCAGGATGTTCCTTGAACTGGCGGCGCACCTCGTCGACCATGGCACCGGCAGCGCGACCGACTGCTTTCATAGTCATAGCGCAGAAAACGAAGGCGAGCATGCCTCCGAGGAACAGACCACAGATGAGCAGCGGATTCATCAGGTTGAGACTGTAGTATTCGATGTAGAAATCCAGATTGGTGACGGTGTCGGCCTCAATGAGGCCTTCCTTTTTGACCCAGAAATCGAGGCCCATGATATAGGCGGCCAGAAGGGCCAGCGCGGTGAGTGCCGCAGAGCCGATGGCAAAG
>CAUZJQ010000432.1:0-3595 GCA_963580095.1 Lentisphaeria bacterium | reverse complement strand
TCCGCATCGACCTGCGTTTCGCCAACCTCTTCCATAGGGTCGCCAACGAGCTGTTCGCCGTCAGTAGAAAGCCGTTCAAGTGCCGGATTCGCCTCCATCTCCTGGTTGATTCTGGTCGTCAGATCAAACAGCGGCGCGGTCAGAATCTCCAGCGACTGGATCTGCTGCGGCGCAATAATCTGCACCTGCTGCAGTTCCGTTGACTGGTAAAGTCCCTGTTGTATGGTAGACATAGGCTTCGCCGAATTGTCACTGGCACACCAAGGCTTGGCGCCCGATTTCCATAGAAGGCAGCGTGCGCTCTGCTCCGGCAAAAACCACCGTCGCACGTGGACAACCACCGATTTAACCTTATACCGTTCCCGGATTTCGTCAACCAATGCACACAGCGGTAGAGGTCACAGTTCTCGGCAGCGGCAGCGGCGGCAATGCCACGGCAATCCGCTGCGGTGACGACGCCATCCTCATCGACGCCGGCTTCTCGGGCGCCGAACTGCAGCGCCGCCTCGACACCGCCGGTGTCGCGTCCTCCCGAATCCGCGGCATCGTAGTCTCCCACGAGCATGATGACCACACCCAGGCACTGCGCATCTTCGCCAAACGCAACAACAACATCCCCGCCTTCGCCAATTCGCTGACCATGGAACGCCTGCAGATGATGAACAAGGCGCCGGAGAACGCCGTTGTCTTCACGAACGGTTCGCCGTTCACCATCGGGCCTTTTCAAATCGAAGCGTTCTCTGTGTGTCACGATGCCGTCGACCCGGTCGGTTTCGTGATTCATTGCCAGGACCGCAAGATCGGCATCGCGACAGACCTCGGCCACTTCGGCAAGCTTGTCCCGCTCAAACTAAAAAACTCAAATGTTCTGATTATCGAAAGTAATCACGAACACGATCTGCTGCGTTCCTCTCGGCGTCCGGCGCACCTGGTTCATCGCATTCACGGCCGCCGCGGCCACCTCAGCAACAAGCGCGCCGCCGAGCTCATCGCGCAGGTCGTAGGTCCGGGTACCCAATACCTGGTGACGGCGCACTTGAGTGACGACTGTAACCGTCCGGAACTCGCAGAGTCCGCGGCCCGCGACTGTCTCAAGGCGATGAACCAGGAACAGGTCGAAGTGCTGGTGGCCAGTCAGGACAAAGTGTGCCAGACGATCACTGTATAGCTGTCGCACCTTCGCGTCTCACCCACAAGTAGATGCCGCCGATCTGCTGCAGATCATAGGCCTCGTGCATCAGAGCATTGAACGGCTCGTGGTCCGGCAAACGCCGCAGCAAGCTCAGCTCGCTGGACATCAGACCATAGACAACCGCGTCGGGACGCACTGCCTCGATGTAGGGAACAATCCCGGCATCAATGGATTTCCACAATTCATTGCTGTAGCCCGGCGACACCCGCTGCCCGGCAGTCGTGGCGTACATTGCTTCGCCCATGACCGTTGCCGGCGGCGGCAGCTTTTGCAGCTCCGACCGGACGGCATGCAGGTCAGACATCGGCGTACCGTACAAGTAGCGCAGCGAATAGTCGCCCCGGGCCTGAACAACCAGCAGTCCAAGCTGCGACGCGATCAACGCCGCCAGCAATCCTCGGCCCGCCAGGGCACGTGACCGCCTCACCCGCCCTGCCACAATTGCCGCGGCAAATGGCAATAGACAAAGCAGCATGCCTATGGCGTACGCCGACAGCGCCGGTCGCGGCTGATCGACAAGCACCGCTTCCTTCAGCACGTAATTGAGCCGATAGACGTTGTCACCAACGATCAGCACATAGTACGCCGTGAGCAACGCAACAACCGCAATGAGCCAGGCGATCATGCGGCCGGACCAGTCGGGACCCCGCAGCAACTCACCGCCCGTTGCCTCATCAGGCCCGGCAGACGGTTGCCAGAGCTTCATCGTCGGCACACCGGTAAACAGCATCGCGCAAAACAGCGCGATAAACGGAAACGCCGGGGCATAATATTTTGGAAACGGCCCGGTGCCGCCAACGAACAGTGTGTAGCCCAGCAACACCCCGAATGTGTACACCGGAATCAATGAGGCCCGCCGCTGTTGCAACCGCCGCAAACTGCCAAAACCCCAAACCGCCAGGCCACAGACCGCGAGTGCCATGAACACCGGTCCAGCGTACGTCGTAATACGGCAAATGTGCAGCAGCATCGCCGATGGTTCCAGAGACCAGATACCGGCACTCGCCTTGCCACTGACCAAATAGTTCACCGGCTGGCCAAACATCTCCCAGTAGGATTGGTCTCGACCGATCGGCGATCGTTTCACGAAAAGGCAGTAGCCCCCCCAGGTGAGCAGCGTCAGCGGCAGCCCTGTCCCCAGCGCCGCAGCGACGACCTGCAGATTGCGTTTGCAAAAACTGAAGACGGCCACCAGCACCAGCGCCAGCAGAAAGATCGCGGTGCTGGTTAGTTTGGCCCACAACAGCACGATGACACCGAGCCCGAGCCACAAACCCTGAAGCCAGATCGGCCGGCGCTCAGCGTACAAATAGACAATGACCATGCTGACACTGGCCAACGGCAGCAGCTGGCCATCGGCGTAATCCATGTTCAACGCCCCCTGCAGCGCCATCGGGCTGGTCAGATAAATCGTTGCTGCCAGTGTCGCCACGAGACGGTTCAACGACAAACACCGGGCACACGCGTACAGCAACAGACCGGTTGTCAAAAAACAAAGAAGCCCCGGCAATCGCATGGCCCACACCGACTCGCCGAATACCGAGACCGAAGCAGCGATGATATACGACCACGAGGGCGGGTGATGCAGATCCGGCGGATACCCGGGGCGCACAAACGGAACGCCGGTCTCGCGAATAGCCATCGCGGCGTTCCAGTTCAGATGTTCCCAGGTGACATCAATGTCGTCCATCGACGGCAAGGCCAGAAACACAACGCACACGCAGACGCCGAGAAGAAAATATATATACCTGCGGGATTCGGCCGAAACTCGCATAAACGGAAGGGGGTGAAGCTGTGATGCCCTGGTATTGCTGGTTTGAGTACATCGTAACAGGCAGCAAAGTTATCATCGGCGCAATGCCATAACAAACAACCGCAACAGCAGCGCCATTTCGATGCATGTCTTCAATCACCTCAACAAGTTCGAGAACAGAACGATTTGGCGACGTGGACTCGCGATATGGCGTTGCTGTCGGGTGTCCGGTATTCCGGATTTTCCGAAGCAACGGCACATTAGTTAGTGGAGATGCGGAAAACCAGGGTCGAAACGCACGGTGAGTTCCTCGGTTCGGCGGCCCTCGACATGGCCGTCGCCAAACAGGAGATTGGACGGGGCATCCAACACCCCGTCCTTTATGTAGTAATAGGGCGGGGCCGGAATCCAAGTGGCGGGCTGCCACGCAATATCCCGGCCGCCGCGCTTGTGCCAGGCCCACTTCGCCGTCGGGGGCGGACCGCCCTCATCCAGGATGATGACATAATCGGTGACGATCGGCAAATCGTCGATACTGTCATCCGCGCCCCGAGTCGGATAGCCCACCGGTTTGGGCGGACCGACGCCGAGACGTCGCGGCACCCAGAGCACGTAGCCACCCCAGAGCATTGTATTTTGATCGTAGATTC
>CAUZJQ010000431.1:0-3610 GCA_963580095.1 Lentisphaeria bacterium | reverse complement strand
TCGGACGATCCGATGCTGCTCAGCTATTCGCAGGCAAGGGAAATGCAATGGCTGACACAAGGCGACCTCCCGGTCGGCACAGTCATCTGCGCTGCCGGCATTGTCCGGCGTATCGGGCCGCACCCCGATCCTCATTTATCTTTCCCGGACAGGCGGACAGTCAAGGCCAAGCTCGAAGTGCACAAATATGCGGACGACGGACACCCTTTGGGGATCGGCGACGTTTACGTCAAATTTCTCTCGTCTGAGGCGCCCGAGGAGGACACCTGCATCAAAGTCACCGGGCGGGCGACCGTCGGCCCCTTCAAGGAAATCACGATCGATGTCCTGGGATGGAGCCAGCTATGAATCCTCCCAGTCGTCCGGCGGTGTTTCTGACGCAATCGCGTTTCGTCGAGTTTCTGTTTGCCGCTGGCCTGCCGCTCATCGGCTACTGCCTGGCGATCACGTCCCTCGACGCGCTGCCGTACATTTGGCTGATGCTGATCGCCACCGGGCTTATCGGCGCTCATATTCTGGCGTTCAACGACGCCTGCTTTCCCGAGCAGCGCCAGACGGCCCGGTTACTTCGCATGCATGCCTGTATCCTGGTACCACTTTTCATTTTCGTTTGGAATCGCGGTCATCACGCTGCCGTGCTGGCGCTGCTGCTGATGATCGTCAATTGGGACTTATACGCTTGGACCGGCAAGCGAAACTGGCTGCTGTCACTTCTGCATCACTGTATCGGCGGCACCCTGCACGTCTCCGCCGGTTTTTTATTCGCCGGCGGAGACTGGCGGCAAGCAACATTTGTCGGGGTGTATTTCGGTCTGTGCATGGCCGGCGGTGCCATGCATCATGAAGCGATCGATGTGGACGAGGACCAGACTGCGGGCTTCTCATCAGGCGCCGTCCGTTTCGGGTTCCGGCGGTGGTTCGTATTGGGCATCGTCCCGATGACGCTGGCGCATCTATGGCTGCTGCAGCAAATCGACCGATTCGCGGTGCTTATGTTGAGCGCCTTTGCGGTGTACATCGTGCTGCTGGCCGTCTGCACAGTTCGCGGTATCGATCATCGCCGGGCCATGGCCTTTCGTATGTATTGCCGATTTACCTATGGAATGGCGGGTGCGGTGTATCTTCTCTGGCGCTTGGTGACTTTGTAGCAACCCCTCAGCGACCGCCAGGCATACCGCATAGTAGCACGTCACCCCGCTAATACGTAATCTTCTGCCAGTACAGTACGTGATCCTTCGGTAAATTACGCAGGTCGAGGGTGGCGACCATACGTCTGGTGATGTCGCCGTTGTTGTAGCCGGCCCGTACTTCGATCGTGTAGACACCGAAGGCCCGCAGCGACATGCGGGTGTTGAGCTTGTTGAACAGCTCCAGATACAGACACTCTTCCAGCGGTGTCTGCACCTCGTACCACGACTGAATACACTCCTGCAACTGCACCATCTCGTCGCCGTCGATCCCGGTAGCCGTGCGGATCACAGCCTCCGACGACGAAAAAACATTCGGCTTGCCGGAGAAATTGCCGACGTTCCGCGGCGGCACGATGCGCACCAGGTCCTGCGGCAACACCTCCGTCTCGTTCTCGCGGCGCGGGATTAGCAGCTCGATGTTCGGCAGCCAGTATATCTCTTCGCGCAGCGACAGCCGGTCGTTGCGGGGAAACTCCTCAAGCCCGAAAGAACTGTACTCGTCGCGCTCCATGCCGAGTTCACGCGGTTCGTCGTTGCCGTCGAGGTAGTCCTCGAGAACGTCGAAGAAGGCGTCGAGTTGATCACGTCGTTCCTCGTCATCACCGATCGTCGCGGCAAACGACTGACGCGTCTGCCGCGCGGCCTTCGGCGTCGAGAAATCCCAGCCGCGGGCAGCATCGAGCACCCGCACGTGGGCCAGGATCTCGTCGGTCACCCAGACATCGTGCAGCTTGCCGTCGGCCATCCAGGACTCTGCATCGACGGCTTCGCGTTGAATATCTCGGAAACCGAGGCGGCGGTTTGGAAAACGGCGGCGATCGGACATGATCATCCACTGCCCGTATGCCAATGCGGACTCCGCAGCGTATTTCATCTGGCTGCGCTCGGTGTTGACCTTGGTCACGATACGCGAGGTCTGGGCGCTGGTAATCATCATGGCGGCCAGCACTGCGAACAGCGCCGCCGACCCCAGAACGATGACCAAGGCCATGCCGTGATCCCTGCAGCGACGATTGCGGTATGTTCGGTTACTGCTCACTCCGCCTCCGGACGCGAGATCTCTGACGATCGGACTGCCAACTGCCGTGACGCTCGTATAAGCCGGCGCCGGCGGTGCGGCGCAGCCAGTTCTCATGGCGGCCACCGAACCACTTCACCTGCATCAAAATAGCGAGCGGCAAATAGGCGTGCTCTGGATCCCAGGTATCTTCAAAGATTAATTCATTGTTGTTTATGTCGCCGTACTGGAAGGCAATGCTCTCGACGCCGGCCGCCAGGTAGGATTTTTTTATCTTCGGGTCGTTGAGATCGATCGGAAACGGCGGGTAATCACAATAATAGGCATACAGATCGCTGTGGCGATCGATAAAAAAACCGCAGTACCGGATGGCACCATCCTCAAGCCGGTTGAACTGGTGCAGGTAGGAAACGATCATGTGGTCCGGTTCACCGACAAAAATCTGAACCGGCTTGGGCTGGCGTTCTCCGATGTCCGCCGGCCAGGTGAACGGGACGACGTTGGAAAGGATCGAATCGATGGTACGATCCAGCACCAGAATTTCTTCGAGATTCTCGGTATGACTGTTCACCCGTGACCACGACTCGACGATGGTATATGTGCCCGACACCAGAATTGTCAGGATCACTGCCAGCAGCGCCGCAGCGATCACGACCTCCAGAAGTGTGAAGGCGTGGGCGCCGAATCTGGTGCGCACCGATCTCATTCCGTGTCCGCCTCGAAAATGAGTTTGTTGACGATGTGCTCAACGCTTCGACCGCCTTCGTCGGTGATCACGATTCGATAGGTGCCAAGGATCCAGCCATTGCTCGCTTCCTGAGCGTAGTCGGGCAAGCCCTCGAGATCGACGTAGATCTCGCAGGAGGCGTGCAGTGCTCGCGGAATAAGGCCGTCCGGCAGGCTGGCAACCATCGGATCGGGTGTCAGCAGGTAAAACTCGGAAGCTTGCTCCAGCGCATGCTGGAGGGACCATTCACTCTCAAGAGTCGCGATATTGAATTTGGCCTGTCCCGACAGTGTCAGTGTAGCCCCCAGCGCCAGCGCCAGAACAGCGACAGCGACCAGCACCTCGATCAGCGTGAACCAGAGCCGCGCCAAGCTTACGAACTCTGCAACGTGCCGCCTAATACGCCGCGGGGTTGGACTGTTGCTCGTGCTCACTGCTCGGTGATCGGCGCCATGATGGCACGGCCGTTGAGCCTGTCCACTTCGATGGCAGTGTGCAGCTCGTCGATGCACACCGGCAGGTACGGGCCGGTGGCCTCGCCGTTCGGGAAGAATTCGTAGTAGGCGGCCTGCCCGTGGTGATCGAACGACTCCTCGTCAAGCCTGACGCCCTCGGGCAACGGAAACCGCTTCAACCGGTTGAGAGCAGAGGCAACGTCGAAGTTGTCGGCATCGC
>CAUZJQ010000430.1:0-3623 GCA_963580095.1 Lentisphaeria bacterium | reverse complement strand
CAGCTTGCAGGCGCGCAGTATGCGAACCGGATCCTCGGCCAGCCGCGTATACGGGTCGCCGATGGTGCGCACAACCCCCTGCCGCAGATCGTTGAAACCTCCGCAGTAATCAATGATGCCGCGGTCATGGTCGGTCGGATCGTAATACAGGGCGTTGACCGTGAAGTCGCGACGGCAGGCGTCGTCTTCGAGCGTGCCATAGACGTTGTCACGCCAGACGATGAGGCCGTTGTCGCCCGGCCGGCCTTTGCGCTCTTCCATAGTCGGTTCGCGCCTGAAGGTACTGACTTCGTAGACCGAGCGACCCACGTACACGTGCGCCAGGCGAAACCGCCGTCCGATGATCCGGGCACGACGCCCAAAAACCTGTTTGACTTCCTCCGGCGTCGCATCGGTCGCAAGGTCATAGTCCTTCGGCACCCGCCCAAGAACCAAATCTCGTACGGCGCCGCCGACAATGTAGGCCTCGAAACCTGCCTGCTTGAGGGTGTCGACGACGTGGCTCGCGGTTTTTGAAACCTTACCCTCGAGCAACTTACCGGCCGGTTGCTTTTTGACGGCTCTGTTCAATTTGGCGCTTCGCTTGGTCAATTTGGACAAGACACTATTTGAGGTAGGCGCTGGTATCGATGTCGATGTTCAGCTGGTTGCAGCAGGCACGTACAGCGTTGCGCATGAGCATCGCAACTGTCATCGGCCCGACGCCACCAGGCACCGGAGTCAGATACGACGCCTTGTCACCGATACCGGCGAAATCCACGTCGCCGACTAGGCGGCGGCCGTTCTTCGCGGCGGGATCGTCAATCTGGTTGATGCCAACATCAATGACCACGGCGCCAGGTTTAACCATGTCTGCTGTAACGTATTGCGGCCGGCCCATGGCGACGATCAGAATATCCGCAGTCTGGCAGCAGGCCGTCAGGTCGTTGGTGCCGGAGTGGCACAGTGTGACAGTGGCGTTGGCGCCGGCGGCCTTACGGGCCAGCAGTACGGCGATAGGTTTGCCTACGAGGTTTGAACGGCCAACGACGACGACATGCTTGCCCCGCGGGTCGATCTGGTAATAATTCAGCAAAACCAGGATGCCGTGCGGTGTGCACGGGTAGAAACAATCCTCGTCACCGATCAACAAACGGCCAACGTTTTCGGGATGGAAACAGTCGACATCCTTGGCCGGACTGATAGTCTCGACAATCTCTCGCTCATCGATGTGCGGCGGCGGCGGTGACTGCAATAGGATGCCATGAACTTTATCACTGGCGTTGAGGGTACGCACCAGACCGATCACTTCGTCCTGTGCGACGGTTGCCGAAAGCACGTGCTTTTCCGAGTACAGCCCTACGCGCTCGGATGTCTTTGCCTTGCGATCAACGTAGACACAGGATGCCGGGTCATCACCAACCAGGACGACTGCCAGGCCCGGCTGCACGCCGTGGGCGTCCGCGAGTTGTGCGACGATATCTGCCGTTTGGTCATTGACCTTGGCTGCTACGGTTTTGCCGTCAATTAGTGTCATGCCTATACCGTATCCATAGTTTGCCGTATTCCAAAAGCTCCGTCGATTTCCACTGCCGTGAGCGGGGCTCCGCTGTCTGGCTACAGCGGGGGGCATGTTAGAATTTAACTGTTTGTTGTAGAAATAGTTAGATGATAAATAGAAAAATCAGCCTGATTCTCGTCTAACTGTAAGATTCGTACGACAGGTCGCGTAAATGCAGGTAAGGGGGGGTGGCATTGGTACCCGCTTGAAAGTAAATTGAAAGTGGCCCACCGATGGGTTTCAAAGATCCATTCGGGTCATGTGAATCGGGAATTCTTCTGCACCGCAAGCGAAGGTCTGCTTTTATGCGACATTTTTTGGCTGTCATGACAGTGTTCCTTTGCCTGTTGCCTATGGTGGCCGGCGCCCAGGCTCAGTTTTCCGGTGACTCAGACACCGGCGAGTCGATTATTCTCATGAAAAACCTGTTGAAGGACCTGCGGCGCACGGCGGATATCGATCAGCAGTACAGTATGTTACTGCGCACCCGTGAGACCCTGGATGAAATTGCTGCCCGCTTGCCCCGCCGCGAGCGCGGCGTATGGGAAAGGCGCCTGCAGGCGGCAATCCCTCATCTGCATGAGCCGACAGCGGTGCACACGCCCAATGGGGTCACCTTTAATTTCATGGAGATCCGTGGCAAATCGTTTTACTGGAGTGACCCGGTCACAGCGGGTAGTTTCGTCGAGTATCTCAATTCCAACCGTGTACCGCAGGCCGCCGTGGAGACTTCGGTGGACCTGACGGACAACTCGATCGACTACGACAACGAGACCCGCAAATACACCGCACGGCGTCCGGCCACAGCCCTGAAGGCGGTGAGCTACACTGCCGCCGCCGGATTTGCTAAATGGCTGACGCGGCGGCAGAAACAACTTTGCAGCCTGCCTGGTGCCGGCTTTGTACGGCTCGTTGGTTCGGAGGCGACCACCTGTTGGAGCAGCAGCAAATGGAAGGAGGACGACCCGTTGCGACGTGAAAACATGCGGATGTTCGGCGTCGCCTTTCGCACCTTGGTGTACCGCGGTGAACCGGTTGGCGAGCTTTCTGAGGCGCGCTATCCGGATGCGGAAATCCGGCTGATCACTTCGATAAAAGCAGCTAAATATTTCTACCTGAAGCAGTTACAGGAACTCCAGTGAGACGCTCTCTACCGATATTTATACTCGTGTCCAGCCTCGGAATGGTGCCGGCAATCTGGGTAGCGTCGAGAACTGATATCTACCGCGGTGATCCCTTGGATAAGGAGCGCGTCGCGACTGAAAGCAATCCGTTTATTGCTGCCGAATTCATCGGCCTACGCGAGGGTAACCTGGCCTTCCTGTTCCGGCGCATGGACCTGCAGGTCATCCGCGAGCGGTCGATTTATCAGAAAGTAATGGTAACGCGTGAAGATGATGACATGCAAAGCCCCGGCATTCGTATCGTCGTGCCCGGTGAAACCCTGGAGGGCCCGGTCGAATTGCGACAGGAATTGGTCGAGGTCGGGCTGCTGGCAGGTGCGTCCGTACAATTCGACGGCATGTCAGGCCGTACCAACAGAGACGGTGTGTTAATCGACAGTGACCAGATGATTTTGGCAATCTTTGACAATCTCAAGGTGAACCGCCACACATTCACTATCACCAATCTGCGGCACGGCAACTGTGAGATCGAATTAACCCGCCTTAAGATGTACGAGAAACTCGACATTAATTATGACGAGACCAGAAGTTCGCATGCCGATCAGTTGGTCGGCGAAGTTGAGTGGGATCGTTCGAGTTACCGCGCTGGCGATGTTGCTGTGCTGTCGCTGAAAGTAACTAATGGCAGCGAGGCTGACGGCATTTACCGACTGCTTGGCCGCACCGTCAGTCGCTGGCCTTGGCTGGACGGCAAGATGCTTTACATCGGCGATCTGGAACCGGCTGAAAGCCGTGTGGTTTCCCGGCGCCTGGTCGTACCCGACGACCTGCCCGCGGATCTGGCCGTGCTGCATTTGCGCATCGGCTTTAACGACCTTGACCTCGGCAAGCCCCAGGTGCGTGCCACCGTCCGCCTCGACGCCGAGTAGCCCCCCCCCCAGACTAAAGTGAATTAGGGC
>CAUZJQ010000429.1:0-3650 GCA_963580095.1 Lentisphaeria bacterium | reverse complement strand
GAGCGCGGGGCATAGTCGGTACCGATCGGGTGCACGCCGGGGTAGTAGATATAGTCGCTGGCGGCGCGGACATTGTCCCAGTACCAATCGCGTTGGGCGGTATCGACATAGCCTTCGGGACACGTCAACAGTTCGCGTGTGGTCATGTATTCGGGCTCGACGGTGTTGCGGTAGATGGTCCCCGGGTCATTGATCGCAAAGCCCATCGTCCGCGGCGGCAGCTTCGTGTTGTTATCAGCGGCGTATGAAAAATGGATCACCCCCCAGTTTTTCAGGATACTCATGCACATGACGCGTTTGGCTTTGCGCTTGGCGAGGTGCAGCGACGGCAGCAGCAGCGACGCCAGGATGGCGATGACAGCGATGACCACCAACAGCTCGATCAGGGTAAAGCGAAGATTGCTACGCTTAGCCAATTTTGATTGTTGCATACCTAGCCTCAGAGTTCAACGACAAGCGCAACTGCCCGGATTGAGGGTTATGCTGGAGCGTCTGGGTACGGGAAAATAAGGGATGGGCATTCATTGTTCTGGTACACAACCGGGCAGTGATGATCGCCGAGATGGATATAGCCGGGTGCGAAGAAATCGTCTCTCATGGCAGCTTCAAATAAAAAGGACGCAAAAAACATAAGAGACATAAAGAACGACAGCGAACAGGCCTTTGTGTCGTTTTGGTCATTTTCATGTATCGACCAGTAACGCGAGATTGCCGTCAAGCCGCTCCGGGTTGCTGGTGCCGATCACCGGGATGATGCCCTCGTCGGCGATCTGTTTCAGCACCAAAGCAGAGGGCGAAACACCGAGCACCGCCGCCTCATTCTGGATCGCCGCGACCTTCCGACGGTTCGCAGGCGAGTCATACTCGGCAGGCCATTCCCCGTCCGGCGCCTTCTCGAACACCCGACCGCCCAACAAAGGCGAGTACGCAAAGATTACGGTGTCCGGGCTCAGGGTGCGCATCGTTTCTCTGGTCTCCTGGTCAAACGGCGGATACATCTCAGGTTCATTGGGTTGCACAACATCGATGACCGAGTACTTCACCTGCACGACAGAGAGCGGCGCCAGAGCATGTTGCCGAATCAGATCAATCAGTTCCGCCAGACGCGCCGACGAATAATTCGAGACACCCGCTTTCTGCACTTTGCCGGCCGCAACCAGTTCGGTGAACGCCGTCCACGTCTCCAGAAGCGGCGTCGCCGGATGATCGTGATGCGCCAGAAGAATATCGACGTAGTCGGTCTTCAGACGTGCCGCAGACTCGGCGGCAGCGCAATGGACAGTGTCGAATGCAAGTCCCTCATACCTGACGGCTTCTCCTTCGGAATTGACCGGAACTGACCCGACCTTGGTCATGATTTCGACGTCCGAGCGTCGGCGCTGCTCAAGCCAGTCGCCGATGACCTTTTCACTCTCACCGCCCCGCCCTTCAGAAAGCCAATGCGCGTACATGTTGGCGGTGTCGATGATCCGGCCGCCCAGCGATAGGAACTTGTCGATGATCGCCACCCCTGTCTCCGGCGAAACGGACGTGCCGTACTCTGCCGTCCCCAATGCTGCGTGTATCCCGGTCATGCTAAAGCTCCGAGCCGGCAAGGCCTTTGCCCGCCTTTACCGGCAGCGCATCGCTTCCCGGCAGTCGCACGATTGTGCGCAGTATGTGATAAATCAGCATCGGTCCATTCTCCAGTTTTTAATTCAACATTCGGCATTTGCGTTCGAACTTCGACGTTCACGCCCTGGCAGCAATCACCAGGCTGCGTCCGGATCAATCGGGTATATTTTACGCCCGAGTCGCTCGAACGGCAACCTGGCGAAGTCCTGGGTAAACACCCCCAGCGCATCAACATTGAAGATCGACCCGGCGATCGGCCCAAAGCCGCTGCGGAAGTGGCCGGTCGACTTGACACAAATGTAGCGCAGCGTGCGGCAATCGAGTCCGAGGCTGCGCGGAAACGCCAGATCCATCGGCTGGT
Source organism: Lentisphaeria bacterium (assembly GCA_963580095.1). Lineage (GTDB taxonomy): Bacteria > Verrucomicrobiota > Lentisphaeria > JABSQK01 > CAJWLW01 > CAJWLW01. Next base: position 1,675 of record CAUZJQ010000429.1, on the reverse strand, counting down.
ACATCTCGGAAATAACGGCGACATAGATGCCGTCCTGTTTCAAAAGTACCGAGTCACCGTGGTTGCCTTCTCTGCCCGCCCACATGGGGCCGTCATAAATAAATCGCCCGTCGCTCACAGCAAGAACCTCAGCTTGCATCGGCACCGGCGGCGCCGACAGCGGATGTGACTTGCCGCCGACCTCAACATCGACTCTCGCCCCGACACCGGCCGCCTTGGCAGTCTGCACCGTCTCCCGGTCACGAATGTACAGGACAGCGGCGTCCTGAAGGTCACGCTCGATGAACAATCTCAAAATCTCGGTGTTGTCACTGGGCGCACCGCCGCCGGGGTTGTCGGCCTGGTCCGCCAGAATAATCGGATACCGCCCGATACATTCGCCCTCATCGAGCGCCGCCGGCGGCGCCATCGGTTGTCGCTGCCAATCCGCTCGACGCTCCCACAGCCAGTGCCCCAGCTCATCCGCGGTCTCCTGCGCCGATTGTCGATTCCCGTCGGTGACGACAATCGTGCTGGCCCCGGCCGTCGGGTTGTCAGCCCATTGATACCCGAGCCCGATACCCGCCACGAGCACACCCGGCCGCCGTTCGATCTCGAAGACACACTCATAGGCCGAGCGAATCGGCTCTTCGGCCGAGATCATCTTCGACGCCGACCAAAACATCGGCAGCGAACACCACGCCATGGTCGGCCGGATTTCGCCACGAATTGTGCGGACCATGAGCGCCGTCGCCTCGACGGCACGCTCTGCCATGTCCACATGCGGATAGGTGTCCATGATGATCAAAGCGTTCGCATTCTCGATCATGTCAGGACCGACATTGCAATGCGGATCGTGCACCGCCATGATCGGGCAGTCCGGGCCGACCAGTTGCCGCACCGCCTTTAGAATGTCGCCGTCGCCGTCGTCAAGGCCCTGTACCGAATACCCACCATGCAGGCTCAGCAGCACACCGTCGACCGGCAGCGCGGCACGCAGCGGTTCGAGCAGCCGCGCCTTCAGGGACTGGTGGGTTTCGAATGTCGGTTGGCGAGCCGACGGTGCGTGCGTCCAAAAAAGCGGCACCATCTCCACACCGTGTTTGCGGACGCCTTTGATGAAACCGTCAATAACCGTGTTGGTGTCGCCCGGGCGACGGCGCAGCATCTCGGCATCGAACCATCTGCCGTCGGCCAGAAATTCGGAAAGCGGCGTCTCGACCGGAGAAAAATCGCTGCTTTCATGTTGGATACCGCCGATCGCGATGCGCATCTGTCATGGCCTCTGGCAAGACGGATCTCCATGTCCGTCCATCATGATTAAGAATACCTCAAATGACGGACACCGAGATCCGTCCTGCGTAGGGGAATGTATCCCGATCCCCAAACCATAACAGGCACCGATCTCTTGTAATCTTCGGCCGGTTCCTTACCTTCATCCGCCATGAGGCTTGTTGAGCATCAAAGTCGAAAACTGCTGTCCGGCTACGGTATCGCCTTCACCGATTCCGCAGTCGTCTCTACAGCGGCTGAGGCGGCGGCGGCGGCACGAGGTCTTGGCGGACCGGTCATGATCAAGGCACAGGTGCCCTTTGGCGGTCGCGCCAAGGCCGGTGCGGTGCGGAGTGCGGAGACACCGGAAGCTGCAGCACGTGAGGCGGAGAAACTGCTGGCCACGGATTTGCGCGGTGTCCCA
>CAUZJQ010000428.1:0-3691 GCA_963580095.1 Lentisphaeria bacterium | reverse complement strand
CGAACGACCTGTTGCGTGGAGACTTTCTTTTCGAGCCGTCGCACCTGCAGGGACTGGTTGGCTGCGAGGACTTTGATGAGAAACGTCTCGCGGGTGAGTTGCGTCTGGGCGCTGACTATACCTGTCATGGCGACACAAGCGAACACGGCGAGCATTGTAATGCGAGTCATAGAAGGTGGTCCGTAATAAAGGCGAATATTCAGAACGCAAGGCAAACTCCTAAAGTACACAGCCTTAATAGAAGTTCCCAGCGTTTGTCACATTCTCCTATCGATACTTTCGGTCAGGTGGATACTGGGATCTTCAATCGCAGGCAATATCTTAGCGGTAGAACTGGACCATTGTGACGCAACTCTCGTTGCATGTCAGCACAGGAGGACCGAATGAGTGCCGATTCGAATAACTACAACGGGGTCTTTCCCGTACTGTCGGTGCCGTACACCGATGACTTTGCCATCGACACTGCGGTGCTGAAGGCAGAAATCGACTTTGCGATCGACCATGGCATACACGGTCTCGTAATTGGCATGGTGAGCGAAATTTTTCGACTGGCCGATGCCGAACGCGATGCGCTTGTCGCCGCTACCGTACAAGCCGCCGATGGTCGCGTGCCGGTGATCAGCAGTGTTGGCTCCGAAAGCTTCGTACAGTTGCGACGCCATGCCCAGGCCGCCGTCGATGCTGGTACGGCTGGTGTGATTGCGATTCCGCCGACACTGGTCAGATGTGATACGGATGCGCTGCGACGGTATTACGAGTTATTGCTTGACGTTGTCGATGGTCCGGTCTTCATGCAGGACGCCAGCGGTTACCTTGGCAATTCAATTCCGCTGCAGTTGCAGATCGACCTCTATCGAGAACACCCGAACCGCATCAAGTTCAAGCCTGAAGCGCAACCGATCGGCGCGACGATCTCGAAGCTCTATGAGGGTACCGGCGGTGCACCGATCTTCGAAGGCATGGGTGGCCTGACGTTGGTCGACAATTATCAGCGCGGTATCTGTGGCACCATGCCGGGGGTGGATCTGTTGTGGGCGGTCATGCCTCTTTGGCAGGCCCTCGAGAAAGGCGACCTGGACACGGCCCAGCGGATTCAGGGGCCACTGTCGACGCTCGTTGCGATGCTTCACGACATTGATGCGTTCATAATCGTCGAGAAGCTGTTTCTGCACGAGCAGGGTATTTTTCCGAACACCCTGGTTCGGCCGCCGGTAGGTTACACCCCGGATGACCAGTCGATTCGCGAGTTTATGCGCCTCTTCAATGTCCTGAAGGACATCTGCGGCGTTGCATAGCTTTTTCGCGCGCGCACTGCAACACAGATGGACAAGCACCGCTTCTGTTCTTATTTGGAACTGGTGGCTTGCCTGTCTATGCGCACGTACGGTGCTGTTGATCAGGTGTCGTGCAATACAAACGTTGCGGCGTTGCGGCCGTTGATGCCGATGACGCTGCCCCCCGGGTGGGTGGCGGCACCGCAGAGATAGACTCCGGGCATTGGCGTCCGTGATGGCAGCCGTTGGTCCCACATCCACGGGGGCAGGCATTCTCCCTGGAAAATGTGGCCGCCGGTCAGTCCGACCTCGCGTTCGATATCGGGCGGGCCCATGATCTCCAGGTCGATGATGGCGTCTGGCAGGTTGCTGCAGAAGCGTGCCACTGCGTCGACGGCCAGACGTCCGGCAGTATCGCGGCGGGTGTCCCAGTCCCCGTCGGCGAAAGTGTACGGTACATACTGCGCAAAGATACTCATGAGATGCTTGCCGTTGGGCGCGACCGAGCTGTCGTGGGCGGAGTGGAAGTATAGCTCCGTCCACAGCCGTGCCGGTAAGCGTCCGGCCTGTGCGGCGTCGAAGCCGGCTTGCCACTCGGCTTTCGTCAATGGTGTATTGATCTGACCATGGTGATGCACACAATCGGTACCGGGGCGTGCGGTGAAACTTGGCAGTTCATGCAGGGCAACGTTGACCTTGAGGGTGCAGCCTTCAATCGGGACAGCGTCCACCTGGGCTCGCCAATCAGCTGTTGCAGCATCGCCCAGGAGTGACAAGGTGACCTTTGGATCGGCGTTTGAAATGACGATTGGTGCGTCGATTTGTTTGCCGTCTGCGAGTTCGACGCCGGCGGCCGGATTGATACGCGCTACCGGCATACCGGTGCGGATTTCCACGCCGGCGTCCCGTGCGATGTCTGCCAGAATGAATGAAACCCGGCCCATGCCGCCTTTGACATAGCCCCACATGCCCGGCCGTCCGAACATGCGTCCGCAGGAGTGATGAAAGTGGATCGAGGCGGTGCCCGGCGTGAACGGGCTGGCATTGGTGCCAATGATGCCTTGGCCGAGCAGCGCGCACTGCAGGCGTTCGTCGGTGATATAGCGTTCGACATACTCGGCCATCGACCACTCGAATAGCAGTCCCATGGCGTCGGAATTGTGCCCGACGCGTGCGGCCAACTCGTCGCGACCAGGAGGCAAGCCGATCCACATGTCGTCAGCATCCGGCGGGCGGATAGCATCTCGTACGCTGGCCATGAGTGCGTACATGGCTCGGAAACCATCGACATCACCCGGCGCGAAAGTACGCAACTCGTCGCTGCAACGGTCTTCGTCTTCCCACAACTGGATGCTGCTGCCGTCGTCAAACGGAATAAACATTCCGGGCTCTGCCGGGAACCATTCGAATCCGTGTGCCGGCAGGTTCAGTTCGTCGATGATCAGCGGGTGCAGCAGGCCACAGAGGTAAGCGCAGGGAGAGACCCTGTATCCCGGCCATGGCTCCTGGAGGCTGCAGGCGCCTCCGATCCGATCACGGGCTTCGAGAACCAGTACGCGTTTACCGGCGCGCGCCAGGTAGGCGGCACAGGTCAGCCCATTGTGTCCGGCTCCGACAATGATTGCGTCCCATTGCCGGTCGTGCATCTATTTGCCCAGCAGGAGTTTCCAACTGTCCTCACTGATCTCGCTGGAGGTCAGTTTGCCGAGCTCGCAGAGTTCATCCAGCAACCGCTGCGCCTGTTCCTCCGTGGTGCAGCCGACCGTCCATTTCTCCTCGCCGTTCTGCAGTTCTTCCATGCCTATCTTGAAGCATTGATTTTCCTGCACGACACGGGAGTTGAAGTTTTCGGGGGCACACGCAGCCTGCCAGCGCAGGAACGCTTGGTTGTCGGTGTGCTCGAGTAGTTCGAATCCTTCGAAGCCGGGGGCGGTGGCGAGGTATTCGAGGACGGCTTTAAGTTCGTCGTTGTCGTGCGGGCGGATGGCGACGAATTGTTCGGCGGAAGTTTCGTCGAGATCGAAACCGCCGAGACTCACAATTTGCAGGCTAGGGAAGGCCTTGGACAAGCTATTGATCGGGCTGTCCTGACCGACGATGGAAAACTGCACTTTGTACATATCAGGTCTCCTGAATCAGTGGATAGGTGGCGTCGTTGTCAATGTAACCGAACCTGACGGGCTGTCCATCGTGTAACAACGCGGGAAATGAGTTGTCGAGGATCCAATGAGTAACTGTTAGCAAATGTATGGCAGTTGACCCACCGCAAAGGAATAATGAATTGTGTATTTGATGATTTGATTGCACTGGCAGGAACACGCTGTGTTACAAAGATACTGGTCAGGGGAGGGGGACACGCAGTGGACTCGAGCTGTTGCCGGCGCGGTCGTGGACGCGTAGCTCGAGCCAGCCGGGGA
>CAUZJQ010000427.1:0-3711 GCA_963580095.1 Lentisphaeria bacterium | reverse complement strand
TCTATCAGGAAATCCGGGCACGAATTACGGTCGCAGAAAAGCGTACCGTCATGCCATTTTATGATCGTTGCGGGCAAATCGCTGGTTGGGGTTTCGGTCGACAGCACGCGGGACAGAATCGGCTTCTTCAATGCCAGCGGGACCATCGTGAAAACATGGGCCGCCGACAGCATCGCCGGCAGCGTGAATGTAATACCTTTTTCGGGTATATAGCCGAGGTCCTTAAAGTTGGGATCTTCGATCAACTGTTTCTTTGACTGCTCGACCAGCGGCACAACCTCGGCCCAGCGATTTGAACCGAAATCGATCTGCCCAGGTTCGCACAAGGCCAGGTGTCCGGATGTGCCGATGCCCTGGCACAGGATATCGACGGGAGCGGCCTCGCGGAGCAGTTGTTCGAATCGAAGCGCCTCTGCCTCCGGATCTGCAGCGTTGTAACGGACGAGTTCGGTACGTTTCGGCTGCACCTTGTCGTACAACTGCACCCTGGTCTGATAGCCACAGGTATACTGCTCCGGCATCCGCGGATCCCAGAAGTCATCCATATTGAAGCAGACTGTACGATCCCAGGCAATATCTGATTGCGCGGCCAGGGCAGCGAGGAATGTGATCTGACTTTCGCCTGCGGCCAGAATCATGACCAGTTCATCCTGCCTCGACAGGCGCTCCCGCATCGTCGCGGCGACCGCTGCCGCCGCCCGCGACCCGAGGTCTTGGTCATCATCACAAATCACGATCGTCGTTTTTCCGTACTCAGGCATTATCCACCTACAGCTGATTCCAAGTTGAAAACATGGCGTTAATCCGCCGGACCTGTCGCGCCAAGTGACAAGCTATCCCGGTTACGACGTCGTACGACACCATCTGCTGGACAATCACAGTCCCGTGTAGGATTATCGTATCATATGCACGGGCGATGAAACGATTCCTTTCTATTGGTACGACAACGCTGCATGGGACGGACTGGAAAGCGCCGTCCTACAAAGCCAAGAATCCAAACCGTAGGGTGCGGATTTCCAGTTCGCCCTCCATCGTATCGCTCACTGAAACTGCGGCAGAAACTCACTGTTGGCATCTAACAGTTCCTGCCCCATCTGCCGCACGTCCGATGGCTTGACGTGGGCGCACAACGGGTCGGCCAAGAGCGCCTCGATCGCCAATTCACGGTCACCGCGCAAACCGGCCTCCAGCGTCAGCAACTGCACTTCGCAATGCGGCCGTACCATTCGTTCAAGGATCGGCGGCAGCGACCCTATCGTGATCGGCGCGAAACCGAGGGCATCAATGCGACCGGGCGTTTCGACGACAGCACGGCGCGGCAGATTGTCGATCTGGCCGGTGTTCGGCAGATTCACAACGTCAGTGAACGGCTTGTTGGTCACAAATGCCTTGATGATATCGACCGCCGTTTCACGTGATCGCTTCGGCGGTTTGGATTTGCCGGCAGCCAGGTCTAATGCCCGCTGCCGCGCGACCGTGAACTTGTCGCGGCGTTGGCCAATCGATGTACGTTCCAGCTTGAACCGATTCGTCGACATCCCTTCCACCGACAACAGGTCCGGGACGAATTCACATGTATGCCGATCGCCGGCGTAGCCGAGGTATCCTGTCCGTCGATAGAGCTCGTCGCACAGGGCGTGGTGCGAATGAAAACCCATTTCATCGGAATCGCCGTGGGCCAGCGCCGTATCCAGCGATTGGTCTTGTAGGCACTCCTTGAGTAAGGGGTAGCCGGGCTCGCCGTTCACTGTGAAGTCAGTCACCCAGAAAAAATGATTGACGCCGCCAAAGCGCAAGGCAAGATCGGATTCCTCGACGTTGAACAGGTTCTGCAGCAGTCGATAGGTGGCAAACACGCCATGGCACAATCCGACGGATCGCAGGCTGCTGCACTCGTGTAAGACTCCGGTAAGCGCCCCCATCGGATTGGTGTAATTCAGGACGACCGCAGTCGGTGCGTGTTTTTCGATGGCCTGGGCGAGCTGTACAAAGACCGGGATATTGCGCAGCGCCCGGGACCAGCCGCCGGGGCCGCAGGTGTCGCCAACGGTATGGAGGACACCAAACTTCTCCGGCACCTCGAGATCGTGTGCCATCGCATCAAGCCCGCCGGTGGAGATCGTGATCAAGACGAAGTCCGCACCTTTGAACGCTCGCGCCTGGCTGGTCGTCGCGGTGAAGGTAAACGCCCGCTTCAATGTCTTGGCCATTCTCGCGGCGGCTGCGGCGATTTCCCTGGCAGCCTTGAGGTTGACGTCGAGCAACACAACTTCGGCGCCTTCCAGCACCGACTCACGCCCTAAGTCGCTGAGGATTGTCGGCCCCCAGTTATAACTACCGCCGCCGACAAAGACGATTTTGAGTCCCTTTTTTCTGGAGCTCGTGGCCATGGTTACGGAACTTATTCCGCGCTCTATAGTGTGGTTACTTTTCTATGATGTCGCCGAGGAAAACGGTGTTCCAGGAGAGTTGATGCTTGGTCATCAACTGGCCCTGTGGCAGCATCTTCTCCCAGACATCACGGCGCACCGGAATGTTGCTCCATTGTCAGACGATCCACCCACCACGGGACAAAGTTGGCACCGATCGCGACTCTGGGATTATCGGAGGATTGTTGGCTGCCGAATGCCAGACGGTGATCGGCAACGGCAGCAGCCGTACATCAGTCCAGCAGGTACTCAATCTTCGCGCCGTCGCGTAGGGATGCTGCGATCGCATCTGCGTCGCCGGCATCGGCGTGTGTCTCCTGGTAAAGCCGAACGAGTACATCGATGCGACCGCGTTCAATCATAAGTGGCAGCAACTTTGCCCGCGCCGCATATTCCTTGTCCGTGTCGAGTCCTTCCGCCCGCGCCACGTCAGCCATCACGATGTTCTTGACCAGTTCCAGAACGACTGGACGGATTTTCGGCATATCCACGGGGTTGATCAGCAACAACACACTGCTGACGTTCGTGCTGTTGCCCAGCACAAAGGCTTGGTCTCCAACCTCGAACTTGGCGGCGGCGATCAGTTCGCGCACGCGTTCGGCGTCGGCACGGATCTCTTTGCGATTGTCGCCGCTGGCCCCGGCTTCCTCGGCGATCACGATCTTGATCGTGGCCTCGATCAATACCGAAGTCGGCATCCAATACCGCGCATCGGCGGCATCAATCGCTTCGGTAATCGTCGCTTCGGAAAACGATTGGCCGTTGATCTTGATCGGAATATTAAGGTTCTCGGTCATCCAGTCGATCTGGGAGCCAATGTACCGATCGCGGGCGACATAGGGCTGGGCCGCCTGGATCGCTTCGCCTCTGGATTTGCCCCGGAAACGGTCAGGGTTCCGCTTCACATAAGCAGCCGCTTCGGCATCGGCGATCGTGCTGCGATCGCCGGCGGCAACAATACCCGGCAATCTGGATTGGTAGAATCCCGCCAACGCATCGATCCCTGCCAACGCGGTCTTCTGCTCGACCGTCATCATGCCTTGGCGGAATGCCGGCGTCTTATCCAGTCCCTCAACCTCTGCCGCCTGCGCCATCAGCATCCAATCTATGTACCGTGCGACTGTGGGTTTTATGGTGTTCTGTAAACTGACCTGACCCGGCATTGGCGACGGAAAGACGTCCGACTTGCGAATCGGCTTGCCATCGACTTTCGCCAGCACGTCCCCAAGGTCGTCGATCGTAAGCCTCCTGTCCGTCGCCTGAGCGTCGGCGTGCTGAGCAA
>CAUZJQ010000426.1:0-3716 GCA_963580095.1 Lentisphaeria bacterium | reverse complement strand
ACATGCTGCGAGCCCGCGAGCTGGGATGGGGGCCGGTCGACGGAGTCGAGGTCGATTTCGCCGCGGTGATGGAGAGAATGCGCCGTATCCGTGCGACCATCAGCGACGACGACTCGGCACAACGCTACACCGACCACGGTGTCGACGTCTTTATCGGCGACGGCAGGTTTGTCGACAACAACACGGTCGAGGTCGGCGGTGCCAGGCTGAAGTTCAGGAAAGCCGTGATCGCGACCGGTGCCCGCGCCATCTGCCCGCCGATCCCGGGCATCGAGGAAGCCGGCTACCTGACCAACGAAACGGTATTCAATCTGACCGAGCTGCCGAAACGCCTGGCGGTCATCGGCGGCGGGCCGGTCGGCTGTGAGCTGGCACAGTCGTTTCGGCGCTTCGGCAGCGAAGTGACGATTCTCGAGATGATGCCGCAGTTCCTCGTTCGCGAAGACCCGGACGCGGCGGACATCCTGCGGCGGTCATTGGAGCGGGAAGGACTGCGCCTGGCGTTGAATGCGAAGATCGAGAGGATCGAGTCCGGCGACAGCGGCAAGGTCATTCATTTCACCATAGACGGCAAGGCGCAGACCGCCGAGGTCGATGCTATACTGGCGGGTGCCGGGCGGGCGCCCAACGTGCAGGGGCTCGGGCTCGAAACGGTCGGCGTCGAGTACGACGAGGGTACCGGCGTCAAGGTCGACGACAAGCTGCGAACGACGAACAGGAATATTTTTGCGGCCGGCGACATCTGCACGCCCTACAAATTTACGCACACGGCTGACGCCGCGGCACAGATTGTCGTCGCCAACGCCCTGTTCATGGGGCGCAGCAAATTCTCGAGACTGGTTATTCCGTGGGCGACATACACGGATCCGGAGATCGCCCACGTCGGCATGTACGAAGCCGACGCAAAGGCACAAGGCATCGAACTGGACACCTACACGGCGCCGTTCGTCGACGTCCATCGGGCGATTGCGGAAGGGGAAGAGGAGGGCTTCGTGAAAATTCACTGCCGCCGGGGCACGGACAAAATCGTCGGTGCGACGATTGTCGCGAGCCATGCCGGCGAGATGATCAGTGAAATCACCACGTGCATCGTGCACGGCATCGGGCTGGGCAAGATCGCCGGTGTCATCCATCCGTACCCGACCCAGGCGGAAGCAATCAAGAAATGCGCCGGCCTCTACAAGCGGACGAAGCTGACGCCACGGGTGGCAGGGCTGATAAAGAAGTGGTTGTCGTTCAGCAGATGATCACCCGGTTCATAGACACCTGAAACCTCCCACACACCCCATGCCAGACTCCCAACAACCGGACGAACCCGTGAAGCGCCGCGAAGGGGTTCTGTTCTTTCAGGCTTACGTGCATCTGTTTTTTATCGGCATGTCGATGCTGCTGACGGGGACCGTGTTCCGGCCGGTATGCCGTCAACTGATGCAGCGGGTCGAGCCGGGCACGTTGGTGCCCGAAATCTCTGTGCAGGCGATGAGGCACGTCGAACTGCTCGTGGCTGCCTGGGTGTGGCTGCTGCCGCTGGTGCTGCTGCTTGACTGGGGCGTGCTCTGGGTCCTGAACCGGGCCGGGATCAAGCCGCTGACGATTGCCTGGTTCTGCATCGTCGTCCTGCTGTGCCTGGCGCATGTCGGCATCTGTATTGCCGGCGTGGCGCAGCTCATGGCATCCATCCGCGGACAGGGCGGCTGATTATTCTTTGTCGCCCAGTATGAATTTCTTGCGGACGTGAATCTTGGTGCACTTGCCGCAGGTGTAATTTTCCTTCTTCATCGTGCCGGTCTTGATCCTGTCCACGGCAACGTTGTTGGTGACCAGATTGCGGCCGGTGCTGGTGATCTGCTCACCGTCTTTATTCATGATAATCAACGTTGGGATACTGCGCTTCGTATTCAGCTCCTTCAGCTTGTTTGCCGCCGGTGAATTAAAGGGGACAGCCGGCCACGGCATGCCCGCCTTCTTCATATACTCCTGCTGCTGTTCGACTTTGCGGTCGCTGCTGACAAAGACAACCTCGAAATCATCCCTGTTCTCGCTGTGATACTTGATCAGCAGCGGAGTGAATCTACGGCAGGGCGCGCACCATTTGGCGGAGAAATAGAGAGCGACCAGCTTGCCATCTAGATAATCGATATCGACCGGTTGGTTTTCGCTGTCGACCAGGCCGTCGGGAAAGAGTTTCGCCGCACCACTCCCTGCGGTTGCTGCGGTTGCTGCCGTCGCCGGTTTGGTCGTTTCCGTTGTTGACTCCCTGGTGTCCGAGCTGCAGGCAATGATGGATGTCAGCAATGTGACGATCAGCACGAGTTGTGTATAGCGTAGCACCGGTCGGACCTTCTAAGTTTCGAGTTGCGGAGACAAAAACGCGTCCCGTGAATATAGCCTGAAAACTCGAAAGTGGAGCAACCTCTATTGCTGCAGCCAGTAAAAAGCGGGATCGGTATCGGCGAGCATGCTGCGTGCGTCAGCACCGTGGTCGGCGGAATCGACGGAGGTGCAGAACGCCGCGTTGATGTACTTCCCGGGTTCACCCTGTTGATCACGCGAAGCGGCAAAGGCGGTACATAAGCCAAGGGTTGAGGATACACCAGCGGCAAGGCGCCGCCCTCGTCGAAGGTGGTTGCCTCCCAGTAGGCGAAGGTGCTGCTTGCCTGGACTCAACGGTTCGCCAGCCGTTTCCGGTGTCAGCGCCAGCGCACAGTCCTTGTCGCCGCGCAGACTGTAGGCGCCCAGCGCCATGCCTTCCCGAATTCCGTAATCCGGAATGGCAATCCAGATGGATTAAGGTGGAAGGACTGTGGGCCCGCAGAGCCCCGCGAAGACCAGGTCGGGTACTTTTTCGTCGTCCGGGGGCAGGCCGTGCAGCGTTGCCTCCGACGTAATGCCGGTGAGCACCAGGGCGGACGTGAGCCCGAGGCGATTGGCACCGCGGATATCGGACTTGAGCGAATCACCGAGCGTCAGGATACGCTCCGGCTGCGCTGCCAGCGGCAGTCCCGTTCGTTGTTCCAATTGTGCGATGGCAAGATTGAACACGGCGGCATTTGGTTTTCCCAGGTAGATTGGCGAGACCGTATGGCAGTAGTCTTCGACGACCATGGCGATAAAACGCGCGACGCTCCCGGGCCCGATAGCGATACGGTTGTCACCGGCGGGCCAGTACCTGTCGGGGTTCGGCACGATCAGCAATGCGTCCTTGTTCGCGACGAGAAAATTGATCACGGCATTGCAGGTGTTGCCCATGTCGTAATTGCGTGCGCCGATGACGACTGCTGCGCACTCGGGCAGCGCCTCGAATGACCGCACTGGCCGGAGCCCGGCCTGCCGGGCGTAGCACGGCTCGCCGAGCTCGCCTATAACAAAGACCTGCTCGTCGGTGATGCCGTGTTCGACGACGCAGGCGGCCAGTGCGTCACCACAGGAGACAAGCTCGTCGGGGGCAACGTCGATACCTTTTTCCGCCAGCCAGTCGGCTTTTTGCTGATGCGAACGATCGCAGTCGTTGGTCACCAGAAAGAAAGGCACATCGTTGGTTCTCAGCCATTGCAGAAACTCGGCAGCGCGCGGTACCGAGTGCTGACCGGTAGTTAGCGTGCCGTCGATGTCAATCAGTAGCCCATCGAACGCCTCGCGGCGGTCGGCGAACCAGTCCATGAAACTCTCTATTCGCGTGGCTTGCTGCACGTTATTCGTCACTGAACGTTCTTTTA
>CAUZJQ010000425.1:0-3719 GCA_963580095.1 Lentisphaeria bacterium | reverse complement strand
ACCTCGTAGTCATCCAGGAGCTCAGGGTGCTCGTGCAATTCCCATTCTGTGCGTACGTCGTGAGCGATGCCACGCCCTCGCAACCAATCGTAGAACGGCAATTCAAAATCAATGGTCGCTCGATACCCGTCATTGTTCCGTGGACTCGCCGGCTTGCGTGCGCCCATAATCGTCCCCCGCAGCGGGTACGAGGGGTGTACCCTGTATGCCCCGTAGTCGAGTTCCTCATCGTCGAAGGCTTGATAGTTATAGGCCATTCGCGTGCACGTAGACGACAGGCAGAGAAGGCGCGCTGTAGAACGCTGCGGCGCCACGATGAAATCGACATACCGCTCTGTCCCCGCAGCATCCGTCATTCGTGCCGCATACTGACCGCTCTCCAGCTCGTCGGGCACTTTCCAGGTCGCCGTCACCGGCCAGCGGCAATCCGGAATCGCATCTGCAAAGAGGCGGATGGCGTATCCGAAGTCCGGATCGGCGTCCGGCATGTAGCTGCACCAATCGCTGTCCTCTGTGCAGCCAGGACCCGCGATCAGGCGAATCGGATAGTTCACCGGGCGGCCGTCACACCCGCCCGTTGTATCGCGGTATGGCGGTCCGCTGACATCTTCGAATGTCCAGTGCCCGACACAACCCGTTTCTGCGGTTACGGCACGCGCCGTGAAACGCGCCGCGATAACTTCCGCGGCAAGCGCTCGTTCGTATACCGCCGGCGCGCAGACGTCGCCCGTAAAGAAGGCGGCTGATTCGCCCGCGTCATTTTGTCCTGCACCAATCCGCAGCGGCGCGTGCTGGACAGGTTCCTCCTTGATCGCTGCATCGCCGACAGCAGCACCGTCGACGTACAACGTCATTCTGTCGCCGCCCACAACAACAGCCAGATGATGCCAGGTGCGACTGTCGAGTGGAGTGCTTGCGACCGTTACCGAAGAAAGCCGGGCAATAGGCTCCAGCGCCGCATTCAGTCCGAGCTCAAACGCGTCCTGCGTGACCAAGCCGCACGCTTCGACGCCAAGTGGTCGGATCCAAGTCTCTACCGTAAATGTATCACTGAACGCAACCCCCTTTTCGACTATCACGTAGCTACCGCGATGCACCACTTGGGGACCCGGGTCGAACGTGCCCAGTGACGTCAATAGTTCTGCATTTTCGGTGCGATCACGGTGGCGAACAATGTCGACCGCAACCGTTGAGTCAGCGGCAACACAGAATTCGATCGACTCCCCGCCGCGTACCCCGGGTTGTCGAGCGTAGGCATGCAAGCCGCTCACCGGCGTCGGCACGTGCCGTGGCAGGTAGGAGATTTCGTCGTTGGAGTAGTACGGCATGCTCACGTATTGATTCGTACACGTGTCTTGTCGTCACCGGTGAAACCGGCTACGCTCAAGTAGTTTCGTCTGGTAAAAAACTGGCGGAGGGAGTGGGATTCGAACCCACGGTGAGCTTGCACCCACGCTGGTTTTCAAGACCAGAGCCTTCAACCGCTCAGCCATCCCTCCGTATGAAAGCGTACATTAGTTGAGATGGATGGGGTAATCAACTGTGCGCGCAGCGAGGTGGTGGGATGCTCATTCGGAAAACGTTGTGTTCTCCGTTTACTCGAGGAGTTCCAGCGTGCCGCCGATCTCGCTGAAGATCCCGTAGCCGTGCAACGCGAGCAACGGGGCGGTCGGGATGACGCCTGCGACTCCGCAGACATGCTATTGACGGCGGCAGTTCGCATTGAACTGACCGGTGGGTCACGCTTATAAATTACTAATACACGCCGCCTGGCAATCAATGTGAGTGCTACCTTTATGCTATGGAACTGACTGAATTCGCCCACAACGTACTGTTCGCTGCGGACCTGGCAACCAAGCTGCGCCGGCCCGATGTCCTGTGCGACGAGGTGCCGGGTGCGGCGGTGCCGGCGCCGCGCGTGCCGGGGCGCCCGGAAACGCTCAGCCTCGACCGCTGGCAGAGCGAGGTGCGCGCCGGATTTCCCAACCCGACGACGCTGCACAAAGACGAGGATCGCGCCCTGGCGATTCACTTCTTTGCCAATCACGAGTTGCTCGCTGTCGAGCTGATGGCGTTGTGCCTGTTGAAGTTTCCGGACGCGCCAAAGGAATTCCGCCATGGTGTGGCACAGACGCTCATCGAAGAGCAGGTGCACACAGAATTGTATATCGAACGGATGCAGCAGCTCGGCTTCGAATTCGGCGCCTTCCCGGTCAATGATTTTTTCTGGAAGTGCACGGCGCCAATGGGGAGTCCGCTTGAGTTCGTATCGCAAATGAGTCTCACCTTCGAGCAGGCGAACCTCGACTACTCGCGTTTCTACGCCGACCTGTTCCAAGAGCTTGGCGACGACGGCACATCGAAGATCCTCGAGCGCATCCACATCGATGAGATCGGTCACGTTGGTCACGGCCTGAAATGGTTCCGGCGCTGGCACGATGCGGACGAATCCGACTGGGACGCGTACCGGCGTGTCGTCCGGTTTCCACTGACCCCCAGCCGTGCAAAAGGCATCGGGTTTCAGATCGATGCCCGGCGCCGCGCCGGGCTGCCGGAAGACTTCATTTCACAGCTCGGCGTGTATTCCCAGTCGAAAGGGCGGACGCCGGATGTCTACCTGTTCAACCCCGCCTGCGAAGCGGAGATCGCATACGGCAAACCGGGATTGCAGCTACCGAAAGCGGTGCGACAACTCGCCGGGGACCTGGCGTCGCTGATGATGCTGGCCGCCAGGCAGGATGATGTGGTGATTGTGCCGCAACGCCCGGGCACGGAGTTTCTCACATCAATGCAGGCGGTCGGCTGTGATATTCCGGAGTTTGTTGAAGATTGCGAGCAGCTCGCGGAGCGGGGTATCGGATCCCTGCGTCCTTGGGGCTGGAGTCCGGGCAGCCGAGCCTGCCTGGCGCCTTTGCTTTCGCATTTGGAAGCACAGCGCCGGCCGATCGGTGACGAGTTGCCGGTCGAGTTGTTCTCGAAGGCCTGGAGTGCAAAACTGTTGCGCGACTGGCTGGAGACACGGAGTGACAATGACTGGCTGTGCCCGCCCGAGGTCTGTGGTGTTTCATGTGAATCGGTCGATGCGGTGATTGCGCAGATCGCGGTAATCGCGCGGGCTGGTTATGGCGTGGCGGTGATCAAGTCGATCTATGGCGCGTCGGGTCAGAATGCGGTTCGGGTTCACGGCACTGAGCTCGATGACAATCAATGCGGTTGGCTGAAAGGGATCCTGGCGGCATCGGGGCTCGTCGTGGTCGAACCGTGGCTCGATGGCCTGTTGGACTTCTCGGTGCATGCCGACCTTCGCCCCGACCGTTCGGTAAGTTCCCATGGCATTGTACGATTCCTTACGGACGGCCGCGGCCAGTATCGCGGAGCGGTGATCGGCCGCTTTGCCGACGGCTTGGACACCAATGTCATTCGGGGCCTGTATCGCGATGCGCCGAGGCGGCTGCATCGGTTGTACGATGATATTTTTGCGAAGATAGCAGGGTCCGTGGAGGCGAGCGTGCCGGTGCCGCTTGGGATCGATGGGCTGGTGTATCGGCATGCTGGCGAGGTGCGATTGAAGCCGGTCATCGAGATCAACCCGCGCTACACCATGGGGCGCCTGGCCCTCGAGCTGAACAAACGACTGCGTACGGGGCGTGTTGGTGTCTGGCTGATTCTCAATCGCCGAGATATTGAGGCGGCGGGATTCGCGGGATTAGCAGAATTTT
>CAUZJQ010000424.1:0-3729 GCA_963580095.1 Lentisphaeria bacterium | reverse complement strand
CAGGCCGGCTTCATCGAACGGTGCCGCACCGAGCGCTTCCCAGTCATAATGCCGGTCATTGCCGAGGACGGCGATAAAGTCGTTCGCCATCTGGTACTTGTAGTAGCGGTTTGCGTCGTCGAGGTTCTGGCCGAGCTTGTGCTGATAAAACCAGCCGAGCTCCCGGTACAGCAGCGGGTCACCGGGGTTGTAGAAGAGTGCCTCGTCGCGGATCAGTTCGATGCCGCGTTGCACCCAGCGCCAGCGATCGGCGTAACCCTGCTGGGTCACAGAAATGTTGTAGGCCATGTTCCAGGCGAGAAACGCCGTGGCACCGGTGAAACGCGGCTGCAGCTTGACGACCCAAGAGCTCAATTGGACCAGTTCGAAATAGTTCTCGGCCTCCTGCATCTTCTGGGCGCGCAGGAACAGCAGGTCCGCCACGACGCCGCGGAAGGCGCCGCCGGCTACCTGGACAAAGGCGACAAGCGGCGGCGCATCGACCGTCAATTCGTCGGTCGTGAGGTTGGCGACCCTGCTGATCTTTTTCATCCGATCCTGCAGGAAATGGAGGGCTGTCAGACATAGAATTATGCCGATAAAAATTCCGAAAACATGTCGGGCTTTCAAGGTATTCATCGTTTGGTCACCAGCCCAAGTTCCTTGATCTGGAATGCCCAAATGCCCAGCGCGGCGATCGGGATGCCGCGTAAAAGAAATAGTTTCAACGCGATCGCGGTCATCTGGCTGAACTCAACCAGCTCGCCTTTGGCGAGTTTACCGACTTCGTTGAACTCATTGATCGAGACGATCAGTAGATCGGCTGCTTCCCTTATGTAATAAGCGCCCCTAAACAGCACTTTGCTCGGGACAACAAGGTCTTCGGGGTTGATCGGTTTCATGGCCGTCACAGCGGCACCAAGAACGAGATATGAGGCCGACAGGAAAATCGCCACGGGTATGGAAAGCCCGGCACCCGCAGTGCAGCCGATGACAGCAACAAACATGACCTGCAGGATCAGGAGCACCACGACGCGCAGATAGTTGTTGATGAAACTGGCAGACGGTACCAGCAGTTGCGGCCCGTCGACGAGTTGGAAAATTACCGAGACTTGCTCTGGGTCGAAGTTCTGGTATTGGATGGTCAGTTCGCCGTCCGGCGAGATAAACCTGCCCGGAATTTGCAATTCGTGGTAAACCCCACCCATCACTTTCATCGGTGCGGGAGTCGCCTTGTCGTCGTCTGGATTGCGCAACGCCCAGATGCCGGTTGTTTCGCGCTGGTCCTTGGATTTGGCGGAGTCGACGTAGACGCGGTAGCGGAGTTGAACGAATTGTTCTTTTTCGAACTTGGGAAGCCCACGGAAGGTCCAGACCCTGAAGTCGGCTGGCTGCACCTCGGCCATGGCGCCCTTGAGTTTTCGGCGGATTTGCTGCCGGGCAGAACGTTCCGAAACGACCGGGCTGTCGACGACGCGTCCCGCGTCGACGCGTCGTTGGTATTCCTCGCGCACCTGTCTTTCGATGTCTTCAGGGCCGGTGTAGGCGAATTTTTGACCGTGCATCTCGTTATAGTCATATGTCCGGCGGCCGACCATCACTTCATGGCGCAGCTTTTCCATTTCCGCTTCGGGGAAGTCGCTTGTGTGGAACCGCCAGTAGATGATCGCCAGGATTGTCGCTGCTGCCAGCACCAGCAAGACCACCTGCATGATCACGATGCCAAACCACTTTCCCAACCAGTACATGGCGCGCGGCACCGGCTTGCTGACGACCAGATGGATCTGGTAGCCTTCGATGTCGTCGCCTATGCTGATGCAACCCAGCCACAGGGTCACGATTGCCAGCAGTCCGCCGACGATGCCGAGGCAGTAGTTCAGCGTAATGTGCAGTTGTCCGTAGGCGGTGCCGTCGCCGACGATGGTCATCGGCAGTGCGATGGCCGCGAGGGCGAGCAGGAACAGCAGGACCTTGACAACGTGGGAACGGATTGCCGAACGTATGGTTGTCAGTGCAATTGCAACAATTGGGCGCATGTCATTTAACCGTCTGTAATCGTCCACGAAAAGTGGGCGGAGATTTTTGTCGGCACAATATAGCCGTTCGGCACCGCGATCCCAAAACATAACGGCATTGTTATGCAGGGAGTCGGAATTGGTGCATATTACTGCTGATTCACTTAAGATTCATTCTCACCCAGCCACATTCTTCGTCATCTTATGGGCAAGACAATTCTTGTTACCGGCGGCGGCGGCTTTCTCGGGTCGCACCTTTGCGAGCGTTTGCTCGAGGACGAGCACGACGTAATCTGCCTGGACAACTTTTTCACCGGCCGTAAGGCGAATATCCGTCATTTGCTGCACAACCCCGGTTTCGAACTTGTGCGGCATGACGTCACCTTCCCGATATACCTCGAGGTTGACGAGATCTACAACCTCGCCTGTCCGGCTTCGCCGGTTCACTATCAACATGACGCCATTCAGACGATCAAGACCTGCGTCCACGGTCTCATCAACATGCTTGGCCTGGCGAAACGGCTGGGGGCACCGTTGCTGCAGGCCTCCACCTCCGAGGTCTACGGCAATCCCGAGGTTCATCCACAGGTCGAGTCATACTGGGGCAATGTCAACCCCATCGGGCCACGGTCCTGCTACGACGAGGGCAAGCGCTGTGCCGAGACTCTTTGTTTCGACTACCACCGGCAACTGGATCTGAGCGTCAAGGTCGTGCGTATCTTCAACACCTACGGTCCGCGCATGCATCCGGACGACGGCCGGGTCGTCAGTAATTTCATCGTCCAGGCGTTGCGCGGTGAGGATATTACGGTATACGGCGATGGCGAGCAGACGCGGTCCTTCTGCTATGTCGATGACCTGATCACCGCCATGATCCGTATGATGAACACTGATCCGGCGGTAACCGGTCCGATCAATATTGGTAATGAGCAGGAGTCCACAATCCGCGAACTGGCGGAAAAAGTCATCGCCATGACCGGCTCCAAATCCAAGCTGATTTGTCTGCCGTTGCCGCAGGACGATCCGGTCCGGCGGCGCCCCGACATCCGTGTCGCTCGCGAGGTTCTCGATTGGCAGCCGACGATCGACCTGGCCACCGGGCTGGCGCGTACCATCGAGTATTTCCGTTCGGAACAGACGTAGTCGGGCGATTATGATGAGCATGAAAGAGCACATCAGGCCGGGCGTGATGTTGTCGGAAATGCTGTTCCCGCATCTTGGGCGACCGGGCATCTTCGCCGATTCCATCGAGAGGATCATCGGGATTGGCTTCTACGAGAACGTCGAAATCCTGCCTATACTCGATGCCGACGAGCGCCATCGCGTCGGCGAGCTGATACGCACGCACGGCCTGAGCCTGAACTCGTGGATGTCATTCATCCAGATGGAAGAGGGCTTGGACCTTGGATCGCTGGACGAAGGTCATCGCCGTAGGTCGGTCGCACGCACTATCGAGTTCATGGAGCTGGCGGCCGAGGTGGGCACGCGCGGTTTCGGCGTGCTTGTGGGCCCGGATCCCGGCCCGGCACAGCGGGCCGCAGTGATTGATGCGCTGGTCATCAGCTTTTGCGAGCTGGGCGATGCGATCTCTGCTTTCGCCCCAATGCACCTGTTGTTCGAACCGATGGATCGCGAGGCGCATAAGAAGGGGGTGATTGGCCCAACCTCCGAGTTTGTACCGCTCGCCGAGCGCGTGCGTAAGCACTATCCGCAGATGGGCGTTTGTTGGGATTCG
>CAUZJQ010000423.1:0-3739 GCA_963580095.1 Lentisphaeria bacterium | reverse complement strand
CCGCTGAGGCACCGACGATGGCGTTGTTCGGGTAAATGCCGAAGCCCGGGAAAAAGGCGTGCATCGAACCGCCGAGACCACGGTTGAAACCGGTTTGTCGCCCGAATATTTCCGCCAGCGCGCCGTAAACCAGGAAATCTGTCGCCAGCGCTTTGACGTTGTCGCGCTTGTTGCGCTCGACGACCCGCAGCGTCTCACCGTCAAACAGGTCTTCCATGATCCGCAGCAGTGTGTCGTCCTGGTTCTTGGCGATGGCGCTCAGCCCCTTCGCCAGAATCTCACCGTGACTACGGTGTGAACCGAAAATAAAATCGTCGATGTCAAGTACATAGGCCTGGCCGACAGCCGACGCTTCCTGGCCGATCGACAGATGTGCCGGTCCCGGATAGTTGTAGGCGACGCCACTGTATTCGCCGGTCGTCTTGATCAGGTTCAGCATCGTCTCGAATTCGCGGATCACCACCATATCGCGGTAGATCCCGATCATCTCGTCGGTCGAAAAGTTCTTGAGTTCGGCAGCGAACGAGCGGCTATAGTGGTTGACCGGAATGTCGGCCAGTTTGACGTGGCTGCGTTGGCGAATTTTTTTCGGATCGATGAACTGTGACTTAGGCATAAATCAGATTCCGTCTTGTAGATTGCGGCTTACAGTTGTTACAGGAACAGCGCCAGGTCGAAGTTCTCGATATTTGCACACAGCGCCTTGAGACAGGCTGCAGCAGGTGCACCGTCGACAGCGCGATGATCGATGGTCAGGGACAACCCCAGGTGCGGGCGCATGACGTAGTCGTCATTTTCCTGCACCGGGCGCGGTTTGATCGTGTTGACGCCGAGGATGGCTACCTGCGGCAGGTTCAGCACCGGTGTAAATGACTCGACGCCGAAAGAACCGAGGTTGGAAATGGTGAACGTGCCGCCGGTCATCTGGTCGGAGGAAATTGTGCCGTCACGCACCTGGCCGGCGAGTTCCTTGCCGGCCAGCGCCAGGTCGTTCAGCGTCATGCCGTTGGCGAACGGAATCACCGGCACCAGCAGGCCGCGTGGGGAATCGGCGGCAAACGCCAGGTGCACGTTTTCGAACTGGCGTATCTTGTCGCCCAGAAAGTGAGCGTTCATCTCAGGGAACTGCAGCAGCGTTTGAACCGTTGCGTATGCCACCAGATCGTTGATGTTGATGTCCGTGATGCCGAGTTTTTCGCGTCGCTCCTTGATGACGCGGCGACAGGCCATGATCGCGGTAGCGTCGGCGCCGGCGGTGAGCGTGAACTGCGCTGCCTGCTGAAGCGATTCGACCATGCGCGTGGCGATGATCTTGCGGATGTTGCTGAGCTTGATGTCCTTGACGCAGTCGCCTTCAAGTACCGGCCCAGGCGCTATGGTTGCCGTGGCGGACGGTGCTGCAGTCGTGGTCGCCGATGCGGCAGGCGCCGCCAAAACGTCGCGTTCGATTACCCGTCCCTGTGGCCCGGAACCCGAAAGACTGCGAGGATCTACGCCGGCAGCTGCCGCGGCCTGGCGTGCCCGCGGGGAAACGCCCTGAATAGCCCCTGGCGCTGTCGAGGCCGTGGCGGACTGAACCGGGGTTGCGGGCGTGGCTATTGCAGGTGGCAGCGTTGCAGCTTCGCACTCTGGCGCTGCCGGTTCGGGGGCTGCGGCAGGCGCGAACTCTGTGGTGTCTTCACCGGCATCGCCAATGACTGCCATATTGCTGAGAACCGGTACATCGTCGCCCTCATTGTAGAAAGTTGCGAGCAGCGTGCCAGCCACCGGCGATTCGAACTCGAACGATGCCTTGTCGGTCTCGTAACTGAACAGAATCTCGCCGGCAGCGACGGCGTCGCCCTCGGATTTACACCACTCGATCAGGACACAGACCTCGACAGACTGGCCCTGAATTGGCATTGTGATAGGGGTTGCCATCGGCAGCTCCGCATTCGTTGAATAGCCAAAACAAAACACGAAATATAGCACGGATTAACGAAGTGTCTCCGCTGTGCAGAAGCTGTTTAGAAGGGGAAGCGCGAGGTGGTACCGCTGGCTCGGCCGTGAATGTGAACGGTAAAGTACAATCCCTGTGGTTATCTCAGTTCACAAAGGAAGCGGTACAAAACCGCGGCCGATTACCGCGGCGGTTTGCTCGCGTATAGCGCCGCCATGGAGAGGAAGAATAGAAGGCAGGCCGTGAACTCGCCGACCTCTTCGACGTAAGCGATGTAGGACAAAGGCGGGCCGACGTCCGCGGCGGTCTGGAAGAGAACTTCACAGGCGAATGCCATAGCGAAACTGACCATCCCGGCGAGGAAGCTGAGCAACGGTACTCGGTAGCGTGCCAGGACCGGCAGTAGCCAGATCAGTGACACGCAGGCACCGGCCAGGTAGGCGCCCAGTACCCAGCTGCCGAATCGTTCGTGGATCTCAAAGGCCTCGTCGCAGCCGGCGAACAGAAACCCAACACCGACAGGGAGCAGCACCCAGGTGGATTGGTCTGTGCCTGCCCGGCGCCTGTGCCGGATACCGATTGCTGCTGCCAGGTAGCCCGCACCGATCAGGCACGTGGCGGTCAACCAGTTGATGGCATTGTTCTGGTGGATTACCGATTGGCTGTCATCCGTCTTGCCGGTCGCCAGGTCCCAGCCGACCAGCATGAGCAGAACGGTAGCGCCCAGGACCAGTCCGATCGGTACGATAGCAGTGCCGGCAGGCGCTGCGACCGTTGCTTGTTTGCCATCGTCAGGTGTGGTGGGGGTGGAGCAGTCCACAAGTTTCCTTGTTAAGCTTTAACGCGCTGCGGTCACCGTAAGGAAATCTGCCTCCCAACATTCCGGATTGCCCATGTCTGTTTACTTCAAAAGTACGGGGCGAAAGCCGAAGTTGATGAGGCGGCTGGACGGTTCTCGACGGTAGCGGTTGTCGATGTGCAGGTACTCGGACTGGTTCGTGCTGAATGAACCGCCGCGGAGCTCGCACGACGTGCCTTCCGCTTCGAAGGTCCATTCATAAGCGTTGCCACCAACGCCGACCAGACCCCAGTCGTTCTCGCCGGCGTCCTCGACCGGGCAGGTGACGGGGTAGCCGTCGTCGTAGCCTTCGATCGGTTCCCAATCAGGAAACGTCTTGGCGGCGGCTTCGTCGCCGAAGTTTCCGTAGGCCGGCGGCCATTCGTGCCCCACGGATGTATGCGGCCGTCGCCACAGCGCGCGAACGCTGTCCACTCGTTGTGGCTCGGCATGCGATAAATGAACTCATCGTCCATGGCGCCTGCCTTGATATCGCTGTCCGTCAGCCACTCGCAGAACTCTCCGCAATCATCATAGCTGAGGCCGACGGCGGGCTGTCGTGCTTCGCTGAGCGAGTGGCCTTCATAATCGCCGCTATCATGGTCAGCGCGGAACCGGCGGAATTCGTCATTGGCGATCTGGTGTTTCGCGACCCACATGTCGATCGCCGCGATCCACAGAAACTCGATGTTCAGGGTCGGCGACGTGAAATTTTCTCCCTTGGTCGGCATATCGTTCCCTCGAAGTGTCGGTACTATCGCAATTGCAATGGGTTCAGACCACCGAAAATGATCGCCGATTAATATAAATGCGCCTTGCGAATTAGCAACAGCAGCCGCTCGCGCGCGTCCGCCTGTTCCAATTAAAGACAGGCCACTGGACCGCGAAGCCTTTCGAGATATAGCACACGCTTTTGCTCCGAACAAGTCAGTTTCCCGCGCTGATTTTCAGCCGTTTTCTAA
>CAUZJQ010000422.1:0-3755 GCA_963580095.1 Lentisphaeria bacterium | reverse complement strand
TCGATCGCCAACAATTTTACGACCCCGCCAAGCCAATGCCCGCTTTTGGCTATCGGCAGACAGATTTATGCGTCGGCAAAGATGTCTGCTTACCGGCTAAAAGCGGACATGCGCGAGGCACCGTCGGAACGGCTACTTGTGACCTGTAGCGGACACGGCGCAAAAGAAAACGGTGGTCTCAAACCCTTGCAGGCAATCCCGTAGCTGGTGTTCGAATGCTTCTTCCTCCCAAACAAGACGGCTCAGCTGTCCTGGTCGAATGGCTGCATCGTATTATTTTTGATTCATTTTGTTCTTCGTATGCCGTGTCGGCACTGCCGCCAGGGGATTGTCGGGCCAGGGGTGTTTGGGGTAGCGCCCTTTCATCTCGGCCTTTACCTGCGGATAGGTGTTGCTCCAAAAAGCCTGAAGGCCCCGGGTGATTTGCAATGGCCGTCCTGCCGGGGACAGGAGGTGTATACTCAGCGCAATTGCCCCATCAATGATACTTGGCGTCTCGGTTGCCCCAAACATTTCCTGTAATTTTACCGGCAACACCGGTGCCGTCGGATCGGTGTAATCTATTCGGATGCTCGCCCCGCTGGGAACGGTGAAGTGGCTGGGTGCCTGTTTATCCATCGTTTGCAGGGCTGACCAGTCCAACCGGGCTTTCAGGATGGCCAGCATGTCCAGTGATTTCAGATGCTGCAATCGGCTCATGCCTACCAGATAGGGCAGCAACCATTCTTCAAGTGTCTCAAGTAAGGTGCTATCCGACAAGTCGGGCCCGTTACCGGTGGCCTGCTGAAAACACAGCACCCGCTGCCGCCATCCTGTGGCTTCCTTGCCCCAGGGCAGGCAATCCAGCCCGACGTCGCGTATGCCATCAACCAGGGCATTCGCAATTTGATCGCCAGGAATGTTTTTGGCCGGGGCATCGTGGAGCACCAGGGCATTGAGGCGTTTTTGCCTGCGGGCGATCACAGAGCCGCATTGGCTATCCCAGACAGCGGCTTCCCCCTCCCGTATCTCGTTCTCAAACAGGTGTTCAATCGTTGCGCCAGATATGGGAGCTGCTATTCGAATGCGGGCGTCCCTGGCGTCACCGTTGACCGAGGCTATCGCCACATAGGGAGCATCACGCAAAGCATCCTCAGCAGGCAGCACAGCTCCTTTGCCGTTGCTCATGCGGTAACGGGATTCTCCGCCGGGGCGGCGTTCTGCAATTCGGTCCGGATAGGCGAGCGCGACCAAAGCGCCAATCTGTTCATCCGGCAATAAATCCAATGCGTGATCGTGACGGGTTTTCCTGGGCGCACGTCTCAGCCATTGCTTTGCGAGTGCCCTAGTTCGACTGAGGGCATTGCGGTTTATGGTCAGGCTTGTTTGCTCTCCCTTCAGGGCGCTCACCCGTAAGGTCAAATCCACCGCTACAGGATTGCGGCCATCCCGCTGGGCAATATCCCTGTCTGTAAGCAACGCGGCGACATTACAGGCAATATCAGCCCAACCTGATTTTGCGCCCTCGATTACCATATGTGCCAACCGTGGGTGCATGGGCAGCTTGGCCATCTCACGTCCATGGGCGGTGATCCTGCCCTGATCGTCTATGGCTTGTAACAGTCTCAGCAGGTCCTGCCCCTGGTCCAAGGGGGCTTTCGGGGGCGGTGTCAGCCAGTTCAAGGCGTCAGAATCATGAATACCCCAGTTCGCCAAATCCAGGGCCAGCGGGGTCAGATCGGCATCGAGAATTTCAGGTTGAGAGAACTGTCTGAAGGCACCTTCCCCTGCCCTGTCCCAGAGCCGGTAACAGATGCCGGGTTCTATTCGACCGGCACGGCCTTGCCGTTGCGTAGCGCCCGCCAGTGAAACCGGTTCCGTGAACAGCCGAGTCATGCCGCTTCGGGGGTCGAACCTGGGATTGCGGGACTGTCCACCATCGACCACCACCCGAATTCCTTCGATGGTCAGGCTGGTCTCGGCAATGGATGTCGCGAGAACAATTTTCCGCCGTCCGGAAGGTGGCGGGGATGTGGCCTGATCCTGCTGGTTCTGGGGAAGTGCCCCGTAGAGTGGCAGCACGTCTACATCACCGGGCAACGATGAATCGTTCAGCAGCTTCTCAACTCGCCGGATTTCGCCTTCACCGGGCAGAAAAACCAGTATACTGCCGATTTCGTCTCTCAAAGCGTGTTTTACAGCCGAAGACACAGCCGGACAGAGAGTGTCCCGGAAACGGTCAACGGGTGGTTTGCCCAGATAACGGGTCTCGACGGGAAAAGCACGACCCGCGCTTGCAATAACGGGGGCGTCTCCCATTAATTTAGCAATCGGGCCTACGTCCAGTGTGGCCGACATCACCAGAATGCGCAGGTTTTCACGCAGGCCCGCCTGACAGTCCAGGCACAAGGCCAGGCCCAGGTCAGCCTGCAAATTACGTTCGTGAAACTCATCAAAGATGACAGCCGACACGCCTTCCAGAGATGGATCTCTCTGCAGGCGGCGGGTCAGAATGCCTTCGGTGACGACCTCGATGATGGTGTCTGGACTTGTCTTGTTGTCCAGTTGGATACGGTAGCCAACTGTTTTTCCGACGGGCTCGCCCAGCGTTTGCGCCATACGCCGGGCTGCCGCCCTTGTCGCCAGACGACGCGGCTCCAGGATGATAATCCTGCCGCCGTCCCGCCAGGGTGCACCCATTAACGTTAGAGGAATCCGCGTGGTTTTCCCCGCGCCTGGTGCGGCCTGTATAACGGCGTTAGGGGTGTGCTCAAGGCTTGCACAGAGTTCCGGTAATATGTCGTCGATTGGCAGTTTGGTCATGGGTGCGGATCGTGTCGATTGAGCCTGCCTTTATCAAGCGTCGATAATTTAGGCGGTGGAAGGGCATTGTCAGAGCAAATCGGCCTGAGGCGAGTGGGCTCGTTCCATAGGCGTCGTGGATGAAGAATCCATTCCGTTATCTCTGCAGTTCGTCCGAGATCATTCGCCCGACGACGATTTTGTACATCCGCTTTCGCTACGTCAGGGCGGCGACGGCGGGCTAAAAGGGGGAATGGCAGACTTCGCTCAGAAAGCTGGTTGGAGTGGGACAAATTCGTGTCTGACTGGGCATGTCCGCTTTCAGGGTCTAAGCGGATGTAGTTTCGGGGTCCATCGGAGGTCCGCTTCTGACCCGAAGCGGACTCTATCCCACAAAAGAAAACGGCAGCCTCGAAAGACCGCTGCCGGAAACTTTATATAGGAAAGGTCAGACCTTGCGGCGGCGCCTTGCATAGCCGAGACCGACGAGGCCAAGACCTAAGATCCCGATCATCCCAGGTTCCGGAACAGCCACCTCATCGCCGAATGACATACTATTAATACCGATGCCCGTCGAACCAACGAGGGTTGCCGCGCCGGTATTGCCATCGACGCTGTACAGCCCTGTATTGGTTGTTCTCAGGCTTCCGTATACAGCACCGGCGACGGATCCAGCCAAGCCGTTCATAAGACCAAGCCCCGTAGGGCCGACCGTTGTTCTCGCGCTCGTTGTTGGATCAATCGTCTCCAACTGCGACTGCCCCCCGCCAATCCGAGGGGAAAATATGAACTCGTCATCAAGCGACGAGTACGTAAAACCAAAACAGCAATCCACTCCCCCATCCTCATACGAACTCAGGAAGGTTTCCGCGCCCGTCGCAGTATCGATGGAATATAGCGCGTAGCTTTGGACACTGTCCCGGCGGTTCTCGAAACCGAGAAGGTTACCGGCGTTATCGAAGGCCATTTTCGCA
>CAUZJQ010000421.1:0-3756 GCA_963580095.1 Lentisphaeria bacterium | reverse complement strand
TCATCAGCCAACGGTAGCAACGACCTTGATTCCATGATGGCCCTCATCGCTCTCGCCCTTACCCCGGGCACGATCGTTACGATCCAAGTCGACGGCCCCGACGATGAATCGTTCTGTCAACACCTAGTCGAACTTTTCGAGAATATCTACGATTTCCCGCCACAAGACGATTCCGGAGTAACCCCATGAAAAGCGCCTATGAACTCGCGATGGAAAAGTTCGGCGGTAATGCTACGCCGAAATTGACGGACCAGCAAAAGGCCGAGATTGCCGAAGTCGACAACCGCTTCAAGGCGAAAATTGCCGAAGCCGAGATCATGTCGCAACAACAGATCGACCAGGCAGGCGACGACACCGTCAAGGTTGACCAGATGCGAGAGGCGCTGGCCGCCGAGATCAGCAAGATGCGCGAAAAAGCCGAGCGCCAAAAGAATAAGATCCGAGAGCGCGAGACATAATAGGCGAACGTTTGCCATGTATTCCCAGCGCTGCCGCTCCGTGCGGCAGTTGCAAAAGTGTCCGGCACTGCCGGTTTTTGCGCCAGCCAAAAGCCCCGTTTCACGGCGAATACACGTTACGTAGACACACCGGTGCAGCAGGGCTTATCGTCGGAAGACTCAGGCTTAGGTCCGGCTACTTGTCACCCTGAATTTCGGGGCAGTATATTCTGTATACTATACGAGTCATAAAAAAAAGGCATGGGTGACAAGTTCCTATGGAACCTTGTCACCCAAGCCAAAATATAAGATTACCTGTCGAGCTTATCTCGCTCGGGATTACTTCTCGACGTCAGCTTCTTCCACGCCAGCATCGGCGTTTTCAGTGGTAGCGTCCGCAGCGTCCGCTGCCGGAGCTTCTTCTTTCTTGGCGCAACCTGTACTACCAATTACGAACATTGCGACTACGAGCATAAGAGCGAAACGATAGATGCTTTTCATCATGTTTCTCCGTTGTGGGTTGGGGTCCTTGATTAGTTAACAGGGGAAAACCTAAAGCATGGAAAGTAAAAGGCAAACGCCAGATCCAACTTTTTTCCCTGTCTTGACGGCCGTCTTCTTCAGCTCACCGTTCCTCTCTGGGAAGGTCCTGTTGTCAATCGACTGCCACCGCTTCAACGGCACAGAAAGTATACGGGGACGAATCCGTCTTTGGTGTTTTGAGGTAGCGTAAGCAGCACTGCTTTGCTGCTTACGCTTATCAGAAAACGTGCCGCGTGTCCTGAGACTCGGATCAGTCTCAACGGCCTGGAGTGATGTTAAAGTCCTTGCAGAATAGGCCAGCCGTTTATCGTAATTCAACCCGAACTTGCCAAGAGATTTCGCGGCGCTGGCCAGCGATTCAGCGATGCGGCAAAAGCTGACACGTCAACTGCACAACCTCGCACGACTCGGCTGTCACCTTGGCGACCGCAGCACGGCGGACGCCTGGCACCCATAGGATTGTGCCGTCGACATGGCACACAATCGGCAGCGATCGCTTGACCCTGCCGCCAAGAGGTGAGTTCGACAGCAGCTTCTTCACCCGTGTCACCTGGTCGCCGCCAAACGGCAACATTCGGTCACCCGGCTGCCGTGGCCGCAGCGTCAATTCGTTACCGAGCTGTTCCGCATCCCAGTATTCGCACCAGGAGTCGTCACCGCACCTGTCCGCCGGCATTTCGACAAGTCGCGATTCCAAACGCAACGTGCCGGTCTCCAGGACCACCTGCTCACGCCACTTCCAGGTGAACACGGCGTCGGGCTCGCTATCTTTCGCCCTCAGATACAGACGCCCCTTTTCAAATTGCAGAAAAAAACGGCCGTCAAGGTCGATCCGACAGGAATCCGACGCGCGGTCAAGCACGTTCCGCAAGCGCTCGATGGCAGCCCGACGGAGCGTCAGGTCAAAACCGTATTGTCGCTGGCCCCACTGGCGCAGCAACCGTGGCCACATGCAGGGGTCGGTACCCTGCAGTATGTCAATCGACAGCTCGCCGGTATCGCCCAGCACCGCCGCGGCCTGGCGCTCGAGGCACAAGGCATCCTGCTCGAGCAGGTCAAGACTGGCAAGAGCGCCCGTCGTATTGAAGGTCTCGAACAACGGCGTCAGCTGGGCACGGATACGATTGCGATCAATCGACTCGTCGGTATTCGAGGCGTCAACTCGATAATCGTTGACGCCATGCTGCTCGAGCCAGGATAAGATCTCTTGCCGCCGGATACACAGCAGCGGCCGGACGAAGCGCACGCCAGCAACCCTCGAAGTATTGCGGAGCCCGCAAAGGCCACTGGCGTTGCTGGAACGAAAGAGGCGCTGCAGGAAAGTCTCGAGGCGATCGTCGAGATGATGCCCCAGCGCAACGACCGTCGATTCATCATCGGCAGCACGGTCGGCCCAGTACTCGAGCCGCTGGCGGCGGGCGGCCATCTCGACGCTTTCACCCGGCAACCGGTGCGCCGGCACGTCGAGCTCGGCGCTGCTGAACGGGATATTGCGGTGCGCGCAGAAGGCACGGCACCAGTCACGGTCGTCGTCTGCCGCGTCCGCACGCAGGCCGTGGTGCAGATGAACCGCTTCGATATTGCTGTAGTGCTCGGCAAGGAGGAGCAGCAGTGCGGTGCTGTCGGAGCCGCCACTGAAGCCGACCAGAAGGCAATCAGCACCGTCGAGCATACCGGATTCTGTGATGAACGCACTTACGCGTGTTGCCAGATCGTCCATGCGTATTTCGAAGCTACTACGGCACCGCGGTATAGGCGATCGCAACCACCTGGTTGATGGTGCGGATGAACAAGGTATTCTCGGAAATTGCCGGCGCTGCCATGCAGTGTTCGCCCATCGGGTTGGTGGCCAGCCGCTCGAAACGCCGGCCGGCCTTGAAGACATGGACATCGCCGGATTCAGCAGGCACGTAAATCTTGCCATCGGCCGCAACCGGAGAGGCCCAGAAACCGCCGGGCGTAGTCGACATGCGTTCCTGATACTGACGCTTGCCCGTCCTGCGGTGGTAACAGCTCATGACACCGTTGAACCTGGGCACATGAATGTAGTTACCGACAATCACGGGCGTGATGATGTACGCACCGCCTTTGCGGATGGACCAGGCGATGTAGTCACTGCTGTTGTCGGTGCCGGTCAGGGTGATATCGCCTGTGGCGTCCGGGCGCACGGCGTAGATCGGTGACTGGCCACCGTGGCTGTTGGTGATGTAAATCAGACCGCGCGACAGCATCGGCGCCGGCACAGGGATGTCGCCGCCGCCGCGCATCCACCAGATGCGGGCACCCGTATCGGCGTCGTAAGCGGCGATCTCTTTGTAGCCGTTGGCGATGACATGGGCCCGGTCGCGCGTCTGCACCAGCGTCGGCGGGCCCCAGGTGGGATAGTCCTCACGCAGCGTCCGCCAGAGCTCTTCACCCGTTGCCAGGCTGAAGGCAGCGATAAACTGCTGGGACTGGCAGTCACACTGCACGATGACCCTGTCTTTGTAAATAACCGGTGAACTGCCGAAGCCCCATTGGGAATCCTTCTGCTTGAACCAGCCGGCGCTCAGGTCGCCCAGATCCTTGGACCAAAGCAGCTCACCTGCGGTGTTGTAGCAGAAGAGCCCCTCAGACCCGAAAAAGGTGACGACATAGCGACCATCGGTGGCCGGCGTCGAATTCGCCTGCGACGCCTTGGCATGCCGGCGGCTGCGCGGTAGCCCCTCATACCCGAGGCGGTCCCAGATGATCTCGCCGGTGTGCTTGTCGAGGCAATACATCCGCCACTGGTGCC
>CAUZJQ010000420.1:0-3757 GCA_963580095.1 Lentisphaeria bacterium | reverse complement strand
CCTGTTGTTCGAACCGATGGATCGCGAGGCGCATAAGAAGGGGGTGATTGGCCCAACCTCCGAGTTTGTACCGCTCGCCGAGCGCGTGCGTAAGCACTATCCGCAGATGGGCGTTTGTTGGGATTCGTCGCACATCGCACTGAATGGCGAAGACCTCTGTGACTCGCTCGAAGCGTCGTGGCACACCGTCACTCAGATTCATTTTGCCAATCCTGTCCTCGACCTGCAGTCCCCTGTGTACGGCGATACCCATCAGCCGTTCGGCCCGCCCGGCATCATCGGGCCCCAGAAGATTGCCGACGTCATATTGAAAGCCGAAGCAATCGGCATGTGCGACAACGAACGGCCGTACATGTCCGTGGAAGTCCGCACCACGCTTGGCGGCGATCCATGGGAAACTGACGCCCACCAACGCGAGACGCTGTCGCAGGCCTGGGCGTTGTACGAAAAGGCGAAACACCGATTATAGGCACTTCAGTCAGGAGAGATATAAATAGGGAACGGGGAAGAATGGCACCTAGATAAGAGCCGATACCCCGGTTGAGTCGAGGATTGTATTATTCGGCGCAAGACGTCGGCATGCCCTATTTGCCGAATCCGTACTTCTCGCGAATTTCCCGATCGGCCTCTTCAACCCGTGGGGGGGGGGCACGTCACTAATGGACCCTGCGCTTTCCCGTGACCGGACGTAATCGAGACGAGCCAAAATCATAAACGGCTTTATACTGGTCCCTTGGTTCATCTGTCCAGATTAAGTCAAACGGAGAAATGATCATCATGTACAAACTGCAGTTGACCTTTGTTGCGCTCATGTTGTCGGCAGGGGCTGCTGTGGCAGAAAAGCGCCTGTCCGTGGCTCCGACGTCCACACTTCCCGCAATTGACGGCAAGCTTTCCGATCAATGCTGGCGCGATGCCCAACCGTTGTCAGGCTTTGTCCGAGTGAACGGCAAGTCTCCCACCGAGCAGACTACCGCGCGCATTACCTACGATGCTGCCAATCTCTACGTTGCCTTTACGTGTCATGCGAGTGCGCCGGACAGAATCAGGGCCAACACAGAGCAGAACGATTCGAATGACATCTTCGGCGATGACAACGTGGAACTGTTTCTCGACACGAACTGTGACCGCACGACCTATTATCACTTTGTGATCAATCCTGCCGGCATCCACTACGAGGCGGTTTGCGATCTGAGCGAGTGGAGCCGGAAAGAAGATTGGAACCCCAATTGGGAACGCAAGACGACGATCAACGAGCGGAGTTGGGAGGCAGAGATCAAAATACCGTTTGACTCGCTCGACGGTGCCGCACCCGCGAATGCCGCAGTCTGGGGCGTCAACTTTTGCCGCTCATGGCGGCTGAAAGAGGTGGGTGAATTCTCTTCGTGGACGGGTGCTGAGGGATTCAACCGGCCGGAACAATTTGCCCTGGCGGTCTTCGGAGTCGCCGCTGATTCGGGCGCATTCGCGCAGGCGGTTGAGAAGGCTATACTCGCTCCCGATGTCGATCCTAAGGTCGACCTTCACATGGACCGGTTCTATTATCCGCCGGACTTCGGCTGGATGCAAATCGAACTCACTGCTGAGACTGACACAGGATATGACCTGAAGCTGGAGATACGGGATGCGCGGGCCGAACTGGTCGCTGCCAGGGAGTTCCCTCTGTTTAATGGCCGGAAAAAATACGAAATCTCCCTCGAAATTGCGGACTGGCCCCTCGGCCGGTATGTGGTCTCGGTGGCGCTGCGCGATGAGCAGGAAAAAACAATTCACGCGGCTCACCGGATATTCATTAAGAGACAGTTGGAGCCGGCTCCCGCGGCGCCCTCTGCATTGAAGGCGACCATTCGTTCCGACGGAATCATCCTATTGGACGGGAAGCCGTTTTGCCCGTTCGTTGCCGAGGGTTGGTCTCCCGCTTCCCCGTTTGCCAGGGACAGTTTCAATATTGCGACCTACGGGGATCTGGGCTCGCTTTCCATTGCCAAACCGCTTGGGTGGCCGCGACTTAATTTGCCGTGGGTGACACGGACGGAAACCGAGACGTTTATCCTGATGCCCGAAGAAGAGAAGATGTACGCGGACATCCGCAAAGAAGTACTCGAGCGCAGATCCGACCCAACGTTGCTCTGCCGATTACTCAAGTACGAAGCACACCTGCCGATGTACCGGGGCACCGTGGAGCATCGGACTGCTCTCGACAACGTGGCGGAGTGCCGTCGAATCAATGAGTTCGTCAAGCGCATCGATCCGCATCATCTCAGTTCGATTCATGTCGATCGACCGAAGTATCTGCCGGACTACAAAGATGTTGCTGACATCGTCGAGATAGCGTACTGGAGTTCGTCGTATGCACCGAGCCTGATCACGAACCTTACAAGGGACCTGGAGAAAGTCCGGAGCATCATTGGACCAGGCCGAGCCTTCAAATTCTGGATCGGCAACTCCGTCCCCAGTCCAGACAGCCGGACGGCGGAGGAGATTCGCTGCGCGTGCTACCTGACACTCATGCGCGGGGCGGCGGGCATCGGATTCAACACCGGCCATGGCGGTCTCGCCCCATCATACACCCGCCATTGGTCGGTTTACCCCGGCCTGTACCGTGAGTTAATGGAGTTGTTTTCGATATTGACGACGTTGCAACAGGAGCCTCTGCCCGAGATCATTGTCGAACCGGAGGAGATCGACTACAGCCTGCGCAGAAGAGACGGTAAGCTCTATCTGATTGCCGTTAATACGTCGAAACATTTGATCGATGCAAAAGTGTCGGTTGCGGATCGTTCGCTCATGACCAAGGACATTAAAGTGCTGTTTGAGGAAAGGACGATCAAACCGAGGGAAGCCGGATTTACAGATATGTTCACGGCTTATGAGCCTCATGTATACGAGTTCTTGAGCCCGTAGCGCGAACAATTCATCCTCGCTTGCCGGCCGCTATCCCGACGCTCCGGGGAGGAGTTGGATAGGCCGGACAACCTCCGGTTCGTGGAGAACTGAAGTGACCAAGCCAAGTCACGCTTGGCTAATTGATTATGCCCCGGGGTTGGCGGCGTCATGTTGTTGGCGGTCTTTGCGGCGTCGATTTTTTTGCATCGGCGCGGCTTGCGCCAGCGTCCCCATGGTCTTATTGTAACGGTTTTTCTCGATTTCTATTTCTGCCTGTGTCGTGGATTTGGACGCACACACTGGCCGGCTAACAATGGAACTCTACAGAGCTGTTTCGGAGACACTTCAATCATGGTACGTTTACGACTACGCCGCACTGGCACCCGCAACAAGGCCTGCTTTCGCGTCGTTGCTGCCGACTCACGCAGTCCACGCGACGGCCGCTTCCTCGAGGTGCTGGGCCTCTATGATCCGCGGCACGAAGACGAGAATCTCAATATGGACCGGGTTGACTACTGGCTCACCAATGGCGCCCAGCCGTCGGTGACGGTAGCGGCGATCATCGAAAGGGTCCGCAAGGGCGTGTCGATGAAGACGGTCAAGCCACCGCCACCCGCCGCCAAGGAACCCGCCGCCAAGGAACCCGCCGCCAAGGAACCCGCCGCCAAGGAACCCGCCGCCAAGGAACCCGCCGCCAAGGAACCCGCCGCCGAGGAACCCGCCGCTGAAGCTGAAGCACCTGTCGAAGCTGAAGCACCTGTCGAAGCTGAAGCACCTGTCGAAGCTGAAGCACCTGTCGAAGCTGAAGCACCTGTCGAAGCTGAAGCACCTGTCGAAGCTGAAGCACCTGTCGAAGCTGAAGCACCTGTCG
>CAUZJQ010000419.1:0-3782 GCA_963580095.1 Lentisphaeria bacterium | reverse complement strand
CTTCGGTGTCCAGCGCTTCGAACGCCAGGCGCACGCTGGTGAGGTTGCCGGCTTTGTAGTCAACGATTGCGATCATCGGTCAGACTGGTTGCGTGAATGGTTGCGCGAGTGTGTACACTATGCGAAGTACGGCCGGCTGCAAATCCCGTTGCAAGCTTGGCAACGTGATAACGGGACAAGGCCGCACGGCCACTACGCCAGGGATTTTCCCCTTGACCTGTTGTTTTTTTTGTGGCAACCCTTCGAACACTTCCGCTCTACTCCTCATCATTTTTCTCGGGTAGCCGGGTAATTGAGAGGCTTGATGAACAGCAGGAGCAAAGCCACGATCTCTGAGCGTGACTATTGAATGTTAGATCTTATATTGCCCCCACACACACACAATGCATGGCATAGCCCTGTCAGCGGGCCACGCCATTATTTGTCAGGGTAGCAAAGGAGCTGAAAGTTGCACATTACATTCAAGAAAAAAACGGTCTGGCGAGCGACCTGTCTGCTCGCTTTGATACTCGCTACACAAAACGTACCTGGGCAGCAAGCACTGGACATGGCAGGCGCAGCGGCCGAAGCCGAGGGATGGAAGCTTCAGTTTTCGGATGACTTCAACCGCACCGGGCTCGGAGACAACTGGCGGACCGTGCGGGGCGACTGGACGATCGAGAACAAGATGCTCAGTGCGGCCGCTTCCGCCCACATCGTCTCCAACTGGCTCTTTACCGGCGACGTCCGGCTGGAATACGAAGCGGTCACCGACTCAACGAAACCCTGCGATTTAAGTGGTGTGTTGAACGCTGAGTTGGGGCAGGAATCGAGCGGCTATTATTTCGGTTTCGGCGGACAGCGCAACAAGTTGTCGTTTCTGATCGCGCGTCAGGAGATCGTGGGTCGCGCCAATGTGCTTATTGTGCCGGGCAAACGTCACCACGTCATCTGCCAGCGTGAGGGGAAGAACATCACCTTCACCGTTGACGGCAAGGTCATCGTTTCCTACGTTCACGACAAGCCCATTACGAAACCCGGCTTCGATCGGGTCGGGATGTCGGTCTATGCACCCGGGCGGTTTGACAATGTCCGCATCTATACGAAGAACGATGGCACAGCCACGCTGCCGAAGACGACTGAACGCAAGGTACAGTTCTATGAGGTCACCGGCTTTGAAGTCGAGGACCCGCTGTTCGAAGCGCTGTTCAGCGAAAAGTCGACGCCGGGGATCTTCCCGCCATATGGCCTCAAGTACGATGGCCGGAAGAACGACAGGGGGGCAAACAGTCCCCCGAAACTTCGGTTTGCAGGCAAGCGGTTCGGCAACCGCTTTGTTCTCGGCGAAGCACTCGATGAGGCCGCGGCCTACAACATCCCCTGCTACGGCCACCGGGACGAGACGGAATACAAAAAACGCGGCATCCTCACCTATGGCGAAGCTGTAGACGTACCCCGCGGCAGACCACTGATCTGCCTGCCGGACAAAGATCTGCCGCCGGTCCACATCGGCAGCGGCTGGATTCTCGACCCACGGTACCTGAAGGAAATGAGCCGCCAGGTCGAGGAACGCGCCCGCAACCACGAACACGATTTCGTCCGTCACTTCGACGAACTCTGGACCGGCTGGGCAAATCGCCCGATCCCACGAGACAAGTGGTACAAGGAAGTTGAAGAGGCGGACAAGATAATCCGCCGCGACTACGGCTTCGGCAAGTACGGCATGCCTGAATCATACGCGGACGGTGACCCGTTCGATCGCATCGCCTACGCCCGTTGGGCCTGGGACCGGCTGACGGAATCTTTCGTCGAGGGGTATGAGGCAGCGAAACAGATCAATCCGGACGTGCAGATTATGGGCCCGACCCATGGCAGCACGGCCACGTCCGGAGACATCGAGGCGTGGGCCGCCGGATTTGATATTTACGGCGGCCAGGTCGTCGGAGGCCAGACCGATACCCTCTTCGACTGGGTCCGTCCCGGCGGCACGACCAAGCTCTACGTCGACCTGTCCAGCAAACCGATCTGGATGATGATGCACATGGCAAAACGCCAGATGCCGGTGCGCGATCCGGAGTATATCCGGGAGTGCTTCAGCCAGATCTTCCGCAATGGCGGAGAAAGCCTGCACTTGATGAACAGTGCATTTTTCGAGGCGGAGCTGGCGGACGGGATGTATACCGAGCCGTTCAAATGGAACGCGATGCTCGAATTGTCGCAGGTCATTCGTAAGATGAAACTGCCGAAGATGCCGGAAACCGCGGACTCCGCAATCCTCTTTTCCTCGATCACTACGGTCACCGACCAGTGGGGCGGATTGTCGGGCGACAACGACCGGCATCTCACGGCCTACGCAGCGCTGGGGCCGTGCCTGGAGAACTGGTTCCACTTCGTCAGCGACCGCCAGATCGTTCGGGAAACGCGTGACCTGAGCGACTACAAGACAGCCGTCGTTCCATGGGCGACGTACGAATACCCGGAGCTCCTCGACAAGTTCAAGGCGTACGCCCGCGACGGCGGCGTGCTCATCGTGACGGACCCCGAGGCGTTCACCTGGAACATCAACGGCGAAAAGTTCGGCGCGGCGTGGGAGGCGCTTTCCGGGGTTCGCAGAATCGAGCCGCGCAAGGGCGAAGCTGTTATGACAGTCAAGGCCAGCGAGCATCTCGACCTGCCCGACGGCTTCGGACTCTCGGCACTGGTGCCCGGTCAGCGTGTCGAGGTGGTCAACGATACGGTGGTGACGATCGCGACATTCCCCAACGGCGACCCGGCAATCACCATGCACCCCTACGGCGAAGGCAAAGTTTATTACTTTGCCGCGGACCCGTTCTATGCGGTGTATGAGCATCCGCAGAAGCGTTCGACCGTCGCTCAGGGTTCACCGGTCGTGCAATTTATCGGCGCGATCCAGGCATCGGCCGGTGTCAAGACGGGCCACGACATCTGGCGCTTCAAGCTGCCGCCGTACAAGACGGACATCTATCGCAAGGAGTCGGGTATGTGCCTAACCAACAATTACGTCTATGACGTCAATGGGTCGCTGTTGGAGCCGAACAATCGCGACTTGAAGGGCACGTATTCCTACAGCCGTGCCCCGGACGCCATGGCTGACGTGGCCGCGGCGAATGTGCCGTTCAAGACGGGACACCTGACCAATCGCCTGGCCGCGTTCGAGACGCGCAACAAGTACAAACGCTCGACGCTTGCCCACATCGAAGCGGAAACGCCCAAATGGGTCGTCGCCTGGAAGGATCCGGCGCCCATCGGGATTACATTCGATCTGAAATCGGATCAACCGCTGATCCAGTGCCGATTGGTATTCTCAGGCACGATGCCGTCACTTACTGTCAGCGGCAGCAAGGACGGGATGAAGTGGCTGCGGCTCGCTTCCACAGCCGAAGAAGTCGCGGGTATCGAAGTGAAGACAGCCCGGCTTTACCTGAACGACGCGGACCGCTCCGGGAAGGGTAAGAATGTCGATAGTCCCAGGGACGGCAGCTACCGTTACGTTCGGTTCGATTTCACCGCTCGGAAGGCCCCGGCGGCCTTCGAGCTGTGTGAAGTTGACATCTGGGGCAACTAGATCCAGGGAGAGGGGATCTAATGGCGAAAGCCCTGGAGAAAATCAAGAAGATGGTCCGCACCGGAAACCCCAGGCTTGCCACGACGAAATGGTGGAGTGCATAGCCATCGCGACCGCGGCACGGCTGGCCCAGAAGAGGGGCAAGCCGGTGCGGCTGACGGATGTGCATGGCAAGAAGGCAAGGTGACTGGTGACCCGCCCTGGGATAAACGCTGAA
>CAUZJQ010000418.1:0-3787 GCA_963580095.1 Lentisphaeria bacterium | reverse complement strand
TTATCACTCATAATCTGCATGGGAATCCCTGAGCCGACCTGAAAGTAAATTTTATGGGGCCTTCCTCCGATCGAGGTACCTGTACCTGACCACATAAATTCGTAGTCATCCGGAATCACCATATGGGCATCAGCCCGGATCATGCCGGCAACATGCAGCTTGCCATCTGGAACCGTGGTCCCGATACCGACGTTGCCGCTGTTGGCGCTGTGGATATTCCCGGCAATATCGCCATCCCAGAATTCCGATCCGACCGGTCCGGGATCACCTTGCGCACCGTCGGCACCAGCGGTGCCGGCGGTGCCGGCGGTGCCGGCAGCACCATCCGCACCGGCCTTACCCTGTGGCCCCTGCGGGCCGGCTCCAGCCGCGCCCCAGGCACCATTGCCGTTGCCGTCATTGGTCAGTACGTCGCCGGCACTGCCGCCGGAAACATTGACCCCGCCGGCATTGAGCGCGTACGGTGCGGCGGTCAAACTTGTGCGCGGCAACAATTCCGCGCCGGAATCGATGCTGACACCAAGCTCGTACGGCTGGTCAAACGGCAGGCTGATCGCGCCGCCGCTGCCGGTGCCGATAACGAGGCTGAACAGACCGTTGGCAACGTCTACGCTGGCGTGGCTGTCGCTATACAGTGAGCCGCCACCTGTGGTCGCATAAATGTTGAGGTCCAAAGCTACTGTGCCGGTGACCCTGGCGCCACTGGCATCCTTGAGTACGCCCTGGTAGGTAATTGTCCTGGATATCTGGGCTTCCGTGAATGTACCGACAAGCAACAACCCGACGATCAGGGTGAATAGCTTTTTCATCGCATTTCTCCGCTTGTTTTATGCCCAAATTTTTATAGGCAATTAGATTGTGACAGGCGTTTTTCCGCGCCCTATCTGTAGATGGTATCGTTAATTGGCGAGCAAATTGCAACCCCTTTGGCTAAAAAAAAATCCCCTCTCCCCCTCCCCCCCCCGTCCAAATCCGTATCAGACAGCCTCTATCCTTTAGTAGCTGGGGAGCCAGTGTGAACCATTCTCGTTTGACAAACGGTTGCCGACGACACACCGTATTGTGCTCGTCAACGACTGCTGCACAACGACTGCTGCACAACGCCTGCCACCTCGGATCCGAGGCCGCCCCCTGCGGGGGGAGCCGATCGTGGGCGTGGACATGTCGGCTGCAGAACCAAGGCCGCATGGCAAAAAAGTCAACACCGTGCCTGGGGCGACGCCCAAAGCATCAACTGGACTGGCAAGGGGGTCACATTGACCAACAATATCCCTATTCTCACTTATCATCGAGTCCATCCCGATCATGAGACGACGGTGCCGAATGATGAAGGGCGCATCAACCTGAGTGAGTTCCATCGGCAAATGAAATATCTTGTCGTTCAAGGGTTTACCGCAGTCACCCACCATGATCTGGCTGGCTGGCTCTATGACGGTGCGACGCTTCCCGGGCGCACTGTGGCGATCGACTTCGACGACAACCGTCTCAACATCTTCGAGAACGCGTTTCCGATTCTGCAGGAACACGGCTTTCGCGCCACGGTCTTCACGATCACCGATCTGGCGGACAGGAAGCCGTTGCCGGCGATGGAAGCCTATCCGGCCATGGGCTGGGAACATCTGGAACAGTTAGGCGCCGCCGGCTGGTGCATCGCCCCGCACACCAAGCGCCATCTGTTCCTGACCGGTCCGCAGCAGGGCGTCCGGGATTTGGACGAGGCCCGGGATGAAATGGCCGGATCTCTCGAACGCGTGCGCACTGTCATGGGGATTGATGCACCCTACTTCGCGTACCCGGCCGGGTTCTGGGATGAAGGTGTCGAGACGATCGTCAAGACCCTATTCAAGACCGCACGGCACTGGCAAACCTCCGCAGCCGGTGATATACCATTCGTCCGCCGCGACACGGATCCTTATCGCCTGGTCGGGATAAACGTGGCACTCAGCATGGGCTTTGACCGTTTCCGGCGAATAATCGATGGCGCAGACAAATAAGTCATGAGCAAGCGAACATCGACTTTTTCGCTGCGGTTCAGCCAATCGCAGCGAGTCGAGGCCTGAAGACGCCATTCTTTTCGACGACCTCCCGGGGCGGTACCCGCCAGCGCAGGACATCAAGTTCGTTCCGGCCGTTGGAATGCCATTCCACGGCAAACGCCGTGACGATGGTATCGTCGGCGAGCACAACGGAACTGGCATACATGCCGCATTTGTTTAGTTCAAAAACGGTCTTGCCCCAGGTCTCGCCCTCGTCATAGCTGATCATGAACCGCTGCCCCTGCCCCGCGTCCTTGTGGCCGAACGGCAGGACGACGGTGCCGTCACTGAGCCGAACGAGGCACGCGGTCTGCTGCAACCAACCGGTGAGGAGCCGGTGGTCGCTGAAGGTCCGGCCGCCGTCGTCGCTGTAAAAGACAGCCGTCTGCTTGTAGACACTGCCGCCCCGCTCGCCGTCGGGGCGATTTAGTTCGGGCGGGTCATCGGGCATCTTGATCCGCTGGAACCGGGTACTGGCGAGAATCCGCCCGGACGGCAACTCAAGCAGGTCCGACTCGTCGCTGTGTGTGCCCAGGTTGCCGATTGTCGACCACGTCTTGCCGTTGTCGCTCGAGGCATACATCTGGGTGCACAGCACACGTTCATCCTCCGCCAGCAACTTGCCCGGGCGTGACCAGCGTGTACAACTCATCGGCATCAGCACGGTACCGTCACGCAACTGGTGGAACCGGACCTTGTTGCCGCCGACCAATTCATAGGGTGCCGGGTCCAGTTCGACAGGTTCGTTCCAGGTTTCGCCGCGATCGGTCGACCGGGTGATCCAGACACGGCTGTGAAACGTCTCATTGTCTACCGACATCTTCCCTTTGCCATAGTAGTTGCGAATAATCGACAGCAGCGTACCGTCGCGCAAGAAGCCCATGCCCTGGAGCTGGGGGCCGTAGGTCCTGTCACATTCGTCCGGCACCTGGAAGTGCAACGGGACATCGCAGAGTTTTGCCCAGTCCAAGCCGCCGTCGGTGCTGTGATAAACGTAGCCGGTGAGGTCGCCGCGCGGCGGCGGCTGCCCGGCAAAGCACGCCTCTATCTCGGTCGCCCGGAATCCTTCCACGACCAGCTCCCCGTTCGGCCCCATGACCACCGACGGCTGGCCACACGGGCCACAACCCGTCCGGATGATCTCACACGGCCACGGCTCCATATTGGCCATCGCTTCGACGATTTCGGGATGGAAGTCTGCCCAGGTCATTTGAAGTCTCTTGGTTCAGGGTCAGTCAAAAGCCCTGCGGGCTTTATCAAGTGTCTGCCAGTACGCCTGCGGCACCCAGCGGTTCGACTTGTTCATCGGTGCATCAGCAGCGGGGCGCGCCTCGATGCTGTCTAGCCACCAGCAGGCACGCGTGTTGTAAAACAGAACGTAGCCATCGCCTATATCAAGAGCCAGTTTCAGTGTTTTCTCGAGCCTGTCGGGTGAGAGGAAGTTCGTCTTCGGCAGTGCGGGGTCGTACAACGTACTGGTCCCGGATCGGCCGCGGCCCTCGATGTCGTACTCCTGCGGGTGGTAACCGAGGCGATAGCAGAAACCAACGCGGACTTTCTTCTTGTACAACGCCGGCACCTGTGACAGGGCCAGCCCTTCCGTGAGGACCAGGTTGCGAGCCTGTTCGAGTTCAGGACGCGCCGTCCACAGCCCCTGGTTGTTGCAGTCCACGATAATCGTTTCATCGGTCGAGCCTTCCAGCATACCGTCGAGGAATGGCAAGATCAGTCCGAAATCCGTCTGCTCGATC
>CAUZJQ010000417.1:0-3787 GCA_963580095.1 Lentisphaeria bacterium | reverse complement strand
GCGTCGACATGCGACGTATCCAGTCCGATCATGCCGATACGAAGATTTGCTGCCATAGTGCGCTCCCTGATTCGCTTGCCATTGTACAGAAGAAACAAGGTAAATGATGCAGCCAGACCGTCAAGCTGCGAAAACTCAGTCCGCCAACAAACGACGGGCGCCGTCGAGCAGCACAGCCTCTTCGTCCTTGAACGGCAACGGCCGGTTGAAGTAGGGATAGGCGTTCGGTTCGTAGCCGCCTTCTTCGTGGTGTCGCGCCGTACTCAGATAGCCGATGAGATCGTTACAGTAGCCACATGGCCAAAGTGATTGGCAGGCAGCCATGCCATCCCATTCCGCTTCGATCGCGTGGCCGATCTCCTGGACAGGCTCGCCCGGAATCATGACAATAGTCAGCGGCCCGATCTTCAACATCTGCATCTGCGATGATTCGGCAGTCGGCAGTTTGTCGGCGGCGATTGTCGACTGCACCTCAAGCGCCCACTGGCGCATTAAACGCGCCCGGGTAGTCTCCGATTCGTCCGCGGCATAGGCTTCAAGTTTTGCCGGCGCCATTGGTGCACCAAACGGCATCGTGATATCCGCCACCCGCCCGCGGATACCGGCCTGCACTTCGGTTCGAAGGGCCCGGACCGTGCCAACGACACTCGACGCGAGCTCTCCGGCGACTGAACGCAGCTCGCTCTCCGTCGCAGCCGCGAAACCACCGTCGGCGCCGATAATTCGCGGCCGGATGTTGGCAAAGCAGCCTGGAAGGAAAAGGGCCGGGCAACCGAGTGCCTGCTCGATACCGCTTCGCGCCAGGCCCGGATAGTCAGGTGAAATAAAGCCTTCCGTGCCGCCAAGCGTCGTCGGGTGGCAGGAAAAATGAAATAACACAGCCACCGGTTCACCGGCCTCGCTGTCAATACGCAGGACGCGTGCGCGGCGATCAACGATCCCCCCGAAGTTCGCTTCCATCGGCGCCAGTGCCTGGTCCACAAGCGTATCCGAAAAAGGACGGCGGTTGATATTGAAGTGGGCCGACCCGGCGCCCAGTCCCATAGTCACCGGCTGCAAATTCTGCTGCGCGGCGACGGCACAGTCGACGGCCGCGTCCTCGACCCGATGGATGTAATCCAGATCCGGGTCCGGTCCAGCCATCGGCAGCATCGGCGGCGCGCAATGGGTGTGGCTGCTGGCAACCAGAACAGCGTCCGCCGAAATACCACAGGCATCCTGGATGCGACGGCGGATACGCTGTGTCAGTTCCAGCGTCGTACCGATCACGTCGAGCGTGATGATTGCAGCGCTGTCATCGCCATCCTCAAAGGCGATGCAGCGCACCTCGAGCGGTGCCAGGACGGAATGCGAAGGAATCGCCGTGCCGTGCCCCTGCGGCACGACACCCAAAGGCGGTGTAATATCTGCTGATGCTGTTCCCGCTTTCACGAATACCCCCGCCCCGTGCAAGAAACGGTTTTAATTATATTGACAATGCAGCATGGCAATAAGATAAGGGCGGAAAAAGAATGCATGTATAAAGCCACTGGTCAATCGCGTACGGGGCGTTTTTCACCCCTTAAATCAGTGCCGTTCGATATCAATCAGTTGTGTGCTCTGCCCCGGACCATGCCGGCTGGGTGACATGCAGCAGGTACGCCCGCTCGGCCACGACGATCGTGGCGGCCGTGCCTTTCTCAATGAAGCCGAGATCACCGGCCTCGAAACGCTGGACCCCGTCGTCCGTATGAACCTCGAGCGATCCCTCGAGCATCAGAAATGCTTCGTTGTAGTCGAAGACCCAATCGAGCCGGCTGGTCTCATAGTACTCGGTAAAACCGACCGAGAGTTCGTTGTCCGCTGCGATGATCGGGTCAGAAACCCGTACTTGCGCACCCTCAATAGGAAACGGTGTAAGTTTCCGCTCCGATGCCTTGACAATATGAATCATGCCCGCTCCTTTTGTTGCTCAAATGTAGCACAGACTGCTGCCGGTGCCCTGGGAAATATTGAATTATACACTACCGCTCCATTGACAACGCTGAAAATTACACTATTTGAACCAGTCTCACGAGTCGTCTACCCTAT
The DNA here is from genome assembly GCA_963580095.1 of Lentisphaeria bacterium. GTDB lineage: Bacteria > Verrucomicrobiota > Lentisphaeria > JABSQK01 > CAJWLW01 > CAJWLW01. The sequence goes on along the minus strand of CAUZJQ010000417.1, from coordinate 1,717 downwards.
GAACTTGAAGACCACCAGCAACCTGGAAAACGCATGACGTCGAAGATCATCTATACGCACACCGACGAAGCACCCGCATTGGCCACCTACTCCCTGCTGCCGATCATCCGTGCAGCTATGGAAGCTGCGGGTATCGACGTTGAAACGAAAGACATCTCTCTGGCCGGGCGGATCATCGCCAATTTCCCGGACAACCTGACCGACAGCCAGAAACAGAACGACGCGCTGGCCGAGCTCGGTGAGCTGGCCAAAACTCCGGCAGCCAATATCATCAAGCTGCCGAATATAAGCGCTTCCATTCCCCAGCTCTCCGCGGCGATCAGGGAGCTGAAGAACAACGGCTACGACATCCCGAACTACCCGGAAGAACCCGAGAACGAAGCCGAGAAGGCAATCAAGGCGCGCTACGCGAAAGTTCTCGGCAGCGCCGTGAACCCGGTGCTGCGTGAAGGCAACTCCGATCGCCGCGTCGCCGCACCGGTCAAGGCCTACGCCAAAAAGCATCCCCACTCGATGGGCGTCTGGAGCGCCGACTCGAAGTCACACGTCGCGCACATGAGCGACGGTGATTTCTTCGGCAGCGAGCAGTCCCGCGTCGTCGACGCGGCCGGCGAAGTGCGCATCGAACTCGAAAGCGTCGACGGCAGCACCACCGTCCTCAAAGAAGGCTTGGCGCTGCAGACCGGAGAAGTGATCGATGCCGCCGTGATGAGCAAGCGCGCCCTGCGCGAGTTTTTCGCGCAGGAGATCGAGGACGCCAAAGCACAAGACGTGCTGCTGTCGCTGCATCTCAAGGCAACGATGATGAAGGTTTCCGACCCGATCATTTTCGGTCATGCCGTGACCGTTTTCTACAAGGACGTCTTCGAGAAACATGCGGTGCTCTTCGACGAGCTCGGTGTCGAGCCCGGCAACGGCTTGGGTGATGTCTACGCCAAGATCGCCGAGCTGCCAGATGATCAGCGCGCTGCCGTCGAGGCGGATATTCAGGCAGTCTACGCCGAACGCCCGGCCCTGGCTATGGTCGATTCCGATCGCGGCATCACCAATCTGCATGTGCCCAGTGACATCATCATCGACGCGTCGATGCCGGCAGCCATTCGGCTTTCAGGTCAGATATGGGGACCGGACGGCGAGCTGCATGACACCAAATCGATTATTCCGGATCGCTGCTACGCCGGCGTCTATCAGGAAGTCATCGCCTTCTGCAAGGCACACGGCGCTTTCGATGTCACCACCATGGGAAATGTCTCCAACGTCGGGCTGATGGCGCAGAAAGCCGAAGAATACGGATCACACGACAAGACCTTCGAAATCCCGGCGGACGGCACCGTGCGCGTCATCGACAGCACCGGCAGCACCCTGCTCGAACACGCCGTGGAAACCGGCGATATCTGGCGCATGTGCCAGACTAAGGACGCCCCGATCCGCGACTGGGTGAAGCTGGCAGTCAGCCGCGCCCGCACCACCGGCGTGACCGCTGTGTTCTGGCTGGACAAAGGCCGCGCCCACGACACCTGCCTGATCGCCAAGGTCGAAGAGTATCTCCCGGAGCACGACACCGACGGCCTCGACATCCGGATCATGCCACCGGTCGAGGCGACGCGTTTCACCTGCGAACGGGCACGCGACGGCAAGGACACCGTCTCCGTGACCGGCAATGTCCTGCGCGATTACCTGACCGACCTGTTTCCGATCCTTGAGCTCGGCACCAGCG
>CAUZJQ010000416.1:0-3789 GCA_963580095.1 Lentisphaeria bacterium | reverse complement strand
AAGCACCCGTATAATGCATGGTGGCGTGCGAAAAAAGGACCCTCCGGGCAACGAGTACTTTTCACGACGGATAACGGCGCCGTTTCATCCGCGAGGGTGAGATCATTCCGGAGGATTCGAGGACTTCCGGGAGTCGTACCCGAATGCGAAAACCCATTTCATGTCGTGCACCCGGTTGACGCGATGACCTCGTGACTTTGTGACCCGGATGTATCGCCATCGGAGCCGACCGGGCCGGTCTTCGACAGGTCGGTAGTCGGCGGCAAAGAGGAAGTTGCAGCCGGCGTTGAAGAGGACGCGGTGGTCACTCGGCTTCATGGGAGATCATCGTGGCAGGGGGGCTTGGGCTGTGGGGTGCCAAGCCGAAATTCCACCGGGGCGGCACAGGCCGTACTTAAGTTCTGACCTCCGACGCCGTCCGTAAAGTCAATATCCTCCAGCCACGACGGATCACCGCCGGCGTCGATCGCGAAGCCTTTGCCGGGCCACACCTTATGGACCGCCACGTGTCCGTCGACAAAGCTGAAGGGAAACCTGTAACCCCCATGTGGATCCCAAGTGCCGAAATCCTGGTTGTACGGCGAGCCATAGTGGCATGACCCCATGAGATGATTTTTTGCTGCTTGATTCGCCATAAAAACCATCGTCGTAGGATTATCGATACTCTCGACAGTAGCCGATTTCCAAGGCTTATTTTTGCCGTTAGCGTTCGGCAACGGCCCGATTTCTTGAATGCCGCATGGGCTGAGACCGGTGAAGATATGATCAGTGGGCGACCCAGAAAAGGAGGTGCCGTAGCCGTCGTAGAAATTGTGCTTACCTTCTCTGAGCCAGCTGTAGTCCATCGAGCATCGTGCGATCGGGACTTCCTCACCGTCAGTGTCGTAGCCGAGGTACGTGTTCAAAGGGCGCTGGGTGACCCCATTGCCGCCAATGGTTCCTTGCTTGCCGAGCCACCTCGCTGGACCACTTGTCCACGTTTGACCGTAAATATTTAACGGAAAGTGCATGTTGTGATCGGTCGTGTACAGAGCGCCCGCAACCCCTATCTGTCTGAGATTGCCACAGTCGGCGATGAGCTTGGCCTTGTTTTTAGCCTCCGTCAGCGCTGGCAAAAGCATGGATGCCAGGATAGCGATGATGGCGACAACTACGAGTAATTCTATGAGTGTAAAAACACGCATAGAATTACGCTCTTTGAGCCTGCGCCCGAGTAATTCTATGCGTGTGAAAACATTGCGGGACGCTGCGCTCGCAGCTCCATGCCTGTTCGTTTGAGATCGCCTGCGGTGTATGGGTTGTGCCACAAGGTTACCTCTAATGATAGATGGATAGGCCCTTGGCTTTCCACGCCGCGAGTCCTCTACACACTACTTTATCCAACATCTATGTTAAAGCCCCTTCGGGATTGCTCGGGATTTTCGAATTCGAGAAAGAAAAATACCTGACGGTTGAACAAGCCGCCTGTAGCCGGCTGATACGCCGCAACGTGGGATTTGCCACGCGATTCGCATGGCGTGCAAACCCGTTGCTAATTTGTCCCTGCGTTGCACTAAATATCCCGTCCAAATTTGGGATCTCTCGGCATTGCACTAAATATCACGTTCCTAATTTGTCCCTAACCGAGTGTCAATGTGTGTTAGGACGAATCCGACAACCCAATCGATGCACCGACTGCGGAACGGCGCTAAGCGCCGTCCGTCTCGGTGACCTTGGCGTTCTCGGCGGGAATTTTACGTGTGCCGAACAGCTCACGCAGGCGAAGCGACGCAGTTTCCACGTTCATCCAGGCGAATGACTTACTACTGCAGTCTCAGAGTAGCCAGCAGCAGGTCCGCTTGCTTCGGCACTCCCTTTTCATAGAGCTCGCCCGTGTACCATACCATCAGCGCGCGCCGGTCATCCAGCGTCAGGAAGTCCGGGTAGGATTCATCGCCGCCCCACTGCGCCAGCATGTTCATCTGCCAGTGAAACTGTAGCGTTTCCGGATCGAACACGAACAAGCCGGTACGTGATCTGCCGGGCTGATCGTCGGGATAGTCCTCGGTAAACACACGTCCGCTGACGAGGATCGTGTCACCGACGAGGGTGGCCGCGGGACCATGCAGGACGGGGCAATCGTGAACCGTCCATTCCGTGTAGGGCGGGCGTGCCAGCGCCACCCGGCCTTGGCGCACAAAGGCCACTAGCGTGTTGTCCTTGAGGAAGAGCAGTGCGGTCTCGGTGAAATCACCTTCCACGATTGTGGAGATTTTCTGCCAATCTATACCATCCTGCGATTGCAGCAGCTCCACCCGCGGGTTGCCGGTCATGATATCGGCCGCGACGTAATGTACGCCGCCGTGTGTGACGGGCTTCCAGAAAGAAAAGTCCTTCTCGTAAACCAGCACCGGCTCGCTCCAGGTAAGGCCGTCGTCACTGTGCGTATAAAGCGTGTGGATCGGTTCGTCTTGCGGCGTGGCTGGGTCTTGCAGCGTCAGGTACACGAACAGTCGATCAGGCGTTGCCAGAATATGTGCTTCCGCCGTAACGTTCGGCGCATCGATGTCGGTGCTTGGCGTCCAGCCGTTCGGTTGTGGTGAATCGGAGATCAGCATCCTGATCTGAGCGTCGTCGCACTCGTGCTCCGATGCCGAACGAAACGGCATGTAATAGCGGTCCTTCCAGAACCCGATCTCTGCTCGACCGTTCCATTTGCCGTTCGAACAGATATTCTCGACCCGCTCCAGGAGCACGTCGCAGTTCTGATTAGTCATTGCAGCGGTTGATTCAGTAGTCATAGTCAGCTCCACTCGTTTAAGGTATAGCGGTTGTCTGAGCGGCGAGGCATTTCGCGTTCACCCAGGCGATGGTTCGCATTCCAGCTATCGATCTCCGGGCACCCACCCGAGTTTATTGAACGCCGCAAGCGGACAGGTTACGCTGGTAAGGTACACGGCATTCTGCCGATACTCTTCCTCAGGGTGAATGCACTCGAACGGGGATCCGAACGCTTCACCTTGCCGGAAATCGCCCGCTCGAAGTTCAGCAACGTACTCGCGCGAAAGTTCTTGTGCAACCGACTCATCCACCTCTGCCACGGCGTAACAGACCCACCCCGTCGGGGTGTTCCAGTAGGCACCGTTCTGATAACGATTCCTGGTGAAAGCACTGTTGACCATTTTCTCCCACGCCGTGGTTTTGCTGAAATCGTGACTTGTCGGCACATGCCGGATATTGCCCCGCCAGGCGATGCTGCCATCGAGCACCCCGCGATGCAGCGCCCGACAGACCTGTTCCCGGTCCGTATCCTTCAGCAACCCGGAATAGACGGCGAATGCCGAGCCCCACACATCGGGCTGAGCGCTGCGTCCCGTACTGGCACGGAGCAAACCGCTGTCGTCGGCAAACGTCGGAGCGAGCTGCTCGGCAATGGTCTGCGCCAGCGCCCGATATCTCGCCGCGCTAGGCTCGTCTCCACAAAGCTCCATCATCCCGGCGAGCTGCCGCGCCGCACGGGCCTTCAGCACTGAGCAAAAGAGCAGATGCCCCGTATGCACGATGCTGTCGCAAAACCCAAACCCCACGCCGCGTTTATCCTCCACGCACCAGACAAGCTCGTCGCCGTCTTTCTGAACGGGTGGTACGGCAAACGCAAGTTCGAGGCGCTGGATCAGCGGGACTCCGTCAATCTCCTCGGTGAGGATTCCGACATTCTCCCCATCCTTCATCAGGTGCCATGCCATCTCCACGAAGTAGAAATGATCGTCAAGACTCGGGAAGTAGCCCCACGGCTGCCCTTGCTCCTCG
>CAUZJQ010000415.1:0-3804 GCA_963580095.1 Lentisphaeria bacterium | reverse complement strand
TTCCGATCACCTCGGCGCCGTCAGCATCGAGCACGCTTACCCGCATTTCCGACGGCACGGTGGGTTTAGGCAACGGTGTCAGGCTGGACAAGTTTACGTCCACCATTAACACGGCGGGTTCCGGGACCGCCAGCACCCATAGGCGCGCTCTTCTCTCCTGCGTCCACGCAGTACTGCAAGCGATCAACACCACCATCAGTGCGTACTTCATGTTGCAGTTGTTCATTGTACCCACCATTTAATCCTCAAATAGAGTTGGGTCTTGATAAGGTTTAACATCAGCCCCCCTCCCCCGACCGGACCGTCCGCTTCGCCCCCGTCGTCCAGTTGCGGGCAGTGCGCCTGGCTAAACGCCGGAACAGGGAGAGGAAATAAAAGTACACGAAATAGGCAATACGCAAATGATTGCTGTCATTTTCTATGCCGTTTTTTTTGCGGAAACATGGTCGATGAATCAGGGGTCGAACCCCACGTCTTTCAGGTGGACGATCTTGCCTGTTCGCTGTGCTTCCCTACCGGCAGTAGCGACCGCAATGTTCTCGAGGATTTCATCGTATGGCACCGGTGGCTTTCGCGTTTCGACCATCTCCTTGACCTTTCCGATGATCGCGCCGGCTCCCCATGGAAACTCGAAATCTCCGAGGTTCCCCGAATGGATGGCGCCGAGCGGTCCGTAGGCGCTGGCGTAAAATGAGGAATGAAAGGTTGCGCCGCTATCGCAGTTGATCATCACCCCGCAGCGCGGCAAGCCCGGGGCATCCTTGTATCCCAGATGCACATGCCCCAACTCATTCTGCCCCATTGCGCCAACCGACTCGACGCCGCCGGCGCCAAACAAATTCTGCACCAGGCTGATGGCATGAATGTGCCCGGACATCTTCACCCCACCGCCCTTGACAGTGGCGAACTCGAGGTCGCCTACCTCCGCAAAGCGTTTCGCAAAACGCGCCGCCTGCGGCAGCATGCGCAGGATGGATAATGACAGAATCGGCACGTCATGCTTTCGCGCCAGGTCGACGATGGCCTGGGCATCCTGCAGATCGAACGCCAGCGGTTTGTCGATGTATGTCGGCACTCCTTTCTCGATCCCCGGCACCGCCAGTTCCCGGTGGTCCGAACCGATGCCCTTGCAATCAGCGATAAACACGCAATCGACGTCGTCGGACACCTCGTCAAAGCTTTCGCATACCTTTGGCTTACTGTCGAAGACCGCCGACAGGCAGGCTGCGGTATCGGGATCTTCGTCCCAGACCCGGCTGATTTCGAAACCGCCGACGAACGGCACGGTCATCTGCGTCTGCTGGCAGTAATGGGTATAAAAGTAAAAATATGCACCCCCGAGCTGCCAGGTGTATCTCTTCTTCGTTGGGTCATCTAGCGGCGACCTCAGACGCAGCGGGTCATGCTCTGCCATCAGCGCGCCAAAATAAGCCCCGTGCGTATCACACCGAATTAAACCGATCCGGATTTTATCCATTCCAAACTTCCTCAGGCTTTTTCAGCCATTTTACTCGAGCCCCAGCTCGACGAGCTTTGCCACCATGCCTTTAATACGCGGCCGGTCGCTATGGAGGAAGGCCTCGTCGTATTTCCGATCTGATATGGTATGCTGCATCACCCGCCGGTTTTTGGCACCGATTTCGTAATTTTTTCGCAGTAGCGTGACCTGCTCGTCGGTTGTCGGATTCACCGCAAAATTCATTGTGAACATTCGGCGCCCGGTCGCTCCACCGAACGAACTGTGGTAGAGGTGCTGATTGAAAAACACCACGTCACCCGGTTGAGACTCGAGGGGAACGCATGGCACGTCACTGGATTCGACACCGAAAAGCAGCTCACCTTCGGTGATGTTCATTTCCTTGATGAACTGATCGAGCTCAGCCTGCGTGCTGCGCCCCTCCAGGATCACCTGTTTTTTGCGCCAGTAGTTAAGCGGCCGAAGTTCGTCGTGAAACGGTGCGCGGTGGGAACCGGGGATCACCCGAAGACACCCGGTATCGCGCCCCACCGGATCCAGGTAAACCGCGACCTTTATCCGCTTGAAGTTCAGTTCGAGGTCGGCAGCATCGCGATGCCAGGCCGTATCGCCGACATAAAGGTTGCCATCGGACGACTGCCAGAGAAAGTCCGGCCCCAGCAACTGCTCGATTGGCAGATAAATACGGTCATCTTCAACAAGCTGTCTCAGCAACAACCGTTTCTCGGCAAACCCGCTGACAGCGTGCCGTGTCTCTCCCGCAAACGCTTTATTCTGTCGGTCCTCATTGAGCACGTCTTCAAATTCGCCAGTGATCGCGGCCATCTCTTCCGAAGAGAGCAACTGCCGCCTGACAATGAACCCGAAAGTTTCGAAGTGCGCTTTCTCTTGTGATGTCAGCATCATGTCCCTCTTGGGTAAACTTTTACGGTTATCAGTCCGCCGGGTAATATGGATGCACCTGGATATAGTTAAACATCAGTTCCTGATCAATTCGACCGCCCGGTTCATCATCGCCTGCCCAATCCGTGATCGTCATACGTGCCGTCTTTCCCTCCGCACGGAAGAGATACCAGTGATAGTTCATCCACGCCTTGTTTTTCTGCCCGTCATAAGGTGGGAAGGTTCCCCAGCCCGGGTTGTGAAAAAGGTGGCTGAAAGATTTGCCGGGAATCAGCGAGACGTTTTCCAGTTTCACGCTGACGGCGTGTTTCTCTTCCTTTGACATGTTTTCATAGTCGCAGGTCATCATCCGGAACGTATATAGTCTGCCGGGCTGCAGGTCAGTGATCTCACGCGTGATTATATTGGGCTCCTTCGCGCTTCTGACCGTGACCAGGCCGTTCTCGCCCGCGGAACTGCCGTAACGTGTCTGCATCAGGCTGAGGCCACGCTTCAGAACGGTACGGACGCTGTCCGGTTCTGCCGGGGTAATGTTCCAGCCGTTTGTGCCCTCTACAAAATCGCCGTTCGCAGAATGTGGCGATTTGTACGGGTCCGTAGTAGCCGGCTTGGTTTCCCCTTCGATGCCATAGTGTCGAAACAGATTGCACACCCAGCGCAGAATTTCCTCGTCGCTGTAGCTGGTGTGATACAACATCAGCCCGTAGGTCCCCCAGAACGTCGGGTCGTTGGCGACAATGTTGTACTGCATATCAAGATAAACCTTGTGGTTTACCGATGGCGTCGTGCCCAGGAGGTGTCCGCCAACCGAAGAAAACGACCCGAAGCAGACTGCTGTGCGTTCAAGAACATTTGGATATGCGTCGCGGAATTTACGCGCTTTGTCCACGACTGCCTCTTTGAGAAATGTACGCGCCGACAACTCATCCGACTGGGTCGGCAGATATCGCTTCCACACAATCGCTGAGCCCTTATCTGTTATGGCCTTCATGAACGCATCATTCCCCATCAATGCATGAATGTGTTCGTAAGAATAGAAAAGCCTGTCTTTGAACTCCGGATTTGCCGCGAGTTGCTGTATTGCCTCTGCATAGGCGTCGCTGGCAGGGTAGGAGCCGGCATCCTCGTCGGCCATTGAACCGTGAACAAGGCTGTTGGTAAAGCCTGCGGTTGAGGATATTTGCTGATATGCCTGCTCAGCCGTATAGGTCTTTCCATCCTTCTCGAACGGCACCACACAAGCCGCGAGCCATCTTCTGCCGCTCGCCTGCCATTTTTTGAAGAAAGGATGGTCCAAATGACTTGAGGCAATGACAAACGTGTTGACACTGGGCATGACATACCTTTCCCGGAAATCCTCAGCTGACATCCCGAGCTCAACGGACCACGGCGCGCCAATGAACTCGTGGACGAGGATCTCAGGT
>CAUZJQ010000414.1:0-3817 GCA_963580095.1 Lentisphaeria bacterium | reverse complement strand
CCGCAACCCCGTTGGCAGACAGGATTACGGAGCAGTCAGGTTCTCTAACGTGACGCCACAGTGAACAGTCGATGACCGGGCCACAAGGCGTTCGGCGAAAAGAAAACTGAGCGGACACTTCGGAAGGATGATTTTCCCCGGCGCATGGGCGCGAAGTCGTTCAACCGCCACCGTGCACACAATCTGCAGCAGCTGCCAGTGTACTGGCGTTATCAAAGTGGCTGAGGATCGTCCCCGCATCACGTGGCCCCTCCGGTATCGACTGCAAAGTTTCCAACAGCACCGGCATCGCCCGCACGACATTGTCGACAATCGTAACCGACGCTGTCCGCGCTGTCCGTGACAGCGGATTGAGATCCACCGTCACAACATCCTTGCCCATCTTGCGCAGAGCCTCACAGCGATCACCGTCTTCCAGCGGCACGAACACCACATCCGCCTTCAGAATGCCTTCGGGATGCACAAAGCGGCGGTTAGAATCGATAAAATCCAGCGTCGCGTCCGTCTGCGGCAGCAGTACATCGGAAGCCCCGTGCCTCTGAAGATGTTCGCAGATAGCCTGCTCACGGTCCTTGGAACTGTGAAAAATGTTCACTTCCAGCGGCGCCCCAACCAAACATCCTAGGGCGACCAACTCACTCGGCACCAGTGCTGCGGCATTGCCGTTGACCGAAATAACCGGGTGCCCGGCAGACCGCAACATCGCTGCCGCCGCCGCAATTGCGGACTCTGCAAAGTCGTGTGTGCGCTCCCCGATCAGATAATCGAAAGCCTCGCCACGACCGTGCGCAATGAGGCCGTGGATCGATGTCACACCGGCTTCGACGCCGGCGACGATACGGTCGCGCATCGTCAGCGAAAGGTAACGCGGATGTGTTTCCGGGACATCACTCATGGCAGCAGACGTCCGCGTTGCCTGGTTAGTCGTGTCTCGATGGCATCGGTGAAGGCGGTGGTGCTGAAAACGGCATTACCCAGCATGATCATCGAGGCGCTGCCGCCGCTACCTTCGACTTCCGCGATCGATTGCTGCACGCGTTCATCGCTCAACAGACCGCTGTCCACAGCAAACCTCTTCGACAGTCGTATACACGCATCGAGATCTACCGAGGTTTCTTCCAGCAATTCCTCGATCTTACCGAGCACGGAGTCCGCCGCCTGATTGATCCGTCTTTTCTGCTCAGCGTTACACAATACTTCGTCAGTACGGATGGGACCGAAGTATCGATAGTAGATCGGCTGTTCCGCCACCGGCAGCGAAACGGCGGAGAGGGGGTTGCCAACACGAAGTTTGGCGAGACAACCGCCGTGGAACTGGGCGCAAACATCGCCAAGACCGGTGAGGTTTTCCACTTCGGCAATGTGCGCGGACATAGCAAGCGCCTCCTCGGTGAGCGCCAAATCGAGCAGTTCGTTCACCGCATAGGCGGTTGCCAGGGCCGATGCCCCGCTCAGACCAAAGCCCGTGCTCAAAGGCAGCGGGGTAGATATATCGACCGCCAGCAACGCCGGCGTCAACATCTGAATGACCTGCACTACGGTAGGGAACTCGATCGATTCCCCATTAAAAACGACCGATGTCGCCGATGCCGGACAAACGGTGACCGTGGCACCCTCGGCCACCGTAAAACCCATGCCGAGAGAGTGCATGCGGGCAGGATCATCGTGTGCGACGATCTTAAAGACGCATGAAATGTTGCCGGGTGCAAATGCACGTGCTGAATCCATGGACCATTCCTCAAAAGACGGTCATGTATGCTCGCGGATAATATTGCCCTTCGGCGGCATCGTCTGCAACCGCTTTTATCGAAAAAAAAGCCGCAGCCCAAGCCACTCCTGTTCGACAGAGCCGGTGTCCACTGCTTCCTAAAGGCCGTGACTCAATTTATCACCATTCCATCTCGTGCATAGACCCGGGGATTCTGGGTCTCGTCGTTTAGGACGTCACCGACTTTTAACCGCTCGAACACTTCGGGCGGATACGTGTTCTGCTGGCCGTTGAACGTTACCCCATCCGGCATGTATATCGCGACCATCGCACGCCGGCGGCCGGTTGTCATGTTCGGCCCCGCGGCGTGTGCCAGCAGCGCGTTGTGAAATGAGCACCCCCCGGCCGGCATCTCCACCGGCACCGGTTCGATGGCTGCCCAATCGGGGTAATTCTCGAACAACCGATTCATGTTCGGCGTGATCAGCACAGACTCAAACCGGGAATTTTTATGGGTGCCCGGCAGGAAATACATGCAACCGTTCTGGATAGTAACATCGTCCAGCGCCAGCCACATGCTCGTCGCATGATGTGAATGGAACTGCCAGAAGGGATTGTCCACGTGCCAGGTCGTGGCATTGGCCCAGGGCACTTTGCACAATGCCTGGTCGTGACACAGGCGCACCGCATCCAGGCCTTCCAGGTCTGCGGCCAGCTTGCCTACGCGGGGATCCAGAACCAGCTCGCGAACCGCCTCACTGTCCTTCCAGAGATTAACCCGCTGCTGAAAGACATTGTCGTAGTATTCGTTGTTCCGCGCCGGCGGGCACTTGGCAACGGCGGCTTCATCCACAGCACAGCGCCAGACCGCCAGTTCGTCTGGTGTCAGGAATTCGTCGATGACCAGAAACCCGTTTTTTCGGTAGTCATCAATCTGCGATTGAATCAAGGTTGTTTTCATTGGCCTATGTCCTTAATCTAATCCCTATAGAATGCGAATTCTCTCCGACCTCCCTAAGTGTAGGCTACACCGGATACACCCATAGCAAAACATCGAGTCGACGGCGCGCGGCATCCCTTGTTGCCAGAGAGAGTTGTACGCCGTTGCTGCCAAATATTACGGCGCCGCTGCTGACGTCGTGCAGGTTTTCAATCACTTCTAACGCCGCTGGTAGGCTCTGCGTCATCATTTCTCCGCCAGCGCCGAACCCGACAACACCCCGAACGTCTGTAAGGCGTCGATACACGCACGGTCACGCTCCAGGGGAACAGGACAAACACGTCCCGGCAAGTACATGGCAAACCAACTGAATCAATACCATGCCAAATAATTATAGCTGGCAGCCGGTTCCAAGAAGCCCTCGTGAGAAAACTTTGGCCATTTATGCTGCAGCTCATCGCGTGGCACCCACTCTACCGAACCGTCTAATTTTCCATTGTTCGGCCCATAAAATGTATCGATCGGGGTCGGTGCATTATCCGGCCCGTCGAACCCGTGTCGATACGACACATGTGCCTGCTGCGTATTCGACTGGGGACTCAAATGAAACGAGTTGTCATCACTGACAACGAGCCAACTGCTCGGATCACCCAAAAGCCAGTGGAACCTTGTCGTCCTCATACGGGCCCCAATTTTCTTTGAGATTGATCCAGATGTCATACTCGATCGTCATCTGCCTGACCGGGCCACTGCCGCACACCAACTTCTTTGCGTTGAACTTAGCCCGGGATAGGGGAGGCATCAGTATCGAGATGAGGATTGCAATGACCGCAATAACCAATAAGCATCTCTATCAGAGTGAATCTCACTCCAACTGCCCGCGGCTGGGCTAACGACAATTCGAAAGAATAGAATGTCCTTCACACATAAAGGGGAACTCAAACTATTTCCTACTTCTCTCAAGGGGTCGTGAAGCCATAGCGTTCCAAGACCTTAGCTAATTCTTCTCGGCATCTGGTGCTATCAACGTCCGTTCGGCGCCATATCGCGTGCACCGCCTGTTCAAAGCCGCGCATGTCCGGAGCCTTGTCAATCAGCGGTTCCGCTATTTCTTCTGAAATGCGTATCACGCCTTCGCTGTCGGCATGGATAATGTCGCCGGGATTGAT
>CAUZJQ010000413.1:0-3867 GCA_963580095.1 Lentisphaeria bacterium | reverse complement strand
GCCCTCTTTGCCGATGGGTCCGCCAGGTACGTATCGGCCAGCGAGGTCCATAACGCAGGCATGGCCGGCGGTGACGGCATGTTCGATGTCGCAGATTAGAGTCTGAATAGCTCAGACTCAAGTTCGGGGAGGCGTACAGCTTGGCAAGGTGAAGAACACGGCTTTATGCCGCGGCTGTGCCAAGACCGATCCGCCCTACATATCTCCCAGCCAGATCGGGTTTGTCCAGGGCCGGCGGCCTTGTGGATCTGAGCATGAGAACCTTACCCACGGCCGGCCGGCCAACCATGTCTCCAACAGATCGACGTGCATTCTGTCAGCGTCTCGCCGCCGGACGCGTGAATCGCGCGAGCGAACGAGGGGCGCGACTGATGGTGAAGCAATTGGCTATGATAGCGCGCAAACGGGCACAACCGCGGCCGGACGTAGAAATGCCCGTCTGCCGAATCGGCAGACGGGCATTGAATTACGAGCGCAGTTTCGCCGACACTTACGGCAGGATTTGCGACAAAAGTTTCGAGGCGCAACCCGCAGCGTCACCGTCGCACAGGTCGGCACCCGAGATAGCCTCGGCAATCGCAGCGGTGGCGCTGTCCACAAGTTGTGTAACGCTGCTTGGCGGCGTAGATGCCAGGCTTTCACAGAGGCTGTCGAAAGCTACCGATTCCAAGCCCTCGCAGTCATCGCAGGAGCGGATCAGGATGTTATCGACATCCAGCCCATAGCCGCCGAAGCTGCCGTTGGCCAGCAAGACGATGCGGTCAAGGGTGTCAGCTCCACCGGACGGGAAGCTTTCGGAGTGGGTGTCGGTGCCGCCGCTGTGTGTCAGGCGGGCGGTGGCGGTGCTGTTGACGTAGTCGATTTCAATCTCGGCTTCGACGTTCTCGGAAACTGAGGCCGTCGAGAGCTGCCCGCTTGTCCCGCCGATACCTCGAAAATCATAGACCCAACCGCCTCTTGTGCCGGCGGCACCGATATGCGCACCGCTATCGTTGTACGGTGAACTGATGCCAGCTTTGGCCAGGCCGATGTAAGAGTCGCCGATCGGCCCGGGAAGTGATTGTCTCAGATGCGCGTTGGTGATCAGCTTGCCGATACCGGTCGGAATCGCGACGTCTTTTGTTCGCAGCAGCAACTTGCCGGGGCCGGGGGAATCACCGTCGATAGCGAGGGTGTATGAAGTCGTTAGCGGCGTCGAGGAGTTGACCGCCATCGGGAATGCCAGACCGGAGGCCTTGCTGTAACCGAACGGTGCATCGGTAATATCCTGGCCATTATCGCCGCCCTCGAAGCTCTCGCAGTAGATGACACTTGGAATGAGGGTGCTTTCGATTTCGACATTATCGACGTCAACGCCGTAACCGGCCATGTTACCGTTCAGCTGGATAGCAAATCGATCGATCGCATCCGCGGCACCGGCTGGAAAGCCCTGGGTGACGGAATCTGTGCCGCCGCTGTGGGTGATGCTCGCGGTCACTGTATCTGCGTCATAGTCGATCTCGATTGTGGCCAACACGATCTCCGAATAGCCGTCGGTGGTAATCGTGCCATATGCCCCGGGGCCGTTGCCCATCAGACCGCGGAAATCGTAGGTCCATTTGAAACCGTTGGTGGCGAGGATAAAGGCGCCATGATTCGAAAAGATCACCCCGGGCAAGCTGGAAACAGCCAGACCGATGCCGGAATCGTTGATAATACCCACCGACGAGACCGCGAGATCGGCCGTGAGGGTGAGCTTCTGGGTCAGGTCCGGGTACGGTATGTCGTCAAAGGGCCGCGAACGCACCAGGATATTCCCCGCGCCGCCGGTAGCACCGTCCGCTGCCTGGCCGGTAAGTCCGGTACCCGAAGCCACCTCTAATGTGAGGGAAAGGCCCGCGTCCTTGATATAGGAGAAGGGCGAGTCCGAGATGTTTTGTGAATCAGTGCCTCCCTCAAAGTCCTCCGAGTAGATCACACACTGGGCGTGGGTCGTCGACAGGGTCAGGCAAAGCAGTGCCATGCCCGAGACAATGGTTTTCAGCAATGGGGTCTTCATTTAATCCTCTCCTTTTGTATACCAGTTTCAGTAATTGGTGCATTAGCTCATCGATATAATTGTCAGTATAAGAAAAGCGCCGGAAAATTGCAACTTGTTTTTTGTCGCTCGTCAAACCGCAGAGAACCGTCCTACGTCTTCTCCAGCCGTAGGTCACGCCAGTCAGAACAACGGGCAATCCAGCACGGCAATCCTGCGTCTTCGAATTCGCCTTCGTCGCTTTGGCTTAGTATAGTACTTGTTTGGATTTGTAAGTCTCTTGTTATAAGTGTTTTGCTTGGATTGCAGGAGTGTGTTTTCTACACTGGCTTCTTCCATTATCGTCGGGTTAGGAATTCCTGATATAAAACAGCACCAACAACAGGAAGGACGCGATAATGGCATCCAAAGCGGTCATGTGCGGGTGTATAATAATTATCAATGAATTACAGGAGAAGCGGCTGAAATAGAGCGGCTCAACGAAAACCTAAATTCACTCGAGCAGCGCCTGCTTGCATTGGAGATGACAGAAAATGGCAAAATCGCGGCAATTTTTATTGGCGGGAGCTGCGGGATTTGGCGGTATTACGCCATTGTAAAGGTTAGATATCGGTTAGATAAACAATTTTTATGCGGATGAAGCCGATTGGGCAGAATCCTCATTAATTATTGTATTACAATACTTTGGGATTGGAGCCAGCGGGCGGACTTGAACCGCCGACCTGCTGATTACAAATCAGCTGCTCTACCACTGAGCTACGCTGGCACTGTAAAAACGTAATATAGAGTAGCCTGCATCGGGGGGCAAGGTGGGGGTGTGGGCATGGTGTTTGCAGATGCGTCAGGAGTTGCGAAGCGCATTATCGCTCGCGCAAACTTGTCCTGCAGCCGCTCCGGCAGGCCCGGTAATACCTATGCCCCGTACATCTTCTCGTAGTATTGCTGGTAGCTGCCCGACGTGACGTGGTCGAGCCAGCCCCCGTTATCGGAATACCAGTCCAGTGTGCGCTTGAGCCCCTCCTCGAAAGTGACGCTGGGATGCCAGTCCAGTTCCGTATTGATTCTGGTCATGTCGATGGCGTAACGATGGTCGTGCCCCGGCCGATCTTTGACAAAGCTAATGAGCGACTCAGGCTTATCTAGATACTGCAGAATCAACCGAACCACCGCCAGATTGGTCATCTCGTTGTCGCCACCGACGTTGTACACTTCTCCGACCTGGCCTTCCTGAAAGACCTTCCAGATCGCGTCGGCATGATCGAGAACATAAATCCAGTCGCGGACATTCAAGCCATCGCCATAGACCGGCAGCGGCTTGTCTTGCCTGGCGTTGTTGAACATCAGTGGCAGCATCTTCTCTGGAAACTGGTAGGGGCCGTAGTTATTTGAGCATCGCGTGATCACGGTGGGCAGGCCGAACGTATGATTGTAAGCGTGCACGAGGTGGTCGGCGGCAGTCTTGCTGGCGCTGTATGGCGAGTTGGGTGAGACGGGGGTGTCTTCGCGGAACTTGCCCGTGTCGCCGAGCGATCCGTAAACCTCATCGGTGGAAACTTGAAGGAAACGTTTGAGGTTGTGTTCCAGTGCGGCCTGCAACAGCACCAGGGTGCCGCTGACATTCGTCTCGATGAAAACCTGCGGCCCCGTGATCGAGCGGTCGACGTGGCTCTCGGCAGCGAAATTGATGATCCCGTCAACTTTGTACTCGCTGATGGCGCGATTGACCGTCTCGGGCTCACGGATGTCGCCGTTCAAAAAGGTATGTCGCGGGTTGTCGAGGTTGGCGGCAAGATTCTCCAGGTTGCCGGCATAGGTGAGGGCGTCGAGATTGACGATGGTTATGTCAGGCT
>CAUZJQ010000412.1:0-3871 GCA_963580095.1 Lentisphaeria bacterium | reverse complement strand
CCTGCCGTTGGCCGAAAAGGAACCTGGCAACTTTGACCACACGAAGCACAGGATGCCTTCGTTAATGTCCTATTGTTCGAAGGCCGAGATCCACCATCGGAGGACTTTTTAAAGCCACTTCCTTCAGACCTTTGCTTCGCTGGATATTTTTTACTAGAATCACGAAAACCCATAGTTAACCTCGCTTTACTTAAGAATTTAAAATCTCACTGGAAGATTCAGTTCCTACCTTAGGGTTATAGGCGGAAATAAACAAGGCTCATTGGAGTGACTTTAAGATGTCAAAAATTAACCGACCTACCTGTTCGGGAGGGGGCAACGCAACGAAGGATCTCGAACTTCGTTACTTTTCAATTCTTTCGCCCCAAACGGCTAAATAAGGCCGGCCGACGTTAGCTCGCCAGAGGCAACCCGTAGGCGAAGGGCACGGTCCTCGTCCTCGGAGCGCGGCAGCGCGATTGCAAGCATATTTTGCCGCGTACGCCCTAGATCCGCGTTGTCGTCGGGCTGATACTATAAATTCATTGTTTGATTGCGAAAACCATATCAGTTGATACGCTTCGGAGTATTATTCTCATTGAAATCAAAAAAGAGGTCTGCCCCTGATCCCCACTTTCATACCCGCTTCCCCATGCACGCTTGACTTCACGTCCCGGCAGAACGAGAGTCCTCCCCCGAGGCAACCAACAAAACGCCTGCGGGTTCCCACAAAAAAAACTTACCTGTCACACCAACTCCCTGCAGGCACTATGCGAACTCTCAAGCTGTCGATCTTTGTCATCGTTTCGCTCACAATCAGCAACTGGACGCCGGTCCAGGCCAGCGGCACCGACGTGCATCGAACGATTGTCGTCGCCGAAGGAGAAAAGTTCATCACGCTGGATGAGCACGAGGGCCGCGGCGGCTGGAAACTGACGCGCCAGGACCAGAGCTGGGCGAGCCACAGTTATGGCGCCATGTGGGCCACGCACGGTGCCGTGCTCGGTGGACCAGCCGCGCGCGAGGGAGCTGTTGCGACACAGGCAGTGACGGTCAACGATGCCGGCGCCTACCGCGTCTGGAGCAAGTACCAGTCGATGCCCTACTTCACCTATGAGCACAAGGTCGAGATTCTGCAGGCCGGCAAGATCCTTTTCTCACACATTTACGGCAAGCGCAACGCGCCGCGATTTTTCAGTTTCGCAGGTGCCTACCAATCGCCGCCGATCGGCGAGTGCTGGTGGCCGTGGGGCGTCGATCACGATGCTGCCGAAGCGCCCGCCACGTTGGTAAAGCTGCAAGCCGGCTCGGCGACGATCCGGTTGACGACCGTAAGGGGTGGTCCGGACCAGGAAGATGCGATGGTCGACTTCATCCTGCTCACTACCAACGTTGAAGATGACTACAAAGGCTATCGCCCCTATCAGGCCGGCAGCCCGTTTACCTACGAAGCATTGTCCGCGACACCGTTGTACGTCCGCTTCCTGAATCCGACCGATGCAGATGCAGCGCTGCATTTAAGAAAGCCGATCGGACACTACCAGCCGGTCTACGGTGGTTGGGGCAAGGACCTGCCGCTCACCGCACCCGGGGCCTGGAGCGAATGGTACAACATCGGGCAGGACCTCAATTTGCTGCACGACGAAGGCCTGCGCTGCGCGGTATTAGACGCCACCGACATCCAATTGCAGTTTGCCCTTGATGAAGCCGGCGAGACCATCGTCGGCGACGTGACGGTGATTAACAACGAAGCCGTTATCATCCCGATGGAAATCACCTGGGACCGCGGCTCCGTGATCAAAACCAACCGACAGCACGCCGCCGAGATTGTCGCCTCAGGTCGCAACGAGTGGCGCACAGCCAATGGCGGAAAAAAGCCGCAATGGCTGGCCTATTTCGGCGGCTTCGGCGGTTTCAGAGGCAAGGACGACTACCCATGGATGGAGGTGCTCAAGGACGCCCTCGGCTATAACACGGGGCTGAGCGATAAATACGAACATCTCGAAATCGATGGCTACTTTTGCCACGCCATGGGCGAGGAAAAAATCAAAGCGGTCGCCGACGGCTCGCCCGACCCGTCGAAACATCGCGTGCTCAGTTTCGGCGATGAAATAAGCTTGGGAAATATCGACTTCGACTCGGAGGAGCTGCAGGCTAAATTTACCGCTTGGCTCACCGTGAAAGGCTACACCGAGGAAGATCTTGGCGTCCCGGTGGCGCAGGCCAAACTCGTCGGAGAAGGCGATCCCAGGCCCGCCTGGTACTCCAATCTGTTCAACGAAGAGGAACGCTTCGCCGACTTCAGGTCCAACACTGAGTATGCCGAAAGGCTTTTCGGCAAGCAGGTGCGTACCGGCGCGAACTACTCGCCACATCATCTGGCTTTGTGCTACGGGCCGGTCTTCCAGTGGGTCGACCTCTTCAAGCATCGCGGCATGAGCATGTTCTGGTCAGAGGACTACATCTTCAGCGTCCCGGAACCGCCGCAGATTCTGTCCTGGATGATGGCGCAGGCACGCTGCGGCGTCAAGTACCACGATCTGCCAATACATATGTACATCATGCCGCATGCCCCGGGACAGCTGCCGGAAGTCCTGCGACGCAACATGGTCTTCGCCATCGGTGCAGGCGCTGAACAAATCGACAGCTTCCTCGTTGGCCCGATGGAACAGTGTACAGAGAATTTCGTGTCATGGGGCCGCCGCGAGCAGTTCCGCGCCATCCACGAATCGATCTATGATTCGGCCGAGGCGGAGGCCTATCGGATCGATGCAAAAATGCGCCCGTCACGGGTCGCGCTTGTCCTTTCGAAGGCCACTGACTACAACGAGAGCCGCACCTTTGTCGACAGCAAACTGGATCCGTTTGTCAGTCGAGCCGACAACAGTCCGGAGACGATCAACCAGATCATCTGTCGTAAGGACCAGCAGATGCTCTATCTGGCATTGCGCCACGCTCAGCACGGTGTCGAACTGATCACCGAAGACGATATCGTCGACCTTGGCTTGCTGAGAAATTACGACGTCGTCTATTTCGCCGGCGAATGGATTGACCACCGTATTATCCCGCTGCTCAGCGATTGGGTTACGGCGGGCGGTGTTCTGTATGCGACCGCCGGCATCGGGCACTTGAACGAATTCAAAGAGCCCGCGACGGATATGCTGAAGCTGCTCGGACTGAAGGATGTGACGACGGAAAAGAGCCTGTATATCATCCGCACCCTGCTCGAGTTGCCGCTCGCCGAGGCGATCGACACAATCGATATGTCCGGCTTCCAGATTCCCGCCATCGGCATGCGCCAGCGCCTCACCCCGGCCGGCGCCACAGTGATCGGCAAATGGCAAGACGGCAGTGCCGCGGTGACCATGCACGCGCTTGGTCGCGGTAAAGCGTTCGCGGTCGGGACGCTGGCCGGCAACACATACATGAAGTCGGCGCTGCGCCGCAGGCCATTCGCTCGTGGCGGTGCCAGGACGGCCTATAACCCGACCGACTTCGGCGCCGCCGAGACATTGCTGGTGCAGCTAGGCATCCTCGGTCTCAAGCGGGACGTGTCCTGCAACAACCCGCAGGTCGAGGCAAACGTTTACGACGGCCCCAGAGGTACGTTGGTGACGCTGGTCAACTGGACGAACGACGCACGTATCAGCAATCTGTCACTGACTCTGAACCTGCCGTTCGAACCCGCCAGCGCCCGGTCGGTCGAGCAGCAGGCGAATGTCGATGTCAAGTACGCCGACGGTGTCGCCACGATCACCACCGATCTCACCGAGGCGGACTACATTCTACTGCCAAAAAAACAATAGACCGATCTCTGTCTGCGACAGGGCGCTACAACAAGCGCAGTCACAGTTCCAGCGGCTCTGGGGTGCGGAGGACGAAGGTCTTCTAG
>CAUZJQ010000411.1:0-3893 GCA_963580095.1 Lentisphaeria bacterium | reverse complement strand
TGGGTGTTGGGCCCGTTTGAGCCGAAGATGTGGTGCTCGCTGCGCCACATCGCCAGATGCTCGCCGCCGTAGAAGGGGGAACCGAACAGCTTGGGGCCGAATTCCCAGTCGTGCCCGTCGTGCCCGTGGTAGGCGATGCCTTTCTCGCGGGCGATATACATGGCGCCGATGGAGGCGTTTTCGGTCACCGCCAGTTCGGCACCGAACCCGAGACTGCCGGCGATTCCGAAATGAACGATGTCGTTGAAGTCCATGACCCGGTTGTACGGATAAAAGAAAATCTTGACCAGAGAGCGTTCTAGCTGGCTCGCCTGGTAGGTCGCGGCCCGGGCTCTACCGGCGGTGCTTAGACTGCCGATGATCAAAGCTGTCAAGAGGATGGTGCGTACAGAAATGACTGAGAAGTGGGTCATAAATAGGGTCCTTCCGCTGGTGAGCTCACGTTTCCGTGATGTTTCCTGGCCCGCAGACGCTAAAAAGACGTACAGCGAGAAATCGTGGTACTATAGCCCTGCCTCCAGCGTCCTTGCAAGCGGCTCAGGATAAAATATTTACAGTCGGAATTCACAAATTAGGTGTGGATTCGATGGCGGTGGAGGGGCATGGGCAGGAGATTCATTCCGCAGAATTCACCTCGTTGTCGGGACCGCTGCCTCCGCGGATTTCGGCCAGTGCAGCCCTTGCGGCATTTTCTTCCGCGGTCTGGCGTCTGCCGGCCTGGCCTTGGCCGTAGCAGCGATCGCCAATCATTACGTTGATCGTATGAAGACGGTCGTGGTCGGGACCGCTCACGTCCTTGAGTTCATAGGCTGGCTTGAGATGCAGTTTTCGTTGAGTCCATTCCTGGAGCTCGCCTTTCGGATTCTCGCCTTGCAGCAATTGGTGCACGTCATCGCAATACCGATCGATCAGTTCGTTGAGCAGTCGCGCCGGGGTCTGGAGATTGTTGTCGCTGTCCAGGTACATTGCACCGATCAGGGCCTCGAAAGCGTCACACAGGATGGAGTCGCGTTCGTCGCCGTGATTCTGCTTTTCACCGTGCCCGAGCCGCAGGTGCTTGCCCAGGTCGATCAATCGCGCCAGGCCCGCTAGCGTTGGCTGTTTGCTCAGGGCCGCCCGGGCTTTTGTCAGTGTGCCTTCCGGTTCTAGCGGCAGAGCCTGATACAAGCGATCCGTGACGATGATTTGAATGACCGCGTCCCCGAGAAACTCCAGCCGCTGGTTGTCGGCAGGGGTGTTTGGATACTCTGCCCGAAACGACGGATGCGTCAGCGCTTCGAGCTGCAACGCGGAATCGCGAAACTCGTACTGGATCGCGAGCTGTAGATCGTTGTTCGGCATCGATTCGAAGGCGCTTCAGGCTACCGGTTTCAGAGTTTTCGCAGACAAGTTGGTAGGCGTTGGTCTCATGGTCCTGACTCCTGGCACCCCAGCATCTTCTTATGCTGAACGCACTTCCTGTAGCTGGATTTGTGGGTGGCAGTTGCCATGGTACTCGTTCAGTTCCGGGCACGCGGCAATATCCCAGGGGCTTTCAGGGAAATCCTCGGGTGCCTGGCCGAAGGCGATGAACGGCATGTCCACCCCAGTGCCGTCACTGAGGGTGCCGCGGGTGTTGCACTTGCCGGCCAGTTGCAGACGGTCGCAGTGCACGTGGCGGAACCGGAAACGTGGCGCCGGATGGCCGTGGCCGAACGGCTGCAGATCATCGAGTTCGGCGAAGAACTGGTCGTCGAGCAGGTCGAAGCGTATGTCGCCCTCGAGTTTCAGGCGCTGCTTGAACTGGTCGGGGGCGGCAGCGTACTGCCGGCGGATGCTTTCCCCGAAAGCAGTATCGAATTGCGGCAGGTTCTTTTCGGGCAAACTCACGCCGCTGGCCATCGGGTGGCCGCCGTAGCGGCTCAGGTGTTCCTGGCAATCGTTGAGTGCCTCGACCAGATTGATTCCGTCTATGCTTCGCCCTGAACCGTTGGCTTCTCCGTCGTTGTTGATACTCAGCACGACGCACGGGCGATGGTAACTCTGCACCAGTCGCGAGGCGACGATGCCGATGACGCCGAGGTGCCAGCCGCAGCCGTATACGACGATCGTGGCCTTGTTCGACAGCCCGCGGTCGGTGATCTGTGCTTCGGCTGCTGCCAGCGTCTCCTGCTCCTGCACCCGCCGGTCGCGATTGCATCCATCGAGAACGCCCGCCAGTGTGTGGGCCTCCACAATGCTCTCGGCCTGCAACAGCTTCACGGCGTTCGCGGCATCGCCCATGCGCCCCGCGGCATTGAGTCGCGGCGCCAGGCGATAGGTGATGTCGCTAGGCTTGATGCGGTGCGGCAGTTTCGCTATCTCGCACAGCGCCCGGATGCCTGGGCGCCGTTGCGCTGCCAGAACGTGCATGCCGTGTTTCACCAGACAGCGATTTTCGCCGAGCAGCGGCACAATGTCCGCCACTGTGCCGAGCGCCACCAGGTCGAGCCCGTCCTTGAGATCGACGACCATGCCGCCGATGTTCCTTTCCAGGCCATACTTCACGAAAGCGTGGCACAGTTTGAAGGCGACCCCGACACCGGCGAGGCTGTGCAGACCCTGGAGGTTTTCGCAGAGCTTTGGGTTGATTACTGTGTGGGCAGGCGGCAGGATCTCGCGCGGCTCGTGATGATCGGTGATGATCACGTCGATGCCGAGCTCGCTGGCCGCGACGGTAGCCTCGTAACTGTTGATCCCGCAGTCGACAGTGATTAGCAGGCACGGGCTGCCCTTCGCAGCTTTGGCCACGGACTGCGGCGTCAGGCCATAGCCGTCTTCCTTGCGGTGCGGAACGAAGCAACGGACCTTGGCGCCACTCTCGCGCAGAACCCAGGCCAGCAAAGTACTGGAGGTTACGCCGTCGACGTCGTAGTCTCCATGGATGACGATCTGTTCACGGTCGCGAACGGCTTGCCAGATTCGGCCGGCGGCACGTTTCATGCCGGAGAGGAGATAGGGGTCGCTCAAGTTGCTCAGGCGCGGCCGCAGGAAATTTTCGACTTCGTCCAGTGGTGTGCGGCGATTGGCCATCACCATAGCGGCTGGGCGCGAAAGGCCGTGGTCCCCGATCAGTTGTGAAAGAACATCATCGTCTTGTGTGGCAATCTCCCATATCAGATCCGCCATCAGGTTCCCTATTATGGATATGTCATTGTTGTTGCTCGTCGATATTTTCAATATAGCGTGTGTGCGCGATTCCGCCCGGTTCACGGTTTTTCGCTGATGAACGGCATTTCGTGTCACACGAAAAATTTTCCGTGTGGCAGATGTTCAGATTTCCTTTGTCGCCTGCCAAAGTCCGTGAGCCTGCTGAAGGGGGGGGGGGGACGGCTACAACGCTGTCACTGGAACGGTCATTCATAAAAAGAATGCTACGGTGACGACTCCAGTGATGCCAGGTCCGGCCGGCGGGCAGCGCGAGTCTCGTCGAGGCGCGTCACCGGGTAGGTCTGCGGTGCCTGCAGCAGCGAGTCCGGATCGGTCTCGATACGATCGAGGATTCGCAAAATCGCATCGACAAAATCGTCCAGGGTCTGGCGTGACTCCGTCTCGGTCGGTTCGATCATCAGGGCCTCGGGTACGATCAGTGGGAAATAGATCGTCGGCGGATGAAAGCCTTCGTCGAGCAAGGCCTTTGCAATATCGAGGGCGCGCACGCCGCGCGCCGCCTGCGGCGTTGCCGAGAGCACGCACTCGTGCATGCAGACACGGTCGAAGGGGGCATCGAAATGCGGTGCCAGCCGTGCCCGCAGATAGTTCGCGTTGATCACAGCATTTTCACCAACCCGCGTCAGCCCTTTACGCCCGAGCGTGAGAGTGTAGGCATAGGCCCGCAGGATGATACCGAAATTTCCGTAAAATGGCGCTACGTA
>CAUZJQ010000410.1:0-3897 GCA_963580095.1 Lentisphaeria bacterium | reverse complement strand
GATGTCGAGACCGTGCAGGCCTTTGTGGCGGTCTGCGATCAAAAGAAGCTTCAGTGGTTCCAGTCCGTCGGGCTCAAGCCGGTGGCAATGCTCCCCGGTCAACTCCGGATTGACGGCAAATTGATCGACGTGCAGGTTCTCGAGGGGCCTATAGCCAGTTAAGCCCAACATTCCAACATTTGGACGATTAAATCAACCAGCTTGTCGAGATCGTTCGCCAGATTTCGACCGGAATCAAAGACGGACATAACGGACAGCGAATGCCGACGGCTGGCAGAGAAACTCATCATACAATGAATGAACAACACAAGGTCAGTGACCGCTTCAATGACATCATGGCTCACACGATGCGTCACGTGTACAAGGTGCATAGCGCCCTGACACCGAATCAATAATGACGCACCCGGCAACCGACTCGACAACCATTCAATCATTTTAATGGAGCTGCTGGCATGATCCAGATCCAATATCTTTCAGAGCCGCCCAAGCTGGCCGCAGACCTTTCGGGAGACGTCTGGGAAAACCTGGCGTGGCACGACAATTTCACGATTCCGGGAAGTGCGAACGCCGAACTGGTGCCCGGCACATCCTTTGCCATGGTGCATGACGGCGACAGCTTGTACATCGCGATGAAATGTGGTGTGTGCCCGGGAAGCTCCGCAGAGAATTTCTCGCACGAGAGAGTTCATGTTGTGATCGACTTCGACCGTGACGGAAGGTGGGGAGGGAAGTTCATTGGCAATGCAGACGGTTTGCTGTCTGCGACAATGGCCTTCAGGAGTGGTTCAAAAGACAGCTGGCCGGGCGAAGTCGAGTTTGAGGTAAAGGTGGGGGCTCAGGAATGGACGGCGGCCATGAAAATACCACTGAGGCAACTTGGTTATCAACAAGGCGGTCTGCGGCGGGTCCGCTTCAACATAGCTCGGCTGAACGCCGTACCAGAATTTTGGGTATGCTTCCCTGCCCTGGCAGAGAAAACGTTCTGGGAGCCGCAGTGCGAGATGGCCGAGGCTGAGTTTGAACGGCCCGAGCTGTTGCTACCATTTGCCTGGCGCCTAGAGCGGGATCAGCGGGCCCGTCTCAACGAGAGCGATGGAAAGACCACGTGTCGCCAGAAGATCAAGACAACGAACCTCTCGACGGAAATTCGCGAGGTGGATTTGCACGTCTGGTTTGTGGGGCCAAATCACCCGCCATCGGAGAAGATCGAGTACTGCCTTCGCATTGGGCCCGGGGAGTCGCATGTCGAAAGCGTCGAGCTGCCCGTTCCAGAGGGATTCAATTATGGCTTTGCCAGCGTGGCGCTGTACGAGAGGGACTCTGGCCGATGCGTTAGCGAGAACCGTTTTCTTATCGAGGCCGAGCTGTTGTCGTGGAAGAAACATACCATCAAGCGCGCCGATGGAAACGATGGTTACACCTGTCACGCCGCGCAGATGCAGTTTATGCCGCAGTACGAAGGTCGCAACACCGTGCCCTACGGGTTGGCCGCTATGGAAAACAGTGAGGTTGTCTGTGTCGGAATGGCATGGCCGACCGAATCGACCGGCCAGGTGCAAACGCTGGTGACCGTCAGCGAAGACGCAGGAGCGACATGGAGTGAGTACCTGGCGTTGCCTGGCATTCACTGTCGCCCGGTGATGCTGGCTTACCTTGGCCAGGGTGTGGTTACATTTGAAGCGGGCGACACGACCGAGCGATTCCGGTTGTTTAGCCACGACCATGGACGCACGTGGGACGAGCGGGTTGATGTCGCGCCCGCGCCCGACGGACAGCCGCTGGGCTTCGAGGGCAATCCGTTGATCGAACGGGATTCCGAGGGGTACGCCACCCGTATTGCCCAAATAGGGCAAACGCTCGGAGGCGGTGCCCCCCACTGGAAGATCACCGAGTATCTCCGTTGGTCGGAAGACGGTGGCCGCACGTGGCCCCAAGTTATTTCTCCCGCCCCGTGGCACTACACCGAGACGTATGCTGGAAAAACGTACGAAGTTGGCGCTAGCGAAGGGTCACTGGTGCGGGCAGCCAATGGTGACCTGGTAGCAGCCTTGCGCACTTTTGTTCCGGTATGGTTCGCCGAGCATCCGCACTACGAAGACAGCCTGGAGGGAACGGCCGTTTCCATATCCAAGGACAACGGGGAAACCTGGTCGCCGATGAAGATCGTGTTTGAAGCAGGCAGACACCACCCCGACCTGATCTGCATGCCCAATGGTGATCTGGTGATGACCGTCATCTGCCGGGTCGATTTCGAGGGCAATCAGCTTGCCAGTTATCGACGCGGTTGCGATGCGGTGATCAGCCGGGACCACGGAGTCACCTGGGATGTTGAGCATTTGTACGTGCTCGACGACTTTCCGTTTTGCCAGGGCGAACATTGGATCAGCACCGAGTGCGGGCATTTGAGTTCCACGCTCATGCCCGATGGCTCAATCCTTACCGGCTATGGCAATTATCTGGCTGGCGGCGTACTGATCCACTGGCGACCTTGAGATAGTGTTGTTGCGGTCGTACCGAAAAAGAAAATGAACCGATGATCCAAATCCGATATCTTAACGCTGCTCGCGAACTGACGGGTGATGTTTCGTCCGATCACCGAAACTCTGGCCGTTGAAACCCATAACTGACGCTGTACACGTAAAGAAGGTCAGGCTGTACGCCTAGAGACAATCATGAAAGTTACTCAAATTCTGGTCGGCACGAAGTGCGATCCGCAAGTCCGCCGCGCTGCACACGATCTGGGCAGATATCTGAATAAACTGTTCGGCATGAATCCCGCCGTCCGCGCACATTCAGGACGAGGTCGCGGCCTGACGATCCAGCTTCAGGTCCAAAAAGGGCACGAGCTCAGTGATCAGGGCTATGCCTTCCAACCCGACGGCCAGACATTCCGGATCGTCGGCGGATCGCCCACGGCTGCGGTGTGGGGAGTTTATGAACTGGCGGAGTTCTGGGGCGTGCGATTCCTGCTGCACGAAGACGTCTTGCCAGATGCGCCAGGACGCTTGCGATTCCCGGAGCCCGCGACCCGCGAGCCCCTGATCCAACAGAGAGGCTTCCGGACCTACAACAACTGGCCGAACACACCATGCCAATGGTCGCTCAAGCAGATCGAGCCGCTGCTCGATCAGCTAGTGAAGATGAGATTCAACGAAATCTTGATCATACAGCATCCCTATGACCCGTTCGTCCACATCGAATGGCGAGGTGCGAAAAAGAACAAAGCGCTGGTCAATTACGGCTATCGCTTCCCGATCCGCAAGGACTGGATTGGTTACGAGCTGTTCAAGCACTCTGGCGACACCCAGCGCGGCGAGTTCGGAAACTCTGATCTGGCATTTTGCGATGGCTACGAAGCCACAATCCGAGCCGGGAAGACCTACCTCCGTGGATTGTGCCGAATGGCCCACGCACGCGGTATGAAGGTCAATGCCATGGTGGTGTTCACCGACTTCCCCGAACCGATCAAGAACAAACTGGTCGCCATCAGCGACCGGAGGTTTCTGCGCCGGCCCGACCCCGGTCCAGTCTCCACCCTGCGCTATGGCGAATGGACCGAGGGCATGACCAAGGATATGGCTCGGTGCATGACGATTCGCAATCCCGAGTACCTCGCCCTGCTGCAGCACAGCCTTCAGACACATCTTGAAGCATTTGCCCCGTGCGATTATCTCATTCTCGGGACGAGCGAATTTCGCCAGACGGGAGCCGATGCACGATTTGCCTGGAAGCAGCTCGACCGCAAATACGGAATCGGCGCCATTGCCACGTTCGACCAACTCGTCAAGGAAGCCCGTCGCAACGCCGAATTCTCACCCGCGCGGGGCGAGTCAGAACTGATGTCCGATATCTGCACGCTCTGGGTCTTTGATCATTTACTCAATGAACGAGCGCCCA
>CAUZJQ010000409.1:0-3898 GCA_963580095.1 Lentisphaeria bacterium | reverse complement strand
GACGCACAATCAAACTAATGGCGCTGGCACTGGTGTTCGGCGCCTGCTTGGCGAACGCCGGCATCATGTCAGTCCGTTTAGTGCATGCGACCGACGCCGAAGGCGGCATAGATCCCGGACTGTCCGACATCGCCGCTATTTTGAGCAGTCTCCGATTCGAGAGCTTTTCACTGCTTGACTCTGATACGGTCCAGTTGCCGGCTGAAGACGCCAGGATCAGGATGGCGCAGGGTTACACCCTGACCTGCGCCGGGACCCAGGACGATCTCGCCATCGAAATGAACCACAACGGCCAGGTGCTGCTGAAAACAACAGCAACGCTCAGACGCGGCAAACCGCTGATCCTCGGCGGCTTCCCGACCCGGGAAGGCAAGATCGTCCTGGTGCTCAAGGTCGAATAATAAAGTTCTCTTCGAAGCCGCTGTTTGGTATTAGCCACGCGACGAAGCCAATTCCGCGTTTGGTAAAACGGATCTCCGCGCCTCTGCATGCCCCGTTCCCGAAATGGCATTTGTACTGAAGGCTGCGCGAGAATGAACGCAGACATCGATTGTGCTACGGGCATTCACTGTCCGGTCAGGCCTTGTCATAACAAGGCTTACTTCTGGCGCGGCCGGACCTCTGAAATTACCGGTGTTTCCGGCGCCCGGTCGGCGTTGTACTGGATATAGCTCTGCCACTTCTCCGGTACGTTGTCCGCATCGAAGATGGCGTCGACCGGGCACTCGGGGATGCACAGCGCGCAGTCGATACATTCGTATGGATCGATGACCAGGATCTTTTCGTCTTCGTGGAAACAGTCGACCGGACAGACTTCAACACAGTCGGTGTATTTGCAGTCTATACATGGTTCTGTAACAATGTGGGGCATCTGCCAGATTGGCTCCTTTCTACAGTCTGAAGAAGGTCGTTGTATACGTTAAGTATGATGCGGAATTCGAGAAAACCCAGTGCCGCGCGGCCGGTTGCCGGAATTTGAAAGCGGCGTAGATTATACCTGATAGAAATCGCCTTGCCCGTCTCGCGCTTCTCACCCCGCATGGCCATATACCGGCACGTATCCCCCCCGGGGGTTGCCGCCAGCCCATGAGCGATCCCAAATACATCCGAAACTTTTCCATTATCGCCCACATCGACCATGGAAAGTCGACACTGGCGGACCGGTTGATGATGCATACCAACACCGTCGACGAACGCAATTTCCAGGATCAATTGCTCGACGACATGGATCTCGAGCGCGAACGCGGTATCACGATCAAGTCCCATCCGGTAATCATCAAATACGAAGCCCGCGACGGCCATACGTACACGTTGAACCTGATCGATACTCCCGGGCACGTCGACTTCAGCTACGAAGTAAGCCGCAGTCTTGCCGCCTGTGAAGGCGCGCTGATGCTCCTGGACGCAACCCAGGGCGTACAGGCACAAACCGTCGCCAACGTCAACCTGGCGATGCGGCAGAACCTGACGATCGTCCCGATCATCAACAAGATCGATCTGCCTGCCGCTGATATCAACATGTGCTATGAGCAGCTTGAGGAAATCCTGACGATTCCCCACGAGGAAGCGATCCTGGCCAGCGCCAAGGACGGCCGCGGCATCGAGGAGGTCCTCGAAGCAATCATCCAGCGTGTACCACCGCCTCCGATCGTTGACGACATCGTGCGCGCCCTGATTTTTGATTCCACTTACGACGCCTTTCGCGGCGTTGTGAATCTCGTGCGCGTCGTCTCCGGCAGCCTGAAACGCGGTACCCGTATCCAGTTCTTTGCTACCGGTCAGATGTCCGACATCAAGGAAGTCGGGGTCTTCACACCGAAAATGGAGGCAATCGACGAACTCTCCGCCGGCGCCGTTGGCTACGTCATCGCCAACATCAAGACACCGGACGACTCGAAGATTGGTGACACCATCACCTCGCACGCCAAGCCTTGCGCGGAACCACTGCCGGGTTTCCACGAAATGCAGCCCATGGTGTACAGTGGCATCTACCCGATCGAGACGGCGGACTACGAGAAACTCAAGTACAGCCTGTCGAAACTGCGACTAAACGACTCCGCCTTCGCCTATCAGGCGGAAACTTCTGCAGCCCTGGGTTTCGGTTTCCGCTGCGGCTTCCTCGGGCTGCTGCATATGGAGATCGTCCAGGAACGGCTGCGCCGTGAGTATGACATGGATATTATTGCCACGTACCCCAGTGTCATCTATCATGTCCACTTGAAGAATGGCCAAATGAAGCCCGTCGACAACCCGGTTTTTCTGCCGGACCCGAACGAAATCGAGCGTATCGAGGAGCCGATGGTGAACGCCAGCATCATATCCCCATCGGACTACATCGGGGTCATCATGAATCTTATACTCGAGCGGCGCGGCTGCTGCCTGGACACTTCTACCGTTGACCAGCACCACGTCATGCTGCAGGCGGAACTGCCGTTGCACGAGATCGTCATCGATTTCCACGACCGGTTGAAGACGATCACCCGCGGCTATGGTAGTATGGATTATGAGTCTGGCATATACCGTACTGGTCCGATGGTCAAGCTTGAAATGCTGGTCAACAAGGAGCCGGTCGATGCGTTCGCCACCATCGTGCACCGCGAACGCGCCGAGAGCCGTGGCCGGCAGATGGTGGAACGGCTGAAGGAAGTCGTTCCGCGGCACCTGTTCCAGATAGCGATCCAGGCTGTTGTCGGCAGCAAAGTCGTGGCGCGTGAGACGGTACGCGCCTTGCGCAAAGACGTCACGGCAAAATGCTACGGCGGGGATATCACGCGCAAACGCAAGTTGTTGGAGAAACAGAAAGAAGGTAAGAAGCGCATGAAGCAAGTCGGCAAGGTCAACATTCCCCAGGACGCCTTCATCAAAATTCTAAAAACCAATACCGACTGATGTTTTCATTGCCCGCCACCATATTCGATATCCTGCTTTTCGTTGTCTGGCCCGGACACTACATCTACCAGGAATTTCTGTCGAGCCGCCGGCACCGGCAGCGCCGCAGCCTCAAGATGGTCGTTTCGCAGACCCTCTACAGAATCCGTTGGGACCGGGACCTCTTGACTGCGAAACAACAGGAGACCCTCAGAGCGCTCAACGAAGAAGCCCGGCAGCAGCTCGACAAACCGTTGGATGTGAAGAAAGCAAACGCGTTTCTGGAAACCGCGGTGAAACGCATCAAACAGACGGTCCCGAAGCAGAAGTATCGGCGCAGCAAGGAAATTCTTGAATTGCTGGTCGTTGTCATCGGGGTTGTCATGGGTATCCGGTCGCTGTTCCTGCAACCGTTCAAGATTCCGACCGGCAGTATGCAGCCGACCCTCAGCGGCATCCATTTTGTGGCGCTCGATGAGGTCGACGTGTCATGGTGGAAAAAGATTCTGCACTACACCAACGGCTCCCGCCGCTATGTCGACGCGACCGTCTCAGAGCCGGCGCGCGTCTGGCACGATCCCCAAAGAGGCATGGTGAATGACCGCGCTATCCAGAAGAACATGCTGATGTTCTTCCCGTACACCGTGTGGCGTCATTCCAATACAAGCTATACGCTGCCGGGCACTCGCGACATTGTCGGCAAATACCTGGCGACCTACCGCATCGAACATTACCCGGCGGACTATTTGAACCTCAAATCGGGCGAGACTCTGGCCCGTGGCTATCTCGAGCTCGGAGATCACCTGTTCGTTAACCGTATCGTTTACAATTTTACCGAGCCGAAACGTGGTGACATCACGGTTTTTACCACCGACGACCTCTTGTATGGGAGGAAACCGTTGCGCGGACGCTTCTACATCAAACGGCTGGTCGGCGTACCCGGCGACACCCTGCGCATTCGCGACCACCGACTGTACGTCACCGAAGCCGGCAGTGACAGGGAGGTTGTCGTAGATGGCAGCTTTGATCC
>CAUZJQ010000408.1:0-3900 GCA_963580095.1 Lentisphaeria bacterium | reverse complement strand
GACCAACATGACGCGTTCGAATTATCGGGCGCTGGCCCAGACCTTCTATGGCGGCGGTGCCGACGGTCTCTCTGTCTACAACCATTTCGTCGGCGGCCTGTATCCGCCGCCCTATTATCCGCAGGCGTTGCAGGTTTTCTACGAGCTGCGGGACTTGCCGCGCGCCGCTCGCGGCGATCGGCACTATATCTTCGAGCCCCCCGGGGACTCGGATACGATCACGTCGGACCTGACGGAGCGCGTGGTGCTTGACCGGGAAAGCGCGCAGCCCTCCGGCATATTCCGCTTCCAGGCCTTCGAACAGAACGACCAGATACAGGTCGCCACTTTGATGTTGCGAGGCAGCCTGACGCAGCACGACGTTGTCGACGTGCAGCTCAATGGCGCGACTATCGCCCCGGGGCCGTTCGGCAAGCCCGATATCAAATACCAGCGGCCGTTCCCGGACATCCGTTGGTTCCCGCTGCCCGCCGATGCCCTCGCTTACGGCGAAAACCAGCTGTCCATCATGCTGACCAAGGCGGATCCGGATGCATCCGGCGAGATCGTGATCGACGAAGTGGAACTTTGGGTGCAGCCGGTGTAGATGTGGTTACGGACGATCATTAGTGAAAAAATGTGATACTGTACCGATCGCGGAAATCATGAAACTTACTGCACACAATATTGAGCACGGCGTCGTTGCAGCACGGCCGGACCAGATGTACGGCTGGCCGGGCATTACGCGCACCGCTGATGGTGATATCGTCGTCTCGGCGTCCGAGCGGATCTACCACACCGGGCCGCAGAGCCGGACTGTGGTGATGCGATCGGCCGATGGCGGCAGGACGTGGACCCTGCCGCAGGAGGTGTACAACAGCGAGACGGACGACCGCGACGCCAGCCTCCGCACCATGCCGGACGGTACGATTGTTCTGACCTCCTTCAGCAGCACCGACTGGGTGCCCCATGTCGTGTCCGGTGAGTTCTGCGCCGGCAGGATAGTTCCCGAGCGGTGGTTGTCCCAATGGCAAGGTATCGTTGAACGCATGGGGCTGACGGAGGAAGGCCTGCCGCGCCCCTGGCTGATGCGCTCGGAAGATGGCGGTCGGACCTGGGGGCCTCCTGTTGATACGCCCACCGGCCAGCATTCCGGGCCCGCGGCGCTAGCCGACGGACGTCTGATCTACATTGGTACAGGTCTGGTCGAGATGGCTGAACCGATCGTGGCTTGGGAATCGAGTGACCAGGGCGACACCTGGGAAACGGTCGGAGAAATACCGCGCGCAGCAGACCTGCCGGAGGAGACCTGGCTGATCGAGAACCACCTCGTCGAGACCAGTCCCGGGCGCCTGGTCGCACTGTTCCGGGCCGAGGGCTGTCCCTGGGAAGACCAGTATATGTATCAGTCGAACTCGAACGATTTTGGACGTAACTGGTCGGTCGCGGAGAAGCTTCCTGTGTGGGGCTATCCGCCGCATCTTCTGAAGCTCAGTTCCGGCGCAATTCTTTGTTCGTACAGTTATCGCGACCGGCCCCCGAGCATCCGGGCGATGATCTCGTATGATGAAGGGGCGACATGGGACTACGAGAATATGATGACGCTGCACGACCTGCCGGTCGAGCATGATTTCGGCTATCCCGTGACGACGGAATTAGCACCCGGGGAGATGGTGACGGTCTGGTACCTCAACAGAAAGTACGTTCGTGAGAACGACAAGTACGTGCATCTGGCGTATGCCGAAGATGCCGGTGGCATCATGTCCATCCACTGGACACTGAAGTGACAGTACCACGGAGGCATGGTGGTATTGTCAGGGCGATTCGTCCAAACGCTCGACTCGACCCGTTGCGGATGCACGGCGAAGACCGGAGCGGCGATGTCCGCAATCGCCGGCGCAATTATCAAACGGAGAAAGACCGAATAGAGGGCCGTCGCCGCGACCACGTGCCAAAGGAGACTTTGCACCTGGTCGCCGACCGGGTTGGTTCCCCACAGGCTGTGGGGAACCATGTACGACAACATCGTCAGTGGGTGGAGGTTGTGGGCAGAAAAACGAACCCGTAAAATGTTCAGCTAGATCAGGCCGGATGCCCACGCGCCCCCACCCCTGTTACGACTGCCGCAGGCGGCCAGTTGTTACTTCTTCAACTTCCCGTAAATTAGCGCCCCATGACTACCACCCACCCATTGCACACTCGTTGTTGCTGATGGCGGCCCTGGCTACAGATGT
Organism: Lentisphaeria bacterium; assembly: GCA_963580095.1. GTDB lineage: Bacteria > Verrucomicrobiota > Lentisphaeria > JABSQK01 > CAJWLW01 > CAJWLW01. The sequence continues at coordinate 1,687 of CAUZJQ010000408.1, read as the reverse complement.
CGTCCTCACTGCTGTCGACGTCGAATACGGCATCGGTTCGCAGGACATTCTCACCGGCGTGTCGTTGACGATTCACGCCGGCGACCGCGTCGGGTTGGTCGGCCGCAATGGCGCCGGGAAATCGACGCTGCTGAGGCTGTTGATCGGGCAGATGTCACCGACGAAAGGAAGTGTCATGCCGCGCCGCGATTTGCTGATGGGCTTTCTGCCGCAAGCTTTCGAGCTGGAAGACGAGCGCACCATCGCGGAGAATATCGCCGATGGCATTGCCCATCTAAGGGCGCTGCTCGATGAGTTCGAGCAGTTGCCGCCGATGTCGGAGCGGGCCGTAGCGATCGAAGCGCAGATTACCGCTGCCGACGCGTGGAACCTGGAGACGCGCGTCGAGCAGGTGAGATCGGCACTGGCGGTGCCGTCCGGTGACCGGTTGGTCGGCACGCTGTCCGGCGGCGAACGACGGCGGGTGGCCCTGTGCCGTGCCCTGGTCGCGAATCCCGAACTGCTGCTGCTCGATGAGCCGACGAATCATCTCGACACGCCGACGATCGAGTGGCTCGAGAAATTCCTCCGCGGTTACCGGGGCAGCTGCATCTTTGTGACGCACGACCGGTTCTTTCTGGATCGGCTGGCAACGCGGATCATCGATCTCGACGGTGGCCAGTCCTACAGTTACCAGGGAAACTACACCGAGTATCTGGAGGCCCGCGCGGCGCGGCATGCCGCGGCGCAGGTCGAGGACCATAAGCGGCAGCTGTTTTTGCGTCGTGAACTCGACTGGATCCGCCGCGGACCGAAGGCTAGGACGACCAAACAGAAAAGCCGCATTGATCGTTTTGAGGAAGTCTCGGAGCAGGCCGAATACGTCGCCGATCGCGACGTCGATCTGGTGATTCCACCGGCACCGCAACTTGGCAACCGTATTGTCGAACTCGACAATGTGGGCATCGAGCTTGGCGGGCAACAGCTGGTGCGCGAGTTGTCGCTGCATTTCGAGAAGGGCATGCGAATCGGCATCATTGGCCGCAACGGTGCTGGCAAGACAACGCTTCTCAAGGTGCTGCTCGGACAGTTGCCGACAAGCCGGGGCGAGGTGGCCGTTGGTGATCTGACACGCTTCAACTACGTTGATCAGGCACGCGTACAGCTCGACGAGGAACAAACGGCGATGGAAGCGGTAGGGGAGGGTGGTGATCATGTCCGACTGGGCGACACTTCAATCACCCTGCGCGGCTATCTCAAGCGTTTCCTCTTCACCGACGAACGGTTGAACACGCGTGTCGCTCAGCTCTCCGGCGGCGAGCGCAGCCGGCTGCTGATCGCCAAGATTCTTAAGGACGGCGGCAACTTTATCATCCTCGACGAACCGACGAATGATCTGGACCTGCCGACGTTGCGTGTGCTGGAGGAGGCGCTGGCCGATTTCGATGGATGTGTCGTTGCCGTCAGTCACGATCGCTACTTTCTTAATCGCATCTGTACGGGGCTGCTGGCGTTCGAGGACGATGGGGTGGTGACGTATACCCATGGCAATTACGACGATTACCTGGCACGGCGCGAGGTCACGGCACCGGTTGCAGAACCCCGTGAGCCGGAAATGGCCCCGGTCCCGGAAGCACGATCGAAGCCGCGGCGGCTGTCATGGAAGGAGCAGCAGGAACTCAAGGCGGTCGAGGCTGAAATTCTCGAG
>CAUZJQ010000407.1:0-3900 GCA_963580095.1 Lentisphaeria bacterium | reverse complement strand
GTACGAGAGCAGCGTCGTAACGATAACGATCGGCACGAGCAACGGCCGCAGCTTGGCCAGAGAGCCTTCAAGCATCAGATTCACTTCGAAAGCGGACCACGCCATCGCGAGCAGTGCCAGCAAAATACCAACCTTGCGTTCACGCGGCAGTCGGCGCCAAATGTCCTGATGCGCCGGCAGGACCCGCATGGTGAAAACGGCAGCAACCACCAGGAACAGGCCGAACAAGAAACTGGGAATGATAAAAGTCATAAATTCTCCTCGGGGAAGCCATTACTTTCCCAAGCCCTGTTGCTTTTGCAAGAAGACAATCTAAAATTAATCCGGTGCCGGTAAGCAGTGCAGGCGTGTGTCCTCACAAGTTCTGTGTCAATGGATGGGACAACATATTTCAAAGCGGGAGGGCTCGATGGATATTGACTGGGAATCGCTGGAGTTCACGTACATGGACACCAGTTCTCACATCCATTACACCTGCTGCAACGGCACCTGGGACGACGGCGGGCTGCACGACGAACCCTACGTCAACCTGCACATTGGTGCCACCGCACTGCACTACGGCCAGGCCGCCTTTGAAGGGCTCAAGGCGTTTTCCTGCCAAGACGGTACGGTCCGCATCTTCCGGCCGCAAGAGAACGCTCGACGAATGAAAGATAGTGCCAACCGGATCATGATAGAGCCGGTCCCCGAAGCAATGTTCCTCGACGCCATCGAACGCGTCGTACGCGCCAATATCGAATACGTCCCGCCCTACGGCACCGGCGGCTCGCTATACATCCGCCCGCTGCTCTTCGGCTCCAGCCCGCGGATCGGGGTGTGTCCTGCTGCCGAATACACCTTCGTTGTTTTTGTCATACCCGTGGGGGATTATTACAAAGGCGGCCTGGCACCGGTCAGCGCCATCGTGATGGACGAGTTCGACCGTTCGGCGCCGCTCGGCGTCGGTCACGTCAAAGTCGCCGGCAACTATTCGCCCGGGCTCCGGCCCAGTATGATCGCCGGTGAGCAGGGGTTTCCAATCATCCTTTACCTCGACGCTGCCGAACACAAGTATGTCGACGAGTTTGGCACGTCGAATTTCATCGCGATCACCCGGGACGGCACATATGTAACACCGTCATCGCGATCGATCCTTCCAAGCGTCACCAACAAGACGTTGATGGAACTGGCCGAGGCCGAGGGTATGTCGGTCGAACGGCGGCCCGTGGCCTTCGAGGAGATTGCGGAGTTCGCAGAAGTCGCCGCCTGCGGCACAGCCGTGGTGATCACACCTGTCAACCGCATTGTGCGCGGTGACGCCACGATCGAGGTTGGCCCGCGCGAAGGCTGCGGCCCGGTGCTCGAGCGGCTGTACAACAAGGTGCGCGGCATCCAGGTCGGCAAACTGCCGGATACTTACGGCTGGACACACGCTGTCTGACTCCGTGGAACGATCATCCCCGGCCGTTTCACAGGGAACCCAGGCATTACTGCAAGTTCCGCAACCGGTTCCGGAACGGTGACCAGTCGGTCTGCGATTCTATCACTGCAAGTCGGTCGACCAGTTTGAGCGCTGCTGAGTAGTGCTTGCGATCAAACGCCAACGTCAGCAGGGCACGCAGTGCCTCGGCGTCGGCCTCGGGCGTTGCAGCCGCCGTCCACAACAGCCGTTCACCTTCATCGACGGCACCGTCTTCAATCAGCCAACGGGCTAAGTACAGAGCAGATGCACCGTCGCCTGGTTCCCGCTGCAATGCTGTTCGCGCCAGGGCGATCGCCTGCGGCCTTTGTCCGGCCTGGTAATGGGCGCGAGCGGCTAAGAGCAGTGCCGGGGTCGATGCCGTTGCGGTAGCGACGGTATCCTTGGCAAACGCCAGTGCCTCGGGGGCTTCTTCCTCAACCATCGCTCCCAGGACTTGCCGGCTGCGTTCAGGGTCGGGAGCGGCGGCGGCGGCCTGCCGGTAAGCCATCGCGGCCTGGTGGCGAAAGCCGGCAAGCTGATAGACGTCCGCCAGCAACCACCGCATCTGCGCGTCGTCCGGGTGAATCACTGCTGCCGCCTCGAGCGCGTCGATGGCAGCAGCGTAATTCTTTTCGGCAATGGCGGCACTCGCCAGGAGTTGCCACAGCGCCGGAGCCGGCCGGTCCTCGAGTCTGACTGCCTGGTTCGCTGCGGCACGCGCCTCGGCGAACCGCTGCTGAGCCATCAGCGATTGGGCCAGGGCGGCGTGAATGGCGGAGGCTCGCGGCCGGATAACCAGGCACTGGCGCAGTGCAGACTCCGCAGCGACATCATTGTCGAGTTGCAGATAGACGTTGCCCAGCGCCAGCAGGACGTCGGCGTCCAGTCCATCCTGTGCGGCCTTTTGCAGACTGGCGGCGGCCGCTTCATAGTCACCCGTCTGCGACTGCAGGATGCCGAGATTCCGGTAAGCCCCAGGAAAGGCCGGCGCCAGTTCGAGGGCCTGCTGCAGCCGTTCGATCGCCTGCGACCGCGTTGCCTCGGACTCCGCCTGCCACAAAGCGAGCTGGAACAACAGAGGTGCGCTCCGGATGGTGGCGGCCTGTGCCTGCAGAAAAGCAGCGGCCGTTTCGACCTCCCGGGTTTGCGCCAGCTCCTTCGCCTGCCTGAGGATTTTCTTTTCCTGCGTCGACACTTCCAGCGCGTCACGGGCCGCTGCTGCCAGTGGCACTGTGAGAATCAAAACGTAGAGTATGGGCAGTCGGAGGTTATGCATGTCAAAGCAGGTAGACTGTTCAATCGTGATCCTGTGTCACAATGGCGGGCAATATACCGAGTACTGCCTACAAAGCCTAATCGCTGCGGTGTCTCGGCCGCGCGAACTGATCCTTATCGATAACGGTTCGACCGACGACACGCCGCAGCGCCTGGCGCGCCTGGTCCCGCAACTCGAGGCAGCCGGCATCGAAATCGTCACCTGGCGCAACCCGGAAAACCTCGGCTGCTCAGAGGCCCGGAACATGGGCTGGGAAAAGGCACGGGGCCGATACGTCGTATTCATGGACAACGACACAGCGGTCTGCACCAGCAAGTGGCTGGAAATCCTCGCCGCAGCCATGGACGACAATGAGCGGCTTGCAATTCTCGGCGTCAAGCTCATCTATCCGTACAAGCCGCACCCGATCCAGTGCGCCGGCGTCGACGTCAACCGCACCGGCCGCATCCGCTTCCGCGGCCGCGGCGCCCGCCGCGACGACCCCGCTTTCGCGGCATTCGCAGAAGTGCCGGTTTTGATCAGTGCCTGCTGGATCAAGCGCAACGCGCTGCTGCAGGAGATCGGCGGCCTCGATCCGCTGTTCCACCCGGTGCAGTATGAGGACCTCGACCTGTGCATGCGTGCCACGCAGGCAGGACACATCTGCGCCTACACCCCGGAGGTGGAAGTGTATCATTTCGAAGGCACGACGACGGCAGCGGGCGGACGCGACAGGTACCTGCAGACAATCGCCCGAAATTCCATGAAGTTCCGCCGGAAATGGCAGGACGCGCTGAAAGCGTTCCCCGACGACAAGGACTACGGCTGGCTGCCGCTGGAAGATATGGGCATGACAGATGAACTCGACCTGACGATTGACGATGCCGATTTTTCGTGAATGCGGCATCAAAACTACCCTTGAACCTGAGGTTAGTAAGCGCTAAGATATTGGTGCGTTTATTCGAAGAATAAGTGTGCGTTTTCCGGCATAGCTCAGCGGTAGAGTAGGTGGCTGTTAACCACTTGGTCGTTGGTTCGAATCCAACTGCCGGAGCCAATTTCATTTCGCCGCACTTTTTCGGCGTTAGCAGTTACAAAAGGCCCTGAGGCTGAAGCCTCAGGGCCTTTTTTGTAAGCCATTGGAAATAAAAGGCTTATGAAAAATTTGTCTCGCCCCAAAACTATTGGTTTCGATTTAATTATA
>CAUZJQ010000406.1:0-3927 GCA_963580095.1 Lentisphaeria bacterium | reverse complement strand
TCCCCAAGCCCAGCCCCCGGCGCAACATCACTGAATCGCACGCTGCCGTTGCTGGAGTCGTTGCGGAGCAGGCAACTGCGCGGTGTCTCGGGATATTTGCCGGGAACAACGCGGCCGCCGACGAAAATGTCAAGATCCCCATCCTTGTCATAATCAGCCACCGCAGCAGGGCCACCACTTACCGAAATACCAGGCAGTGCATTATTTGGGGCCGCTGAAAAGTTGCCATTTCCGTCGTTCAAGTAGAGACGATCCTTGAATACAGGTGAGCCCGCGCTGCCCTCGGCGCCCCCGCTGACGACATACAGGTCCGAGTCACCGTCATTGTCAGCATCAAAAAAAAGGGGCGTGACATCCTCGCATTCAGCGTGCTGCCTGAACGGATCCAAACCTCGCACCTCGAACAGGTTTCCGGTTTTGCCCGGTTTATTCCTGCGAAAATAGATTCGCCCCGGGGTGCCTGCCGCCTGGGCGAGATAGAAATCCTCCAGACCGTCACCATCAACATCTGCAAAGGCAATGCCGGGGCCGAGCCGGGAATGTTTACCGGGGAGTAGCGGCTGCCGGGAAAAGTCGTCAAAAGGACGCTCACGATGGCGAACCCCTTTCAAACGATCAACTGCCACGAACAGGGAGTCCCTTTCCCTGGATGGTTTCCCCTCCCCCGGAACGGTAGCCGTCTCGGTGATTGTGTACCGCCGGTTCGCCTTCAGGCTCTCAAAGGACTGATTGCGGCCGCTGGGCCATGTTACTGTCAGCGATTGGATTTCCTTTTGGTTGCCCAGGCCAAAGTGCAGGGCCGGCTCCGGGCAGGACATGAAGCCCCGGGCCGAGGTGAGATAGCGGGTCAATTTTTGATCCGGGTTTGCCAGCCGAACCGTCACGGTGGCGCCAATGCCGAACCGGTTGCTTGCCGTTCCAACAAGCTGCACAACAATCCGATGGCCTGATGCACCGGTGTTCTCGAAGATCGATGGAGGGCCGCCGAAGTTGTTCACCACCACATCCAGGTTTCCGTCCCCGTTCAGATCCGACAAAACGGAACCGAAACTGACACTGTTACTGCCCAACCCCCACTCGGTACCACTCTCCCGCATTTTCAGCCCGGCCTGGTTTCGAAATACCCGGTTGGTTTGGAGAAGAGGTTTCTGCGCATACCAGAAGTCGTAATAACGATCCCAACCGTCCTTCGAGGGTGCCCTTGCACGGAGATCGCTGTTCAACCAGTCGCGGCTCATTCCGTTAGTGACGAACAGGTCCTCCCAGCCGTCGTTGTCGAGATCCCCGAAGTTAACCGACCACGTCCAGTCCGTTTTCGAGACGCCGTAAAGCTGGGCGACTTCCATGAAGTTTTTTGTTCCCGAGTTAAGATAAAGCGCATTGCGCATGTACTGTGGTGGGTCGGGAAAATTCAAAAACCACGCGTCGCTGTCGGGCCCGGACATGTTTCCCATCTGCATCTTCTCGTTGTAGTGCGTGCTGCCCGCCATGTCGGTGGCAAGAAAATCCATCCAACCGTCGTTGTTCACGTCAGCGATATCAGCTCCCATCGAGAACCACGGCGTATGGGGAAGGGATCCCCTGGTCATGTCGGTGAATGTCACGACGCCATCAGCGCCAGGCCCGTTGTTCGTCCAGAGCCGGTCCGGGCCGTAGAAATCGTTGGCAACATAAAGATCCGGCCACCCATCCTGATTCCAGTCCCACCACGTCGCCGAAAGGCCGTAATGGTTGCCGCTCATTCCGGCCTCGCGCGTGACCTCCCTGAACGGTTTGCCGGGCCCTTCGTTTCGGTAGAGGTGATCGTACTGGCCCGCGTCAATCTTCTTAAACCCCTTGCCTCCGGGCAGAGCGATCACATCCGCGTATTGCCGGAATGCCTCGGGAAGAACCGGCTCGCCATTCGGGCCCCGGCTAAGCGAAAACGGCTGGCTGAGCAACGAAGCCGGAACTGGAAGCCTGTTCGTGACCACGAACAAATCGAGGTCACCATCCCGATCATAGTCCGCGAACGTGCCCACGATGCTCGCTCCGCTAAAATCCACACCAAGGACACCGGCGCTTTCGACGAGTACACGCCCGCCACCCTGGGGGCGATTCAAATAGAGTCGGTTTGGACAGTCAAAACCGCACACATAGAGGTCAAGCCAGCCGTCATTGTCGACATCCGCCCATGAGGCACCGGTCGCCCAAGTACCCGCGGGCGCGGGCGGTTTCAGCAGGGACGATCTGTTGGCAAACTTGAAATTGCCCAGGTTCCTGAACAACTGCCCGCCGTTAGTTTGCCCGCAAATGAACAGATCAGGATAGCCGTCCTGGTCATAATCTCCGGCAGCCACACCAGCCCCGGAAAAGGCATTCGTAAGCTGGTCCCTGTGTTTCGCAGGCGGATTCCAACGGTGAACGAAGTCGATACCTGCTCCAGAGACATCAATCGGCCGGAAAAGCTTGGATCGCTTTTGGGCAGAGCCACCCATTTCGAGAGCTCTCTCCTGAAGTTGAGCGAACAGGTTTTGTTCGCCCGCGACAAGAAGGCTCAAAACGACAAGCCCAATGGATCGGAAACGAGCTAACATCTCGGGAGTGTAATCAAGCCACTTTCAAAAACAACCGATCAGTACCCCGTGGCACAAAAACGGCATACCGACCTGCGCCTGGCAAATGGTGTAAGATTCAGGCCTTCACCTTGGCTCCATGGAGGATTTACTTCCTGGCTCGACCAAACCTGGTCTCACCGTCAGCCGTTATTTGCAACGGGCTTGCGCCGTTTACATCGGTCCACGGGCCGTTAACAGTCGGGGCAGTCTGCAATGTGCCGTCAAATGTAATCGTCAGCGAACCGTCAGCATTCTTGACAACGGCAACAGCGGGAGGAACTTCCGCCAGCGGAGACAGGCCTTCTGCGATTTTTTTGATCTCAACCGCACTCAAGGCGACGTCCCATACAGCGATGTCATCAAGCTCGCCATAGAAGTAATTACCCGCGGCATCCCAAATGCCGCCGCCACCAATGTTGAACGGGTAAACGGAGCTAACGGGCCCTCCCCCACCTACAGTGTTTGTCTCCTCCCCATTCACATAGGTTGAGATGATGCCGTCACCCAGCACAACCGCGACATGGGTCCATTCCTCAACGTATGGGCCAAGCTCGGTTTGAACCGAACCCTTGGGGCTCCACCACATCATGGACTCGGCCTCTATCATGCCAAATTCAACCGCGTCGTTCTGGCCAAACCAACCGGTCCTGCTGAGCTGTTCCTCCTCGAATCGGACCCAGCCCGACATGGTCAATGCTTCGCGATCGTTGAGCAGACCACTTTTGGGTGGCGCTGGGCCATCTAAGGTTTGCCAGTTGCCGGCGACGTCGCCGTTGCCACTCCAAAATGTCCACGCACCAGCGGGCTGGTTGTCGTAGATCAGATACCCTTGGCTGTCGGGATTAAGGTCGTTTCGACTGGTGACCAGCGATTGCCATGCCCCCGCTCCACCTTCTGATCTGGCCCACAACGCAAGCGTGAAACTCTCAGGATTCAACTCTTCGGCCCAGTCATGCTGAATCATGCTGCCCCAGCCATCAAATCTTGCTGAGGTTCCTGTATTTTCGTTCGCACCAGGGACGTCGTATTCCACATCGTCTACTGCAGACAAAAAATCTCCGACCTCTGAATCACCATGTTCATCAAGAGGGAAATGCGCAACCAGATCGGCATCCTGTGCCTCGGCCCCGAGGATACCCTCAGTCATGGCAGCCTTGATTTCATCTTGAGCCAATGCCCCGTTCCAGAGGCCGATGTCGTCAATATCACCCTTGAAAAAGTAAGCAGTTCCAGTATCCCCACCTGCCCCGATATTGAACGGCTTCGTGTCGTTAGGAAAAACCGAGTCATTGGACTCTGCTGCAAGTTCTCCGTCGATGTAGAGCTTCTT
>CAUZJQ010000405.1:0-3938 GCA_963580095.1 Lentisphaeria bacterium | reverse complement strand
CACGGGTAATCGGAACCGTAAAGCAACCGCTCGTGCCCCATGATCCGGATGATCGTTTCGTGCGCGAACGCCTCGCAATTGACGCTGGTGTCGAAGTAGAGGTTCTCCAGGTCGGCGAGCTGCGGCATCAGCTCGTGTTCCAGCGTGAAGTCGTCGAGCGTCAGGTGCACCCCGCCCGGCGGTACCGGCTGGGGCTCCGTCGGTTTCATACGCAGCTCATGGTGGTGGCGCAGGAGCACCAGCTCCGGGGTCAGCTCCCACCACTTGCTCATCACCCCGACCGCGGAGTACCGACGCCACGCACAGTCATCGACTTTTTCGTCCTCGATCGGCCGCAGTGCCGATTTGTCCGGCACGAAGGTCGCGTCCAGCGCTTCCTGTTCCCGGCCGGCCGTTGCGAACGGCTCGCCGGCAAAGCTGAACAGGCCGAGTATGAACCACTGGCGAAGGAAGTGGCGTCAATTCACGTAGTCGTGGTACGGGTCATCCGCGACGAGGAAGTTCGCACAGGGTTTTTCGCGAGGTTCGGGCATGCGTGCGCCTTTTACCGGACGTCAGTGATTTGAACATTGCTTGGCCTCAGTTGCAGGGGAATAGCATCCCGACGATCGAAAAGAAGCTCGAAAACGAGATAGGACATGCCAATCAGCCGCGTTCGGTTGATCCGATTGAGAAATGAGTGGCCGCAATGTATTGTAATCAACCGAGATTATTCATGAATTTTCTACTGCGCACTCTCGCCACGAAAATTCATGAATAACCCAGGCTAAAAGCATACCAGCCCGACACAGTACGAAATTGCAGCGATGTACCGACAACGTTCCATAGTTCTCCCCGGCAGTGGCGGTGTTTACGCAACCGGCCCGCGCCCGCGCGTCACATTCATCGAATCCCGAACGCCATCAGGCGCGACAGGCTGGCAGAGCATTCCTGTCGCTCGCTCGGGGGCGACCAGCCGACAGAACAGTCCCGGACTGTTCGCAAGGCAACCGCCGAATCGAGCAATGTTCACACTGATTGAGTTACTGGTCGTGATTGTGATCATCGCGATCCTTGCCTCGTTGCTGTTGCCCGCCCTGCACAAAGCCAAGGTCCAGGCCTATAAAATCATCTGCATGAACAATCAGAAACAGATCGTCGTGGCGCTGCATCTGTATGGCGGTGACAACGATTCAAACCTGCCGCGGGGATCGCAGTACCAGGGGCTCGCGGCGCCGCCGGACGGTGTACTGCGTTCGTTCTACTGGGGCGATGCCGGCAGTGATTTCGCCCAGATCTATCATCAGGGCTACATTGCGGATCCGAAGATATATTTCTGCCCCGACGGCATGGTCACAAGCCCGGCCAACACGATCGGCTATGCGCCCGACACATTCTTCCGGCACCAGCAGGGCGCGCTCGGCGTTCGCATGAGCATCGGCTACGCGATCTTCATTAATCTCATGGAGAATCCGTATGGTATACCCTATACGAATATTCCTAACCGCACGGACGACAGTGGCGACTGGGTGGTGATTGCCGACGACAATTCGTTTTACGTGCCGGAGGGGCTGTTCTACCAGCAGGCGCACGAGCGCTGGCGCAATCATGCGGATGCGGATGGCGACGGCCCCTCGCAAGTACCGTTCAATGGGATCAACGTCGGGTTTCTCGACGGCTCCGTCCGCTGGCGACCCGCAGCGGACACGACCCAGCAGTACCCCCGTTACGACACCGCCAATTATCGTATCGTCTTCTGAACCGCGATCCGGCTCCGGCCGACACCCGCCGTCGCCGAAGGCTATGGCAGGCAGGCGGCCACGGACAACAACCGATCATCACGCAGATCATTGGCGTCGGCAAACAGACACCGGGACAACCGCGGACAGATAATCAAAAGGCCAAGATAAAAGCTATTCGCCAAGCACTAAATAAGACCCACGGCGGCAAGGTGGCTGTGATTGAATACGCAAAGTTTGTCGAACCTGGCGATCATCGGCAATTTGTTCATGACCGCGGGCGTAACGATATGGAAGGCGCCGAGGCTTTAATAGTAATAGGATCACCGACACGCAACCTGGGCAGCTTGATAGCAGACTTCGCAGCGATCACCGGCAGCTCCAGTCCGGCCATCCGCCTTCCTCTTGTCGTTTCACGCGTTTTGGATTATACTGCAGCCAATCAAGCGCACGTTAGCTTCGGAGAGAGAAAAAAAAACGTCAAAAAGGCTCTGTGCTTCATCCAGGTGACGGATTAAACAAAAATCAACGAGTAATCATCACAATAGGCGTTGTGGTTTTTGTTCTAATGGGATTGTTTCCGCCTTGGACAACAAATGCCCCAACCGAGATGAAAAACAGTGGCACCCCTTATGGATATGGTTTCATTGGTTCCCCGCCAGACCCGCATGAACGTAAGTGGAGCAATAGCGGTAGGCGTTACGGAATCAAGATAGACACGACCAGGCTGCTCATACAGTGGATAGTGATCATTGTCGCATCGAGCGGTGGCGTGCTGATTAAGGGGGGACGGAAAGATGAAAACGTTCAGCAGAGCAGCTAAATCGTAATAAGCTGGCAGCCCCCCCCGCCTTGCACGAATCAGGTCTGCCGGCATACCCCTATCCCTTCAGGCCGATAGCCCCGAGACGGCGCACCTCCTGGCGCACCCATTCCGGATCGTCTGCCGGAGTGACGAAGAAATAGGTGCAGCACGTATCGCCGCTGGCCCGCGTCTGCGCTGAAGCCCATTCGTTGACCGACGCAATAAGTTCCGGTTTGAATGAAAACGGAATGAACGCCGCACCAACCTGCCGCCCCGGGTGCAGCCAGTCACAGGCTGCCTGGATGTCCGAGAAACGCGTTGGCAGCGCGACGCCAACGCTGCCCTTAAAGTGGTCTTGCTCGCGCTCATCCCACATCTCGAAGTGCGCGTCAAACACCTGGTCCGGCACGAACGAGTCGAGCTCATCCGCAAACATTGTGCGGGATTGCTCCAGGATTTGATCGGCGTCCATCATTGGGCTGACGTGATTTCTATCTTCACCCGTGATCCCACCAGCGACTTGTAGCGCCCGCCATTCGACGCGCGCCGCACAGGTTCCCAGAGCAGGTCTTCGTAGACAACGAACAACTCGTCCGGCGCTATCTCCACTGCAGACACGCCCTGCCAGCCCGGCGCAGTCGATACAATGATCTCGTGGCTGAAGCCGTCACCCCGACCGTCCAGGCTGATTGCGATGCGGTTGTCCGGCCGGCCGTAGCTGGCCACGAGCAGGCCGTTCGACATCCGCAGGATGCTGGGATGTTGACCGTTCAAACGCGTCTTTGCGGGCATCGTCCAGCTTTTGCCCTGATCAGATGAGTAGCTCAACCACAATGGGGCGTTGCCTTCGCCGTTGCGCAGGATTGCGACAATGTCACCGTTTTCGAGGACTTCGAAGTCGGGCTCGCAAAAGCCTTCGTCGCCGGATGCCGGCGCCGGCGGAATACATCCCTGATAGTCCCACGTGAGTCCGTCGTCCCGGGAGATCATCGCCCAACTGGAATACTTGAAGAGACCGAAACTGTGATGGTACTTTTCCCAGCCGAAGTGCAGGATGTCGGTGTAGACATTGTCGCGGTGCAGGTACCCGTAACCGCTCCCCAGCAACGCCCCGTCATCGAGCCGCACCACGCCGTGGCTCAGGCCCGGGCCGCGGACAATCCCGTCTTCGCCCATCGAGGCATTGGTCTGCGGTACCCGAAAGGTGATCGGGACCTCTTCGACCGTACGCCAGCCGTCTGGCGATCGCTGGGCCGTTGCCTGAAAAACACCGTCCGACACGCGCTCCGAAAAAATCGGAAACACCATGTCCGTCCCGTCACGACATCCGATGCAGGCCATGCCGCCGAGAGGATGCAACGTTTCCACCCACGTCCGTCCGTCATCGCGACTGACGTAGTCGGACACAACCAGGC
>CAUZJQ010000404.1:0-3952 GCA_963580095.1 Lentisphaeria bacterium | reverse complement strand
TGCGGCCACGGTTCATGTGAGATTTACATACAAATCCTTGATCACCGCGAACAGTCTGGTACATTCCTTTAACACCTCAATGTACAGGTCACTATTCTGCCCATGAACTTTCTCTTTCTCATGGACCCGTTGTCCACCGTAAAAATCGAGAAGGACACCTCCTTCATCTTCATGATCGGTGCCGATCGACGCGGACACAAACTCTGGTATGTGCCCAATGACGGGTTGCACCTGGATAATCTCGGGCTCAGTTTCGACGCCACGCCGGTTGTGCCGCGCATGGACGCCGCCCAGCCCTTTGAATGCGGCGATCCGACGCGGCTCGGACAGGACGAGATAGATGCCGTCTTTATCCGTACCGACCCGCCGTTCGACGCACGGTATCTGATGAACACCTGGCTGCTCGATCATTTGCCCCCGAGCGTCTTCGTACTCAACAGCCCGGATGGCCTCCGTACCGTCAATGAGAAGGTCTGGGCGCTGCAGTTCCACGACCTTGTTCCGGAGTCACTGGTGACCAGTGACATATCGCGGTTCAAGGCGTTTCTGGCCACCCACGGCAAGGTGGTCGTAAAACCAACCGACGGCTTCGGCGGCCAAGGCGTTTTTATCATCGAAACGGGCGATACCAACGACGGCGTTATCTTCGAAACACTCAGTGATCACGGCCGGCGTGCCGTCATTGTGCAGGTGTATATTCCGCAGTCCGCTGTCGGCGACAAGCGCATTCTGCTGCTCGACGGCGAACCGCTCGGTGCTGTCTTGCGGGTGCACGGCGATGCCGATCACCGCAACAATTTTTTCGCCGGCGGCAAACCCGTTGCAACTGAGATCACAGTGCGCGATCGGGAAATTATTCGGATCTTGAAACCCGAACTGCGCCGGCTGGGCCTGATGTTTGTCGGCATCGATGTGATCGGTGACTATCTCATCGAGGTGAACGTCACCTCACCGACGTGCCTGCAGGAAATGAACCAGTTGTCCAACGAGCACCTCGAGGAGCGGGTGATCAGCTACGTTGAAGCCCAGGTCAATCGACTCCAACGCGAAGCCCACGTGGCCTGACATGGACACGGACAAAAACGGAACAGATTATTATGCTGCTTAAAGGAATCGAGGAGGAAGTATACGCCGGCACGCCTGATGGCGATATCCTGGGGCTCTCGCCGCGGGTCACGTCGGCATTGGATGGGTTCGTCTGCGAACCCGACGCCCGTAACTTGGAGTACACGACATCGCCCGCGACGGAGTACAGCAGCGTCCAGGCACAACTGCAGGAACGCCGCGACACGCTGGCCAGGTATCTCGCCGAGAACGGCTATGCCCTCATACCCGGCAGCTGCATGTCGCTCGAGCACGACCGTGCCTTCCAGCATTCGACACCAGGCAATCCCTATCACGCCCGGATCCGCGAGTTGTACGGAACCGATGTCGTGACCACGAGCTGTCACATCAATATCAACATCGAAGACCCCGACGAGATGATCCGAGCCTATCGTATCATCCGCATGGAGGCCCCGCTCTTTCTCGCGCTTTCCGCCTCATCACCGTTCCTCAATGGCAAGGTCACCGGGTCGCATTCGACGCGCTGGCAGATTTTTCCGAAAACACCGAAAAACGTGCCGCTGTTCACCGGCTACTCACACTACTGCGACTGGATGCAGAAAAAGATGTGTACCGGCGAGATGTACAACGTCCGCCACTTGTGGGTCAGTGTTCGGCCGAATGGTGTGCAGCCGTTGGAGAAACTCGAGCGCCTGGAGCTGCGCGTCTGTGATCAGATCGACGATCTGGCCGTCATGCTCGGCGTGATCGCTTTGCTCGAAGCCCGAGTGCTGCAGATTCTCGAGGACCCCTCGCTCGACCCGCTAAAAGTCTCCTGGGGCAATGCAGCCAATCGCGAGTCGGCGCTCGTTGGGATGTCCGAAGGCAACGAAATGGCCGCCGCTCTCAACAGCCTCGATGCCGGTTTCCACGACTGGCGTACCGGCGAGCAGTCGACCGTGCGGCGACAACTCGAAATGCTGATCGATGGCGCTACACCGGTTGCCGAAGCTGCAGGGTTCGCCGAGCGTCTGCAGCCGCTGCAGTGTGTCTTGAAAAACGGCAACGTTGCCCAGCGCTGGCTCCGGCAGTATCGGGCCGGAAAAACGATCCGGGACATCATCAAACAGGCTATCCAGCGGAAATTTACCTGCGCGGTTGAACAGAAATGCATGATGTGATAACGTCCCGGTCCGCTGCGTCAGGTGCGGGGTAGTCCGTCAGTTTGCCGATTTTTCAATAATATACCGTAACCACTTACCACACCGAAGGAGCTCCTCATGAAGAGCCGTGCAGCCGTTGCCTGGGAAGCAGGAAAAGATCTGGAAATCATCGAAGTCGATCTCGAAGGCCCGCAGGATGGCGAAGTCCTGCTGCGCAATGTCGCCACTGGCGTCTGCCACACCGATGCCTTCACCCTCTCCGGTGACGATCCCGAAGGCGTGTTCCCGTCGATCCTCGGTCACGAGGGCGGGGCTGTCGTCGAGGAAGTTGGTGGCGGTGTCAGTGGACTGACAGTCGGTGATCACGTTATTCCGCTATACGTTCCAGAATGCGGCGAGTGCAAATTCTGCAAGTCCGGCAAGACCAACCTGTGCCAGGCCGTTCGTTCCACGCAAGGTCGCGGGTTGATGCCCGACGAGACCAGCCGCTTCTCCGCCAACGGCAAGACGATCTACCATTTCATGGGAACCAGTACCTTCAGCGAATACACCGTAGTCCCGGAAATTTCGATCGCCAAGATCAACAAGGAAGCGCCGCTCGAGAAGGTGTGCCTGCTCGGCTGCGGCATAACCACGGGCATCGGTGCGGTGCTCAACACGGCGAAGGTCGAAGCCGGTGCGACGGTCGCCGTGTTCGGTCTCGGCGGGGTCGGGCTCAGTGCCATTCAGGGGGCTGTCATGGCGAAGGCCGGCCGCATCCTCGCAGTCGATATCAACGTTGGCAAGTTCGAACTTGCGACCCAGCTTGGTGCCACCGACTGCGTCAATCCGAAAGATCACGACGGCCCGATCCAGGATGTCATCGTTGACATGACCGACGGCGGCGTCGACTATTCGTTCGAGTGCGTCGGCAACGTCAACCTTATGCGCTCCGCCTTGGAGTGCTGTCACAAGGGTTGGGGCCAGAGTATCATCATCGGCGTTGCCGGTGCCGGACAGGAAATCTCCACACGGCCGTTCCAGCTGGTGACCGGTCGCACCTGGCGCGGCTCCGCGTTCGGTGGCGTGCGTGGCCGCAGTGAACTGCCCGGCATCGTCGAAAAGGCAATGGACGGCCAGATCCAGATCGATCCGTTCATTACGCACACCATGCCGCTGGAAGAAATCAACGAAGCCTTCCATCTCATGCACGAAGGAAAGAGCATTCGCAGCGTCATCCACTTCTGACAATCAGATCCCTGCACCTGAAACCTGAAACCTGAAACAACGTTTATGTCCCAAATAACCCAAGTCAGCAGTGCGCATAGTTTCGGTGGCGAACAGCGCGTCTACAGTCACAGTGCGTCGACTGTCAACTGTGATATGAAATTCGGTGCCTATCTGCCGCCGCAGGCCGCCGACACCCCCTGCCCGGTGCTGTACTGGCTCAGCGGCCTCACTTGCACCGAGGACAACTTCGTCAGCAAGGCGGGGGCGCAGCGGTTCGCTGCCAGGCATGGCATCATCGTCATCGCCCCGGACACCAGTCCGCGTGGCGACGACGTGCCGAACGACGAGAACTATGACCTCGGTCAAGGTGCCGGATTCTATCTGAACGCCACACAGGACCCGTGGTCGCAGCATTTCCATATGTACGACTACGTCGTCAGCGAGTTGCCCGGCATCGTCGAAGCCAATCTTCCCGTCTCCGAAAAACGCGGCATCTTCGGACATTCCATGGGCGGTCATGGCGCCTTGACCATTGC
>CAUZJQ010000403.1:0-3952 GCA_963580095.1 Lentisphaeria bacterium | reverse complement strand
AGCGTCTGATGCAATTGGCGGAAGACAACGGCGCCGAGGTCATCGAGCGACCAGAACACCTGTGTACAGCCGAGGCGCTCGGCGAAGACGCCTACGGCCATGGCTACGAAGAAATCTGTAGGCGCAGCAGCGAGAAGCCCGAGCTGTTGGTCCTGCTATTCTGCAACGCCGCAACACTCCTGCCCGAAACCATCGACGAAGGCGTGGGGGTGCTTCGGGAAAATCCCGACTATGACTCTGCAGTCACAGTGTCGCGCTACAACATGTATAGCCCGGTGCGTGCCCGGCGGGTCAATGATGAGGGATTGCTCGAACCGTTTGTTCCGTTGGAAAAATTCGCTGATGATTTCGTCGCCAGTTGCGACCGCAACTGCCAGGGCGACGTTTGGTTCGCAGACGTCTGCATCAGCGTTGTGCGGCCTCATTGTCTCGAGAATCTCGATGCCGGTGCGCCGCCACAGAAGTGGATGGGCAACCGTATCTATCCACTGAAGCAGATCGGCGGCCTCGATGTTGACGAGGCGTGGCAGATTCCGATCGTCGAGTGGTGGCTCAAGGAAAACAACTTTCCGTTAGGCGACGACTGAAATCATGACCGCACCGACAAAACCCTACGTCAAGCACCACAGCTTCAGCGGCTTTTACTCGCGGCTGAACGTCGATTGCGATGTACAGCGCACGCGGGCAGTCTCGGCTCTCGAGATCTGGCTGGCCGATCTGGAACATGCGACTGCGGCGTGGCGGGACGTGCTGCAACGCACCTTCACGGATTTGCAGCAAGACGGCGGCCAGTTCAAGATCACGCAGTTCATCGCCGATGAAATGTCCGTGCTCGACGACTGTGATCTGCCCCGGTTTCTCTATCATCGCTACCGCTACGATATCTTCCCGCGCACGCACGAGCTGGACGAATACCCGCCATACATCCAGATCGAGCCGTCGTCCGTCTGCAATTTTCGCTGCGTGTTTTGTTATCAGACGGACAAATTTTTCGCCAGCCGAAAATCGGGGATGATGGGGAAGATGTCGGTGGAGTTGTTCCGCGATGTCGTCGATCAGCTGGCAGGGAATGTCGAGTTCGGGTCGCTTGCCTCCCGGGGTGAGCCGCTGGTCAATCCCGAGATCATTCCAATGCTCGAGGCCTGCCGCGGCAAATTCCTGAACATGAAGATCAATACAAATGCTTCGTTGCTCACAGAAGCCCACGCCCACGCGATCCTGAGTGGCAGTATCAAAACTCTGGTCTTTTCAGCGGACGCGGCGGAAGAGCCAACCTACAGCGAGTATCGAGTCAATGGTTCGCTCGACGAGACGTTGCGAAACATCCGGATGTTCCAGAAAATCCGCGAGGATCAGTACGCCAACGTGCCGATTATCACGCGTGTCTCCGGCGTCATGATCGACGACGAGCGGCAGAACATGGATGCGATGATCGGGCTGTGGAGCGATCATGTGGACCAGGTGTCATTCGTCAAGTACAATCCGTGGGAAAACATCTACGACACCGCACCCGACGACGAGCGCAAGACGCCGTGTTCGGATTTGTGGCGTCGGATGTTCATCTGGTTTGATGGCAAAGCCAATCCGTGCGATACGGACTACCGTTCGGAGCTGGCGGTTGGCAATGCCTGCGATCACAGCGTCGCGCAATTGTGGCGATCCGATGCATACGAAACGCTGCGCCGGCAGCACACCGGAGATCAGCGTCCGACCGTCGAGCCCTGTCGTCGCTGTACGGTCGTGTGAAGCTGGCAATCTCGAACATCGCCTGGGGACGCCGCAGCGATGACGAGCTTCTGGCTTTTCTCAAGGATGGCGGAGCCGACGCCGTCGAGCTTGCGCCGGGGCTCCTGGATGCCGCGGTATCTGGCGAGACAGCAACTCGATTGCAACGGCATGGACTCGATGTTGTCGGCCTGCACTCACTGCTATTTGAAGTTCAGCATCTGCGCGTCGTCAGGGAAGCGCATCATGCCGAGTTGCTTGAGTATTGCTGCCGCCTCGCGAAGCAATGCCGGCGACTTGGTGGAAATTTCCTGGTCTTCGGGTCGCCCGGAAGCCGCAGCCTCGATGGGCTCGATCACGATTCTGCGCGGCCAGCAGCCGAGATGTTCTTTCGGGCACTGGCAGCGATTGGCGTCGAGGAGCACGTGACGTTTCTGATCGAGCCGCTGCCTGGTGCGGATCTCATTCGCAACCATCGCGACGGCATCGATCTTGTCGAAGCAATTGCCAGCGCCGGCTTGTCCTTGCACATGGACACGCGGACGATGACCGTCAACGGTGATGCGCCAGAGACGGTTGCCGAACAGGCAGCTTATCTCAAACATGTACATAGCGGTGGCGCCGATCTGTCATTCGCGAGCCCGGAAGACGGCACTGACCACGCTGCGTTCGCGGCGGCCTTGAAGGCGATCGGATATGATGGTTTCGTTACATTGGAAATGGTGCGCGCGTCGGATGCTCCTGATTTCGACAGGCTCGCTGCTTCACTGAAATTTGCCCGCGAGGTTTACTGCTCATGACGTGTATTCATCCAGCTGACAACGCTCGTATTCTCATCGCTGGCGCCACGAGCGACATGGCGCAGGCACTCATTCCACGCTTGATCGAGTCTCCGGTGACACTCGGCTTGCACGGTCGCAACTCGATGGATCGCCTCGAGCCATTCGTTGGTGGTGGGTCCGGTGCGACGGTCAAGGCGTTCTCAGCGGAGCTGGATAGCGGGGACACAGCCAGGTCGCTGGTTGATGAGTTTTGTGATTGGGCCGGCGGCATCGATTGCCTGATACAGTTCACCGGCAATATCAATCGCGTGTGCGCCTGGGACGATCTCGATCCGGAGGATTGGAACGCCGATCTCGCCGTGAATCTCACCGCGCCATTTTTTCTGGCGCAGGCCGCTATCAGGCACATGAGCGACGAGGGGCGCATCGTCTTGATGAGCACTGCCTCGGCGAGCCGCTCGTGTGGCGCTACGACGCTGGGGTACGGCGTCGCCAAGGCCGGCATCGAAGCAGTCGTCCGGTCGCTGGCAAAGGCGTGCGCACCGCGAGGGATTCTCGTCAACGCCGTCTGCCCGGGGCTCATTGAAACCAGATTCCACGCCGACACGGCGAAGCGCTCCCCGGCCGATATTGCGAAGCGCGCCGAGTCCGTACCTCTGGGCAGCGCCGGCACTGCAGATGACATCGCTGCAGCTGTTCTCTTTCTTATCTCGACCGAAAACCGATTCACTACCGGCCAGTGCTTGCGCATCGACGGTGGTGATTTCATCTGACAGCTGACCCCGACCGACTACCATGTACGACTTCTATTTTGGTTCGAAATCAGAGATCGAAGCAGACGAAGAAGGCTTTCTGCTTGGAATTAAACGCCTGCTGCCGAGGTGGGTGAATTCGATTCCGGATTCCCAGTACCTGGCGCTGTATCAGCTGTTCGAACAGAACTGTCGAAAGCAGCGACCCGTGCTCGTCGAAACCGGTGTTGGTGCGAGCACGATCGCGCTGCTGCACTGTGCCATGAAACACGACGGCATCCTCTATTCCTGGGATATCGCCAATCCGAAAGGCGCCGAGATTCGCAATATCTGCACAGATACTCTCGAGCAGCATCACCGCAAGAGTATCTGGGATCACTGGCGGTTCGTCGCGTACAGCAGCCTCTCGGAGCATCTTGGAATTTCCATCCTTCGCGAGCTCGATGAGCAGGTCGAATTCTGCTTCCTCGACAGCGAACACACCTGGCGAACGCTGCACGGCGAGCTCGAGCAGTTGAAGGACGTAATGGCGCCGGGTGCGGTTGTCAGCATCAGTTCGATCGGATTGAAATTCGGCGGCAGCGATCGGACCGTAGCCTACGCTGGTGCGAAGAGCGCACTGGAAACGCTGTCGATGTATCTTGCCCGGCAGGGCGCCGCCAGCAATGTATTGGCTAATGTGGTGCGGGCAGG
>CAUZJQ010000402.1:0-3952 GCA_963580095.1 Lentisphaeria bacterium | reverse complement strand
ACGAGGTCAACGTGACGGCAGGGGCCGTGGCGACGGGGGCCGACTTCGGGAACAAGCCCCCGCCCGCAGCGATCGACGGCGCGAAGTGAAACGACATTCGCGCTGTCGGCGTGCACGTCGACAGCGGGATTGGCCTCCCAGGGCCTATTGGGAACAAGCTTCCGATGCCGCCTACGCAGCCGTGGGCTCGAGCAGCTCGGTGGCATGCTTGCGGGCCGAGCGGCCGTAGACCCAGACATGCACGGCGAGCAGCACCGGCGCAGCGACGGCGGAGACGCCGGGCAGGCAGCCGGGAAGAAGCATGACCAGTGTAAAAATACGCATGCCCCAGCGTAACCCGAATTTCTGGCGGAAATTGAGGAACACCATCAGTGGCGATACCAGCGCCAGCTTGATGACAACAACGGCAAACGAGAAACCGACCACCGGAATGAGCCCGACCAGAAAAACCAGGGGCAACCAGCGCCAGGCCCGGGCCAGGACTTCGCGCAGGTAGTCATCGAACCAGTCATTCTTCTTTTCCTCGGTGAACTGCTCGTTGCAAACGGCACACCCCTCCTGCAAGAAGTGGCGCACGTCGAGCGGCTCACTGCAGGACGGACACTTGCGCTGCGACAGCAGTCGCAGCCGGTGCTGGTGGCGTTTGTCGCCGACCAGCGGCTCCCCGTGGGCATTGTTTAGAGCGCCGCCGCGCCAAAGCAGGACCTTGTGCGGCGTGAGCTCGGCAGCACAGGACGGGCACTCAAGAGCGGCCGGCATACACGTGTTGGCGCAGACCGGACACGGGTAGCTGCCGCGGCGTTCGAGGCGGTTGAGCAACCAGGTGGCTACCGCCGCCCCGATCATCAGGAAGCCGATGAACAGCAAGGCCAGGACCGGCAACAGAATGACCAGCGCCAGGCCGGAAATCGCCATGAAGTCTTCGATCCAACTCAGGAAGCCGCGCAGCCACAGACTATCGTCGGCATCGGCCTCCCGAGTCCAGCGGAAAAAGCGGGTGCGGATGTCGGCCAAGAACCAGGTAATCGCACCGCAGCCGAGGGCCAGCAAGCCGGATCCGGAGGTACCGGCCTGGTGGATGTCGGTCGTCGCCATGGCAACTGCCGGGGCAGCTTCTTCCGGTACCAGCATGAGGGCAATGACGACGGCAACAGCAGCCTTGGCACCTTTGAGGATCTCGTCGAGTACTTCCTTGAGTTCGTTGTTTTTCTCGGCCAGACACTCGCAAACGGCAAGCACCCACATGGTAATCAACGCCGGGGCCGTCACCAAGAACTCGAGGGCGGCAGGCACGTCGATACGGTAGTGGATCAGGTCGAAACATTTCTCCGGATAAGCAGCCAGGGTGCAGATGATAGCCAGCGGCAAAAAGGCACGTGCCGCCAGCGGCCCGGTGCTGCTGAGTGCGAGAGTGATATAGGCGAGCAGCGTACCGCCAGCGATCAGGCCCGAGGCGTTGCTGTCCGCGGCACCGGCAGCGGCAGTTGATTCCCAAGGCCAACTGAAGGCCATGAGATTGTTGGTCGCCAGCAGGATGATCGTAAACCCGGCAGCCATTGCCAGCAGCGGCGAAAAACGGCGCCACGGGGAAACCTGATACGGTTGCACGGGTGCGGCGGCGGCCGGCACATCGGCTTTGAGGGCAGCGACGGCGCGTTGTTTGTCGGCCGCCGGCATTTTTAATTCCGGCTCGGGTGTCGCTTCGAGGACGCGACGGATGTTGTCTTCGAGGTGGTCCATGAGTCAAGTCCTGGCGGCGGCCTTGGGGTGTTCAAGGGATTCTACGAAGGTTTCGAAAGCAGTTTTGAACGCCAGGCGCGCCCGGTGTAGTAAGCTTTTGGCGGCACCCTCGCTGATGCCGAAGCTGATACTGACATCGCGCGTGGACTTTTTCCGGTAGTAGTACTCGTCCAGGGCCTGCCGATAATTGGTCGGGATGCTGGACATGGTCATCTGGACGATGGCGGTGAGCTCGGAGCGTTCCAGCACTTCATCGGGCAGTGGCTCGGTGGCAAGGTTCTTGTAGGCACGCGCGAGGGTTGCGTCGAGCTGTTCCCAGTCCTGCGAAATCGGCGTCAAGCGCTCGGCGTAGCGCCGAGCACGCTTGATGTGGTTGCGGCTGAGGTAGGTCAGCCAGGTGAACATTGTACCGCGTTCACCGTCGTATTGCTGGATCTTGTGGATAGCCTCGACGAAGGTGTCCTGTACCACGTCGGCAGCGGCTTCACGGTTTTGACCGACGCGGTAGTAGGCGAAGTTGTAGAGCGCATCGGAATACTGTGTAAACCAGGCATCTATAGCCTCCGGCTCGCGGGCATGCAGGCGTCTGCATGCCACGTCATCCGGGAAGCCGTCTTTCTGCGTAGTCGTCGTCATATCGCCAGAATCCTCGGGTTTCATAAAGAAATGTACCGGAGGCCGGGCGTGGTTACGCTGATTCTGGAGATATTTTCGACGTCAGCCGGCGTAGGCGTGCTGTTCGCTGCCGGCGACGCCGACATCGACCTTGAACAGCCCGCCAGCGAGCGGCTGTTCATCGAAGTCTTCGACCCGTTCCCTCGCGGTGGTGATATAGAGGGTCGAGAAATCCGGATCGCCGAAGGCGCAGGCAGTGACATTCGAGCATGGCATCTCGACGCGGGCGATGCGCTCGCCAGTCTCCGGGTCATAGCGACAGCAGTGCCATCCGCCCCAGTGTCCGACCCAGAGTTTGCCTTCGACGTCAATAGTCATGCCATCGGGCCAGGCGCTTTCTTCGGGGATCTTGACGACAGTGCGGCGATTGCTGAGGCTGCCGCTACCGGGGTCGAAGTCGAAGGCATCGATATTGAAGGTCGGGGTATCGATGTAGTACATCGTGGACTGGTCCGGGCTCCAGCAGAGGCCGTTGGAGATGGTGACCTCGTCGAACATGGGGCGGACACTGTGATCAGGGTCAAGGCGGTACATTGTGCCGCTGGTGGAGTCTTCGGATATCGGCATCGTGCCGGTCCACAGCCGGCCCTGCGGATCGCATTTGCCGTCGTTGCAGCGATTCGCAGGGTTGTCCACCTCGACATCGGCCAATTTGGTCAGGGCGCCGGTGTCCAGATCGAGCGCGGCGAATTGATCCGGCAGCGCCACAACCGCACCGCCGCACGCCCTCGGCACGATGGTGCCGGGCATGGCAGGCAAAACGAGATGGCGGTCGTTGCCGGTGGCGGGATCGTATATATGTACTTCGTTCTCGAGGATATTGACCCATAGCAGCACGTTGTTCACATGATCCCATATCGGCCCTTCGCCGAGTCGCGCTTTAGCATCGAGCACCAGTTCCACATCGTAAGCCATGACCGTCTCCTTGTGTATCTTTTTTCTTGGTCCAGGTCGCTGAAAATCCACTATATGACCACAGAGGATCTGTTCGCCAATATACTGGAATGTGAACCAAGGTCCAGCGGAGTATATTCATGGATGGAAATGGATCTGAATGACCTGGCAAAACGTGTGCAGTTGGGAATCCGCCGAAAGCAGGTGGTCCTGGGCCGCGACAAACTGTTCAACCTCGGCAAGCGCGGGCTCGTGGGCCTGGTGTGGGCAACCGAGGATCTGTCGCGGCACGCTGCCGGCAAGCTGGCGATCGACTGTGACAAGTTCGATGTGCCGCTGCTGCACGTGGGGAAGATGGCGGAAATTGGTGAAATCACGGGCGCGCCGCGAACCAAGGTATACGTCATCAAGAAGTCGTTTTCAGGATTAAATACTGTGTTGCGGGAATTGCCGGACGCTTAGGGCTATACAGTTTTGACCGACTTCTCTGCTACAGTGGCATCGTAGGCACCGCCTCTACATTGTATTTTCTTGCAGTGCGGTTGTTTATTTGCATCTATATCATGATCTACGCCCGGCGTACACGCGATGCGATCAGCATCACCAACACCGGCATACGTAAAGTCAGCTTTTCCTTCACGAA
>CAUZJQ010000401.1:0-3953 GCA_963580095.1 Lentisphaeria bacterium | reverse complement strand
GGGCCCGCGGCTGTCTCTGGGGCTGCGGTCTCAGCGCCATCGTCTTTGTCATCCTGGTGATCGCCGTGGCTATCGCCGGTGTTGCCGGCCTTGACCTTGGCAGTGCGTCACCCAAGCTCTTCTCGTCTCTGACAAAGGAGCCGGACGCGATCGAAGAAACAGTAATCCAGTCGGGCAATGGCAAGGCGAAGATCGCCGTCATCAGCGTCTACGGCATGATCCATTCCGGCACCAGCCCGTCGAGCAAAAGTACTCCATCAGGTCCGCTGATCAGCCAGATCGAAAAGGCCCGTAAGGATCCCGATGTCAAGGCCGTGGTACTCGACATGAACACTCCCGGCGGCGAAGTCACGGCCACCGATGAAGCGCACCACGCCCTTCAGAAACTGCGGGAAAGCGGCAAACCGGTGGTCACCTGTATGCGCGCGATCGCCGCCAGCGGCGGCTATTACCTCGCGGCGGGTACCGATCACATCGTCGCCAACCGCCTCACCTTGACCGGCAGCGTCGGAGTCATCATCGGCGGCTACAACTATGCTGGACTGTTCGACAAGATCGGGCTCGAGTCAGAGTTGTACATCGGCGGGGAAATGAAGGATGTACTCAACATGGCACGGGAACGCACACCCGAAGAAATCGTCCTGATCCAGGGTTTGGTAGACGAGACCTACGGCGAATTTGTCAAAATTGTCGCGGCCGGCCGACTGCTCTCTGAGACCGACATCAAAGAACAGATCGGCGCCCGTATTTTTTCCGGGGCTCAGGCGCTGGACCTGAAACTGGTGGACCAGCTCGGATATTTCGACGACGCCATCGAGACGGCCCGTCAACTGGCGGACCTTGAGGAACCGGCGGTGGTACGGTACGGGTATATCCCGTCCCTGGGCAGCCTGCTGTTCGGCATGGCAGCGAACGACGTGAAGCCGGTCATCGAGTTGCTGCCGGCAGAACGGCGCCTGGTCAAGAAAGGCCACCTCTATTTCCTGACACCGATCGCTTATTAGAGGCCTCTCAATTCCGTGTGTTACTGTATTGCTGTGAAACGGTCATCCTCGGCCGTTTCTCCGGACAGTGCGGTACCTTTGTCACTCGCACTGTACAGTCGGTAAAAACGGCCGGGGACAACCGTTCCACAGGAGCTATGTCATTCTTTCTGCGTAACGGGCGTGACAACGGTCTATCGGCAGCGTGGTACTGTGCCGGTGCCTGGCGGACCGCCACACCGTCTGCGCCGTTGTCCGGAGCGACGAGCAACGGATACGCCTGCGGCAGGCGTATCCGGACAGTCGCGACATCGAGGTCGCTCGGGCTGGCGGACCGAGTGCAAGTCCGCGATCTGGTTGCGCGGCGGCAGTCGCGAACCTTCGATTGCGTCCTGCTCAACGCCGGGTGCACGCAGATCGGCCCGGTCCACACAGACTTCCAAGAAAAGGCCAAGCTGCAGCTCGAGAACAGGCGCGGTTTCAAGGCGCAGGAGCTCATCCGAAAACGTCTGTACGACGCCATGCTCCGACCTACCGGTGTAGCGGCGCTGGACGGTTTCGCGACGGCTCTGGAGCCATATGTCCGCAGCGCCGGCATCTCCGTGACACACGTCTATCCGGGACCGCTGCGCACCAGGCACGTGCGTCACTACGCGGACTATGACCAGGGACGCGGGACTGATCCGGAACGGATCCTCCCGACCATCGACCGCGGCGTGGCGCGGCGAAAACAACGGATACTGCCCGATCGTGCCAGCCGGTTGTTGTATCACGGGTCGCTGGTGCCCGGCCTGCTGCCGCGACTGGCGCATCGACAGTATCGCAACCATCTCGGACCGACGGGAGTGCCGGAGGACGTCGCGACATGACAGTGGTGCTGGCAGAAAAACCATCCGTCGCCCGCGACCTCGCAAAATATCTGGGTGCCCGCCAGCAGCATGACGGCTACTTCGAGGGCAGCGGCTACCAGGTAACCTGGGCCCTCGGCCACCTGGCCTGTCTCAAGGAACCAAACGACTATGATCCGCAGTTGAAGAAATGGTCGATCGCGCCCCTGCCGTTCGTGCCCAACTGTTTCGAACTCAAACTCACCGGCGACAAAGGCGCCCGCAAACAATTCGGTGTCATCAAGCGGCTTTTCCGCGCTGCCGACGAGTTGATCTGCGCCACGGACGCCGGACGCGAGGGTGAGTTGATCTTCCGCTACATCCAGCAGCTCAGTGGCTGCATTGGCAAACCCTGCCGGCGACTGTGGCTCAGTTCACTTACCGACGAGGCGATCCGCTCCGCTTTCAATGCAATGCGGCCGGGTAGCCACTATGACCCGTTGTTCCATGCCGCCCGGTGCCGTAACGAAGCCGACTGGATTGTCGGCTTCAACGCGACCCGCAACTTCAGCGTGCGCCACGGCCCCCGACTCTGGAGCGTTGGCCGTGTCCAAACCCCGGTACTGGCATTGATCGCGGCGCGCGACGACGAGATCCGCCATTTCAAACAGGAATCGTTCTGGGAGCTGTTCACCAAGCACCGCGACGTCCGCTTCAAGTACACCGGGACCCGGCGTTCCGCCGGCAGCGGTCGCTTTTCCACGGAGGCCACAGCGCAGGAAACTCTGGCGCAGGCGCAGCAGGGGCCATTGGCGATCACCGCAGTCAACACCAAACGCGAACGCTCCCTGCCTTCGCTGCTCTACGACCTCACTGACCTGCAGCGCGACATGAACCGTCGCTACGGCCTGGCCGCGGCAACGACGCTGAAGACCGCCCAAACCCTGTACGAGAACAAACTGATCACTTATCCCCGGACCGATTCACGTTACTTGAGCAGCGACATGAAACCGGAGGTTCCAGGGATCCTCACGAACCTTCGCAAGGTAAAGCCGGAGGCCGTCGAGCCACTCGACACCAGCCGCCTCAACTTCAGCAGCCGCATAATCAACGATGCCAAAGTCAGCGACCACCATGCCCTCATCCCAACCGGCAAGGTCCCCGGCAAACTCGACGAACTGCAGCGCAAGGTGTACGATGCCATTGTCATCCGCTTCATCGCCGCCTTTTACCCGCCTTGCCTCAAGGACGTCACGACCGTCGACGCGCAGGCCAATCAGATACCGTTCCGGGCGCGCGGTGTCACGATCGTCAATCCCGGCTGGACCGTCCTGTACCCGCGAAAGCCCAAGCCGCGGACCGGGCAGGACGACGGCGGGGACGACGAGCAGATACTACCGGCGTTCAAAGCTGGCGACAGCGGTCCGCACAGCCCGTACATCAAAGACGGCATGACCAAGCCACCGCGACACTACAGCGAAAACACCCTGCTCGCGGCCATGGAAACCGCCGGCCGACAGATTGACGACGAAGCGCTCAAGGAAGCTATGAAGGAAAAGGGCCTGGGTACACCGGCGACGCGCGCGACGACTATCGAACTTTTGTTGACGCGCGAGTATGTCAAACGGGAAAAGAAACAGTTGACCGCGACCGATGCCGGGCGGTTCCTGCTGTGCCTGATACAGAGCCCGCGGCTGAAATCAGCCGAAATGACCGGCGAATGGGAGGCTCAGCTCAAAGAGATCGAGCATGGCCGATGCGAGCCACAGGCATTCATGGAACAGATCGTTGACTTCACCCGCCAGATCGTGACAGACAGTGAAACCCGGCAGATCGACGACGCAACCTACGGCAACTGTCCGCGGTGCGGTGCGGCAGTTATCGAAGGCAAACGCGGCTATGGTTGTTCCGCCTGGCGCCAGGGCTGTCCGTTTGTCTTGTGGAAAGAGCAGCATGGCATCACCTTCACTGTAGGCCAGATCCGCGAGCTGCTGCAGTTGCGCCTGCTGTCGACGCCGGTACTGAGCAACGGCACGACAATCAAGGTAGCGATGAACGATTACGGCGACGCGGTGTGCGTGCCCGTCGAGTCCCTGCGTCCGGGCAAACGCCACGGCGCTGCCAAAAGCAGCCGGCCCAAGCG
>CAUZJQ010000400.1:0-3955 GCA_963580095.1 Lentisphaeria bacterium | reverse complement strand
TGTCGACGGCGACGGCGATCTCGACGTGCTGATCGCTGTTGTCAACGCGCCGGACAAGATCTGGATCAACGATGGCGCCGCCAATTTCACTGACTCCGGCCTGGCCATTGCAACCTCGCTGACCTTTTCGGTGGCCTTCGGCGACATCGATAACAATAATTCCATCGATGCCCTTATCGGCAGAATCGGACTGACCGCAAATCAGGTGCACTTGAACGACAGCTGTTCCCCCTGCGGCGGCAGTATCACGCGTACCTGGACGGTGTCTGATTGTGCGGGCAACAGCAGCGATTGCGTACAGACCATCTCGATCGAACCATAACCCCAACAGAGATTCTGTTGGCGGACTGTTCCTCGACACCCGCAACCACTGCCGCCTGCGACTTCCCACCTGCCACTCGCCCAACAGTCATAATTCTCCCGCCGAATGTCACAAGTATCCTCTCTCCTGAATTCTGTTTTTGACCGGTAGCTTTCGTTGCTGTCACAGCCTAATTTATGCCCTTTCCGCACGACATGCGGATCACTTGCCCAATTCTCAGGAACCGCTAACGATGGCCAAGTCGAAACTTTACCAAATCAGCAAATCTTCGCTTCATGGCAAAGGTGTATTCGCCAGAACCGATATCACGAAAGACACGAAAATCATCGAATATGTCGGCGAGCGCATTACCAAGAAAGAGTCACAACGTCTCGCCGAGACGCAATTGAACTCGAGCAATGGCAGGAAGAGTAAGGGCCAGGTCTATATTTTCGAGATCAACAAGCGCTATGATATCGACGGCAATATCCCGCAGAACAAAGCACGGCGAATCAATCATTCCTGTTCGCCGAACTGCGTGTCTTTCATCGAGAAAGGCAAGATATGGATCTATTCGCTGAAGAAAATCAGTGAAGGCGATGAACTCACCTATGACTACGGGTTCTCGATTGACACCTATGAGGAACATCCATGCGCCTGCGGCAGCAGGAAATGCCTCGGCTATATCGTACGCAAGGAGGATCGGCCGAAACTGAAACGGCTCCTCGAAAAAAAGAAAGAAAAGGAGAAGGCAAAGAAGGCAAAGAAGGCGAAGCAGACGAATTGACCCGAGACTCAAACCCAGTGAGCAGGACATGACGAATCAGAAAGTTGCAATGGTGACAGGTGCCGGCTCCGGCATCGGCAAAGCCAGTGCTCTGGCGTTGGCAGCGGACGGACACGCGACCGTCCTGGTCGGCCGTCGCCGGGAGCGGCTCGAAGAGACCGCCGCAGCCGCCGGGGCCGATGCCACAACCCTGGTTGCCGCGGCAGACGTGAGCGATCCCGATTCAGTGCGCCAGGTGTTCGACCAAACCGTGGAAGCTTTCGGCCGGCTCGACGTGCTGTTCAACAACGCCGGTGTCAATACCTCCGCCGCCTTACTCGAAGATCTGCCTTTCGACGAGTGGCAGTCAATCGTGAATATCAATCTGACCGGTTCCTTCCTGTGCACCCAGCAGGCCTTCCGCATCATGAAGGGCCAGGACCCGCAGGGCGGCCGCATCATCAACAACGGGTCGATCTCGGCCTACGGACCACGCCCCTCCTCGGCCCCTTACACGGCTACCAAACACGCCATCACCGGCCTGACGAAATCAACCATTCTCGACGGCCGCAAGTACAATATCGCCTGTGGCCAGATCGACATCGGCAATACCGATACGGAGATGGTCGCCAAGATCAAGACCGGCGTCCCGCAAGCCGACGGCAGCACCAAAGTGGAACCCACATTCGACGTCGCGCACGTCGCACAGACGATCGTCTATATGGCCGGCCTGCCGCTCGATGCCAACGTATCGTTCCTGACGATTATGGCCACGAAAATGCCGCTCTACGGACGCGGCTGATACGGAACACACGACCAACGCAGAGAGCCGTTCTACTGAATAAAAAAAGCGCCGCCGGCAGTCGCCGGCGGCGCTTTTTCTTTGTATTCGATCAGTCGATCAATCTTTGGTGAGGTGCTTGTCGAGGAACGCGCGCAGACGCTTGTCCAGCTCCCAGTCGTATGGATGGTCCGTAAACCGCAGCATATCGATGTTGTCCGGCAGATTCATGTCACGCGGCAT
Organism: Lentisphaeria bacterium; assembly: GCA_963580095.1. Classification (GTDB taxonomy): domain Bacteria; phylum Verrucomicrobiota; class Lentisphaeria; order JABSQK01; family CAJWLW01; genus CAJWLW01. The sequence goes on along the minus strand of CAUZJQ010000400.1, from coordinate 1,864 downwards.
ACCATAGATATTGCCGCCGCCGACCGAGATGTACTCGATGATATCCGTCGGCAAACGATACGTTGTCAGCGCCGACCGGCCATACCAGAAGAACGAATTGCGGAGTACCCCGATGGTATTGTCCAGCACAACGCCCTGTGCATCGAAGTTGCCGCCCCGGAACCAGCTCTGGAGTTGCCGCGGCGGCGCCCCGATCACATTGCTGTTCCACAGCAGCCTGGCGGTGGGATCGCCGATCGAATCGACAGCCGCAGGTCCTGCACTGCCATTTGCCAAACCGGCAAGACCGGTAATGAAGCCGATGTCACCGTCGTCGGCAGGAATATTGCCGACAAGGACTGACCCAGCGACGACTTCGATAAAGTCGACCGGATTACCCACCTGATCATCGGCAATCAGCCTAACCTCACCTGTCGGTGTGCGGATATTGATCAGTCCGCTGTCGGCAATGTCCGAGATCCCACCAGTCACTGAGTTGAGTTCGACGTCGCCGCCGGCAGTGACCGATTCAACATTCAGGTTGATGTCACCGTCCACGTTCCGGACGAGCACACCGAAATCAGCACTGATACCAGCGGCGGCGATCGTGATGGCGCCCGCGGCGTCCGACACGATGGTGACCGAATGGGCATCGTCGATGTTGCCGTTGACAAGATTCACATCGCCCGCAGCGACGCTGTTGATCTGCATGGCACCGGATCCCGTGATGCTGATGTCGCCGGAAGCCGTCATCGTGCCGGTGACCGTCAACAGTTCGTCGCCGCGGTTCTGCAGATCAATATCCGCATCCTCGCCACTGGTGACGCCCGTGAAATCAACGTTGGCATCGATCGCGTTGACAATCGTGACAGTACCACCGAAGCCGGTCGTCGCCGCGTCGATATTGATTGCCTTCGTATCGACATTGATCGTACCGAACGCACCGAGGACGATAATGTCCGCCGTAAGGTCGGGATCCGCGTTGCCGGGATTCTGTGCAGCAATGCCGTTGCGGCCGCCATTGATGGTTATACTCGCCCCAGCAGTAGGCGCCGCAACGTCATCGACGAGAACGCCGTTACCCGCAATAGCGACGTTGCCGGTGGTCGCCGTCAGGCTGGCATCGTTCATGAGCACGCCGCCGTCGCCGTCGCCGTCGAAGTCGGCGGTCAGGCTGATATTTCCGACGGCTGTGACATTCGTGTTGGCCGGCGCCGAAGTGCCGGCACCGACACCAATATCCTGCAGGGCAGTGATCGCGATGTTGCCGGTCACGTCCAGGTCACCGTCGATATCAACATTGCGGCTGGCGATGTTGGCTTCGCCGCCAACCCCGAGCGAAAAACCGGTACCGGCGATGGCACCATCAGCGTTGGTGACGTCGCCTGTCGACGTGATATTCAGATTGCCGTCGATCAGACCATCGTCCGCGTTGGTGATTCGCACGTTACCGCCGGCAATTGTCAGATTATTGACTTCGTTGTCGGTCGCATCATCGCTGCCGAGGCTGTCGATTGTTACGGTGCCCTCGGCCGCTATCACAGTGAGATTACGCACCTCGGCCGCCGAGACGTTCTGCAGCGTGATGTCGCCCTCTTCACTGGTCACCGTGCTGTCGCCACCTGGAACGTCCAGCAGCAGGTCGTCGTTGACCGTGATATCGCCGCCGGCCGTCAGGTCAGCACCCGTCGCCAAAGTCAGCGCCGTGTCACCGTCGAGATCCAGGTCGCCTTCAGGGCCGGTCTCGATCGATTGGTTAATGTCAAGCGTACCGGTCGCGTGCAGGTCGAGGCTGCCCTCGTCGTTGTGCAGGTCGGCATCGACGGTGATGTCCGCCGAATCAACCGTCACACCCGGGGTACCGGCCGGCACGTCGCTGCCGATG
>CAUZJQ010000399.1:0-3961 GCA_963580095.1 Lentisphaeria bacterium | reverse complement strand
TTTCCTCCGCCGGGTCCTGTGGTTGGTCTGGGCCGTTTTCGGACCGGGCATGGAAACCAAGGACGTGTTTGCCGATACGTCGCTGCACGATCTTGTCGAGTCCGACAAAGGTGCCGGCGCAGATGAACAACACGTTGGTCGTGTCGATCTGGATATATTCCTGGTGCGGGTGCTTGCGGCCACCTTTGGGGGGCACGTTCGCAACCGTACCCTCGAGGATCTTGAGCAGTGCCTGCTGGACACCTTCTCCGGAAACATCACGGGTGATCGAGACGTTCTCAGATTTCTTCGAGATCTTGTCGATCTCGTCGACATAGATGATGCCGATCTGGGCGCGTTCGATATCGTAGTCCGCTGCCTGAACCAGCCTCAGAATGATGTTCTCGACGTCCTCACCGACATAGCCCGCTTCCGTAAGGGTCGTGGCATCGGCGATGGCGAACGGAACGTCGAGCACCTTGGCCAGAATCCGGGCGATCAGCGTCTTGCCTGAGCCGGTAGGACCGACCATGATGACGTTGCTCTTTTCGATCTCGATGTCATCGGTTTTGCCGGTACGTTCATCTTCGCGAAGGTGCTGCAGGCGCTTGTAGTGATTGTGCACAGCTACCGACAGAACACGCTTGACCTTGTCCTGGCCGACAACGTATTCATCGAGAGCTTTCTTGATCCCGATCGGTTTCGGCACGATCAGGTGCGGGATCTGCACCGGCGCCTTGCTGTTCGAACCCTCTTCGTCATCGTCGCCGCCCTGCACCATTTTACTGCATAGTCGCACGCAATCAGAGCAGATGAAAACACCCGATGGGCTGGAAACCATCTGGGGTGCTTCGTCACGCAGTCGCCCGCAGAATGAGCAGAAGATGTCGTCCTTGTTCTTTGCCATAACTCAGGTTCAGTCGCTGTCCTTGTTTGAATCGTCGTCGCCCTTCTTGTGAATGGACACGACGGAGTCGACCAGGCCGTAGACCTTCGCTTGTTCAGCGGACATGAAAAGATCCCGGTCGGTATCGTTTTCGATCTCTGCAATTTCCTTGTGGGTGTGGTAGGCGAGGATATCGTTGAGGCTCTTTTTTAGTCGCAGAATTTCCTCGGCTTGGATGCTGATGTCGCTCGCGGTGCCTTGAGCGCCACCCCACGGCTGATGGATCATGATGCGCGCGTTGGGCAGGGCGAACCGCTTGCCGGCAGTGCCCGCGGCTAGCAGGACCGCACCCATGCTGGCGGCCTGTCCGACGCAGTAGGTCCGGACATCGCAGCTGAGAATCTGCATGGTGTCGTAGATCGCCAGGCCGGCCGTGACCGAACCGCCCGGCGAAGTGATGTAGAAATCGATGTCTTTCTTTGGCTCCTCTGATTGCAGAAACAGCAACTGCGCGATCAGCAGGCTGGAGACATTGTCATCGATCGGAGTTCCGAGGATGATGATCCGGTCCTTCAGTAGGCGCGAGTAGATGTCGTAGGATTGGTAACCGTTGGGGGTCTGCTCGACGACTGTTGGTGGGTAAAGCGGCATGGGGTTCGTCCCGTTTTATGCGTTGAAAATTGCCGATTGCGAAGTGGAAATTGTTTTCTTTGTTCAGTTGCCCCGATCCATTTCGGTGACCTCAGCCCATTCCGTCAAACGCTCGAAAACCGCGTCACTGGTTGCATTGGCCGCTGCCGCTTCCTGAGCCATGTGCGGATTGATCTCCCGCTGCCGCTGTTGCGCCTGCACAGTCATCAACTGCAAATGCTGCTGCATGCGTTCCTTGTCCGGTTCGATTTCTTCCTTGGCAGCGATGGCTTGGAGCATGTAGCGTAGCGCCAGGCGTTCGCGCGCCTCGGCTTCCGCTTGTTCGCCCATCGCGTCTATCTCTTTCTTGATCTGCTCTCCGCTGCTTTGCTGTCCGTCCTGCTGCTGCTGCGACAGGCGCTCGTACATGACGCGGTTGGTCTCCTCGCGTAGCACGGTCGGAGGCAGCGGAAAATCCGACGCCTCGATCAGGTATTTGCCGATCTGATCGACGATTTCACGCTGGCGTTGCTGCCGTTGCGTCGATTCGATCTGTGACCGCGCCGCGCCTTTTAGAGCGTCCACATCGTCCAATCCCATCTTCTGTGCGAATTCATCGTTGATCTCGGGTGGCATCAGGGCATGAATCTCATGTACGTTTATCGTGTACAGCACGATCTTTCCCGCCAGGAATTCCTCGCGGAAATCGTCCGGAAACGTGACGGTCACATCGGTTTTATCACCGCCAGATTTGTTGGTCAATGCCTCCACCAGCCCGGGAATGTCCGTCGGTTCAGTCAGGCGAATCCACGTTTCGCTGTTCTCCACAAGATTCTGTGCTGTTGCCGGCACTTCTTCATCTGTCGATGTCTGCGACGTATAACTGACCTTCAGGATGTCGTTTTCCTCTGCCGGCCGTTCGACCCGTTCGAGCCGCGCCTGCTGCTGGCACATAGCGTCGAGATAGTCTGCGACGTCGACTTCGGATACATCGATTTTTGGTGCCGCAACCTTGATGCCATGCAGTTCGGGCGGTTCCATTGCGGGCCGGACATCGAATTGCACGGAAAAACTGAACCCGGTGTCGTCTGCTATGTCCGACAGTTCGTCGCCGCTGAGCTCCGGCATCGTTACGGCGTTCAGACTATCGTCCTGCAGCACCGACTGGATCGTTTCCCGGATAATGTAATCGCGGGTTTCCTCGAAAATCTCTTTCTCGAAACGGCGGCGCACCAGCTTGGCCGGTGTCTTGCCCGGACGGAAACCGGGAATTTTGGCAGATCGGTACTTGTTGATCAGTACTTTCAGAGCCTGATTTACTTCGGTTGCTGGGACATCGAATTTGACGTCGTAGCGGCACGGCTCGATCTCGGAGGTCGTTTTTTCGATGTTGGATGTGTCGACGGTTGCCATGTGCTATTTTTGCGGTATGAAGTTGAAAAAAGAATGAAGAACAAATACTATAGAATCGAATGTACGCGTTACCATCAATTCAACGAGCTCAATGAACTTTACACTGCAAATCGTGATGGGCTTGCTGTTGTTCGGTGGACTGCTGTTCTGGCTTCTTTATGCCATCGAGGCTTTTCGTCAGAATCTCGGACAAGGCCTGCTGACTCTATTTATACCCCTCTATGTCTTTTACTTCATGCTGGTGCGTAGCAAAAGCAGCGCCGGTCGCGCCGGCATGTTGGCTGCTATGACGATCGCCTACTTCGCAGTCGTCGCTGTCCACGAGCTCAGCCAGTACCGGTAGACAGCGCATTGCTGATCCCCCATTGCCGCCCCCGGCTACCGTTATTCTTTCAGCGCTGCCTTGTCGCGCACCATCCAGAAACGGAAAAACATCGTTGATTCGGCCGTCACTTTCTGCGTCTCCCGGCAGTTGACCGTGTCGGTCACGGTTTCTGAACGCCCGTCCCAGCGGGCGCAGTAAAGCTTCCAGCCGTCCGGAACTTGCGCCTGGTCCCACGACACGTCGACCGGCTTACGTCCCGGTTTCGCGTAGAAGAGCCACTGTATGGTGTCGGCGTATGCGCGGACGTCCTTATAAAGGTTGTGTTTGCGGTCCGGCGAAATGAGAAAGGTATACCCTGCCCCGCCGATGCCGGGCGGCGGCGCCATGTCGTCCAGGCCGTTGTCGTAGGCGTCCGTCGCCCCCTTCTGGCAGCCTATGAAAACGCTGCCGATGTGGCCGTTGGCAATTCGCAGTTCCAGCCGGAAACGCTTGGCCTGTGCACGTTTCGGTTCGGGTACGGCGAATTTCGAACGTCGCCCCGGTTCCGGCTCAACTGCCCAAGCGGTGTCCGTCGCGAAAAGCGCACAGATCAGCAGCAACGTCCTGGGTCGGAGTTGTTGCAGCGTAATCGGCATAGAAGGTGAGCCAGGGTGTTGTGTTTCGATGTTCAGCCCGTATTTTACTCAGACTTCAGTTGGCTTACAAAGTTTTGTAATCTCGGGGATTCA
>CAUZJQ010000398.1:0-3964 GCA_963580095.1 Lentisphaeria bacterium | reverse complement strand
ACGCACTCTTGGGTCGCTAGTGGGCACCGGGTATGAAAGGCGCAGCCGGAAGGTAGATTGAATGGGCTTGGCGGATCGCCCTCGATCACAAAGGTCCGGCGTTCGGCGGTCGGGACGGGGCTAGGCGCGGCCGCGATCAACGCACGCGTGTAGGGGTGTTTCGGCGTGGCGAAAACGGCGCCGACAGGACCGCTCTCCACCAAACGCCCGAGATACATCACGACGATCCGATCGCAGATATGCCGGACGATGCTGAGATCGTGCGAAATGAAGAGATAGGTGAGATTTCGCTCCTCCTGCAAATCCTGAAGCAAGTTGATCACCTGCGCCTGGATCGACACGTCGAGCGCTGACACTGGTTCGTCGCAAACCAGAAAACTCGGCGATACCGCAAGCGCACGGGAGATGACGACACGCTGAAGCTGTCCACCTGATATCTGGTGCGGGTAACGGGTCATCATATGGCTTTCCAGCCCGACCGCCTTCAGAAGAGCCTTAACCTGATGTTCACGCTCCTTCAGCGCTCCGATGCCATGTGTATCGAGGACTTCACGGATCTGCCAGCCGATGGTAAGGCGAGGATTGAGCGCGCCAAATGGGTCTTGGAACACCATCTGCATTTCGCGGCGGAGAGCGCTCCATTCCACGCACCCCGGCGTCGACGGCACTGGTGTATCTCGATAGCGAACAACACCAGCGCTCGGCGCCAGCAGCCCGAGCACAAGCCTGCCGATCGTGGATTTGCCGCATCCGCTCTCACCGACGAGACCAAGCGTCTCACCTTCAAAAATCGTGAAGCTGACATCCTGCACTGCGCAGATCTCGCGATGCCGCCAGAAGAACGGCAGAGCTCGGCTGCCCCTAAAGTTGCGGTGCAACCCCAACACTTCCACGAGAGGCGTGCTCATGGGCCATCGCTCAGCAGCGGGTGATGGCACGCTACCTTCGCACCTTTCGCATCCTCGGTCAGCGGGGGTACGACGGCGGTACAGATCTTGGTCGCATGCGGACAGCGGGGCGCGAAGCGGCAGCCTGGCGGATAGTCCTGGAGTTCAGGCACTGCGCCCTTGATCATCGGCAGTCGGCGGGCACGCGTAGCGAGGCCCGGTAAGGCATGGAGCAGGCCCTGGGTGTAGGGGTGGCGCGGTGCCGCGAAAAGTTTGGTCACCGGAGCGGTCTCGACGATGCGACCGGCATACATGACCGCAACGTCGTCTGCCGTCTCCGCCACGACACCGAGATCATGCGAGATGAGTATCACAGCCGCGCCCATCTCGCGGCACAAACGGTGGATCAGGTCGAGGATTTGCGCTTGGATGGTCACGTCGAGCGCCGTAGTCGGCTCGTCCGCGATCAAGAGCTTCGGTTTGCAAGCGAGCGCCATGGCGATCATCACGCGCTGACACATGCCGCCGGAGAGCTGGTGCGGGTAGTTCCCCGCGCGAGTCGGCGCTTCGGAGATGCCGACGAGGCGCAACAGCTCGATCGCCCCAGTGCTCGCGGCCGCCATTGAGATCCCTTCATGGATGTGCAGCACTTCGGCGATCTGCCAGCCCACCGGCTTGACTGGATTGAGCGAGCTCATCGGGTCTTGAAAGATCATCGCAATATCGCCACCGCGCAGCGCCTCCATATCCGCGCGAGACAGGCGCGTGAGGTCGCGGCCGTAAAATTGCACCGCGCCGCCTATTAACCGACCGCGCTCAGGCAGAAGCCGCAGTATCGAGAGGCCGGTGACGGTTTTGCCCGACCCGCTTTCTCCGACGAGCCCGAGTGTACGTCCCTGGCGCACCTCGAGATCGACACCGTCCACCGCCACGATCGTACGGGAGCCGTCCTTGGAGTCGAAGCCTACACGGAGTGCTGACACCGAAAGCAGTATAGGTGCAGCTTCGGGTTCGACGACGGGTAACGCTGACGCACCCGAATGTTGTTTCATGTCGACGTTTCCGATCATCGCAGGCTCGGATCGAGATGGTCGCGCAGCCAGTCACCGAGGACGGAGATCGACAGCGTTATCAGGAAAATAATCAAGCCAGGCGTAATCGCGATCCACGGCGCCTGCAAAAGATAGTTGCGTCCGAGGCCCAGCATCTGTCCCAGGCTGGTCATGGGCGGCTGCACGCCGAGGCCGAGAAAGCTCAGCGTGGTCTCGAGCATGATTGTCCCAGGAAGGTTGATGGTGAACTGAACCATCAACGCCGGTAAAATGTTGGGCAACACGTGGCGGAGGTAGACCCTCCACATCGGGACTCCAAGTGATCGCACCGCCTCGACGTAAGTCGCCCGGCCGCTCGAAAACACCATACCGCGCGCAAGGCGGGCATAGTACTGCCATCCGTCCACGCCAACGACGATTACCAAGACCCAAAATTCGCCGCCGAAGAAAACCAGGACCGCCAAGGCAAAGATGACAAAAGGCATCGCGCTCTGCGCATCCACGAACATCATGACGATTTCGTCCACCCAGCCCCGGAAATGCGCCGCGATAATGCCGAGTGCCGAACCGAGCACGGCGCCGATCACCGTTCCAACGAGAGCGATCATGACAGATATGCGCGTGCCGTAGATAACGCGGCTCAACACGTCACGTCCCAGATCGTCGGAGCCAAGGATGTAGCGCCAGTCTCCGCCCATGAAGATTGGCGGATTGCGCATCTCGAAGAGGTCCTGCGCCGTGTGCTCGTAGGGCTGTAGAAAAGGCGCGAATATCGCCACGAGCACGACGACCACTAAGTAGGCTGCTGCAAGAATCACGATCCAGGGGCGGTTGAGGCCGAGACGGCGGACGAGGCTCGGCGGATTCTCGATGATCGCGCCGCTTTGGGGCGTCGACTGTTCCTGCAGAGCGGTTGGTTTGTCCTGCGCGGCAATGGTCATAGCGCTCGCTCCATGGCTCAGACGTCGCCGCCGCGCAGCCGCACGCGCGGGTCAAGGGCGGCGTACAGCAGGTCGACGAACAGGTTTACTAGGATAACGCTGGCTGCTATCAACAGAAGGACCGTCTGGACCACGGCAAAATCGCTCACGCCGACCGCTTGGTAGAAGAGGTGTCCCATTCCGGGCCACGCAAAGACGGTTTCGATGACGATTGTACCGGCGATCATCAAACCAAAATTAAAACCCAGCACAGTAACTAGCGGGATCGCGGCGTTCGGGAGGGCATGCCAACGAATGCGCCGCCACCAGGATGCGCCCTTCGCACGTGCGGTGCGAATGTAAGACTGCCCCAGGACCTCGAGAATTGAGGAGCGCGTGAAGCGTGCAATCTGGGCGGAGACGGCAAGACCGAGGGCCACAGCCGGCATCACCATATGCGCTAATGTCCCTGATCCAGATGGTGGCAACCATCGTAGCTGCAGTGAAAAAAATATGATAAGCAACAATCCTAAGAAGAAGTTCGGCATCGAATAACCGAAAACGGCTAAGATCATCACCAGCCTGTCGATCAGCGTGTCGCGATACAACGCGGCGATCACGCCAAGCGTTAGCGCTAACACCGTCGCGCCCCCATAGGCGACCAGACCGAGTTGCAGTGTTTTTGGTAAACGCTCAATCACCAGATCGATTGCCGGCCTGTGGTCAAAGAAGCTAACCCCGAAGTCACCCTGCAATAGCGAGCTCATGTACCGTATGTATTGCTCCCAGAGCGGCAGGTCGGTACCCCAGCGCTGACGATAAACGTCGGCTATCGAAGTTGGCAGGTCCATAGGGAGCAGTACAATTGCTGGGTCACCCGAGAGGCGCAGAATGACGAAGACAAAAGTCACCACCAACCACAGCGTGGCTATGGCGCGTATAATCTTAAGAGTAACGTATCCAACCAAATCGCTGCCTTTCCCGAAATTAATAAAAAATGTAAATATTTAGGTTGAAAAATATGTAATTCGTTTATTCCTGCTAATTATATATTTTCAAATAATGTACACTAAGATGGAAACAGAAAATTTCCCCTAAACAACTA
>CAUZJQ010000397.1:0-3989 GCA_963580095.1 Lentisphaeria bacterium | reverse complement strand
ACGATACAATTGCGCCAATCTTTTGAATCCTTTACCGGCACGCGGATGAGTTCCGTTCTGCTGCAGTCATTTGATGGTCGCGAGAGCGGGTTATATTGCCTGCGACTGAGGAAACCACACCATGTCCGCCAATCGCACCATGACGATCCTGTTTGTATGCACCGGCAATACCTGTCGCAGTCCGATGGCAGCGGCGTATTTCCAGCACCTGTGCGAAGCGGCGGAAGTTGATGTCTCTGTTGAGTCCGCTGGGCTCACGGCCTTCGACGGCGAGCCGCTGAGCGAGGCGGCCGCCAAGGCATTGAACCGCGAAGGGGTCGACACACCGACGTCCCGCAGCCGCCAACTTACCGACGACCATGTTACCGCCGCCGATCTCATTGTCACGATGACGCACGCGCATCTGGCGCAATTGCAGCACTCGCCGGTGGCAGCCCCCGAAAAAACCTTTACATTGATGAGCTTCGTGGACAGCAAGGCCAATATCGACGATCCGTTCGGCGGCAACGTCGGCGAATACAGGCAGTGTCTTACAACGATGAAGCCCGCTCTGGACGCGCTGCTAGAGCATGTCAATAAACGACTGACCGAGCCGGACTCATGAAATTAATCGAAGATTTTGTCGGAAAGCCATTCACCGTTCTGATTGCAACTGACCACGGCGGCTTCAAACTCAAGCAGCAACTCACTGAGCACCTGCGAGCAAACTGCGTCGACTACGAAGACCTCGGCCCGCACGAGCACGATCCAACGGACGACTATCCCGACTACGCCAGCGTGCTGGCACAGCGCATCGCCAACGGCGAAGGCGACTGCGGCATTCTCATCTGCCGCACAGGCGCGGGCATGTGCATCAACGCCAACCGTTTTCCCTACGTGCGCGCAGCCGTCGTTGATTCCGTCGAAAAGGCGCACCTGAGCCGTAGCCACAACGCCGCCAACGTCCTGGTCACCTGCGGCGATTACATCACCGCCGACGAACTCTACGCAGTTGTCGATGCCTGGCTGGAGACGCCCTATACCGGGGACGAACGCCACGCCCGGCGCCTTCGCAAAATCGAACAACACGCCGCCGATGATTTTTCGGTCCTCCACGCCGCCGATCCGGAAGTGGCGAAATGGGTCGTCGCGGAAAAAAGGCGGCAGGACAATGTACTCGAGCTCATTGCCTCAGAAAATATCGTGTCCCCCGCGGTACGCGCCGCTACCGGCTCCTGCCTGACCAACAAGTACGCCGAGGGCTACCCGGGAAAACGCTACTACGACGGCTGCGAATACGTCGACGAAGTCGAACAACTCGCCATCGACCGGGCCAAGGATCTGTTCGGGGCTGAAGCCGCCAACGTCCAGCCGCACTCCGGCAGCCAGGCGAACATGGCCATGTACATGGCCCTGCTCGACGTGGGTGACACCGTGCTCGCCATGGACCTTGCGCACGGTGGGCATCTGACGCATGGCCACAACGTCAATTTCAGCGGCAGGCTTTACAACTGCTTCGGCTACGGCGTTAATCGCGAGACGGAAACGCTCGACTACGACGAAATGGCGGCATTAGCACGCGAGCACCAGCCCAAAATGCTGCTGGCCGGCGCCAGTGCCTATCCGCGTGTCCTCGATTTCGAGCGACTGCGGGCTATCGCTGACGATGTCGGAGCGTATTTCGTCGTCGATATGGCGCACATCGCCGGACTCGTTGCCGCTGGCATCCATCCCAGCCCAGTGCCCTACGCCGACGTCGTCACATCGACGACGCACAAGACCCTGCGCGGTCCGCGGTCCGGCCTGATCCTTATGAAAGAAGCGTATGCAAAGCGGATCAACTCCAGAATCTTCCCAGGCATCCAGGGCGGGCCGCTGATGCATGTCATAGCTGCCAAGGCCATCTGCCTCCGGGAAGCCGCATCGGACGAGTTCAAAGCATACTCCCAGCAGGTCGTGAAGAACGCCGCTAAGCTGGCGGAAACACTGACGGACTGCGGATTCCGCATTGTTTCCGGCGGCACCGACAACCATCTCATGTTGGTCGACCTGCGGCCGCTCGGCACGACGGGCGACAAAGCCGCCAACGCTCTCGACGAGGCGGCCATCACAGTGAACAAGAACCTCATCCCATTCGACCCGGAGAAGGCCACGGTCACCAGCGGCCTGCGCATCGGCACCCCGACCATCACCACGCGTGGCATGAAAGAACCGGAGATGATCGAGATCGGCAAGCTCATTCACCGCGTTGTCACCAATTACGACAACCCGGCGGTCATCACCGAAGTGCGCGAGGCGATCCACGAGTTGGTCGGCCGGTTTCCCGTGCCCTGCCCGTAACGAGTTGAACGAATCTCCGCGTCCGACTGCCAGATCCCTGTGCCACTGAGTACCGGGGTAACGGCATAGTGGCATGGGACGACATGTTGTTCCGATGATCTTTTCCCGGGAAAGGCGAATACAGGTGACTATCCCGACACGACCGGAGCAATCGCCTGGCATTGCGCGACCAGCGCCTCGTCCTCGCCGAACTTGCCGACGACCTGCAGCCCCAGCGGCAAGCCACTGTCCTGATCGTTGCCGCACGGCACCGTCACGGCCGGCAACAGAGCGTGAGTCCATGGCAGATTCATCACTGGCTCGCCGGTTTTTGCCAGCGTCACCGGCGCCGGCCCGGGCGCTGCCGGCGTCAGCCAGGCACTGAGGCCATTCGCCGTCATCGCCTCATGAATATGCTCGCGCAACTGTAGACGACTCTCACGACAAATGGCAATGCGGCCTTCATCGATGCCGGTCGCATAGGCATAGAGCTCGGAACTCTCGGGGCTGTAGCAATGGCCGTAACGCGGATACCAGTCCCGATGCAGAACTGCAAACTCCGCACTAACCAGATCGACGTGCCGCTGCCGCAGCTCGGCGAAGTCAGCCATCATCGGCACTGGGCAAATCTCATGGCCGGCAGCAGTCAGACGCCGGCAGGTGTCCCGGAACTGTGACAAAGCTGCGGACTCCGCACATTCCAGATAAGGCCCCTCGGGCACTCCGAATACGAAGGGACCACTGGCGGTCTCCGGCTGCCAGTCATCGACAACGACCGATGCAACCATCCCCAGGCTCGCAATGTCATCGACGTAGAACCCGAGCGTGTCCACCGATTTCGAGAACGGCACGACACCGGCGATCGGGATGCGGTCGAAGGTCGCCTTGTAACCGATGATCCCGCAGAATGCCGCCGGCCGGATAACCGAGCCCTGGGTCTGTGTCGCCAGCGCCAGCGGGCAGTAGCCGGCGGCGACCGCCGCCGCCGAACCGCTGCTCGAGCCGCCGGGGGTGTGGCCGTGGTTAACGGGGTTGCAGGTCGGCCCGGGATTGTAATAGGCAAACTCCGTGCAGTACGTGATGCCCAGGATCAAAGCGCCAGCCTGCCGCAGCCGCGACACTACCGACGCTTCCGCGCCGGCGAAACAGTCGGAAGGCAATCGTGAACCGGCGGTGATCGAAAAACCGGCGGCACGGATGATATCCTTGACGCCAACGGGAATTCCGAACAGCGGCGGTCGGTTTGCGGAGTCCGGAAACTTTTCGTGCAGCGCATCGGCCTCCGCGTGCAAACGCTTGAAGCGGTCCGGTTCCGGCCTCAGCGCCTGGATCGTCGGTTCGAGGCGATCGTGCACAGCCTGCAGCGTGTCAAGGTACTCGTGCAGATCCAGCACCCCGCTGCGCAGGCTCGGCGCCAGTGCGGACAGATGATTGTTCGGAATATTCACGGTGGTATAGTAGCGCTTCGAAGCCGATCAGCTACAGCACCACTGTAAATATGCCGAGAGTGGTGATATTTATATTGGAAGACGCCGAACTCTCCACCAACGTTGAGAAAGTCGATACATACCCGACACCGCAGTCCTGGCAGGGAACGAAGGCACACTCTCGATGATTGAAATCGGAAAGGCCTAATGAACGCCCAATGACGCGAAGACAAATGCCGAAAAGCAAACCAACGTGATTTGGTC
>CAUZJQ010000396.1:0-4000 GCA_963580095.1 Lentisphaeria bacterium | reverse complement strand
CGATGTGGGTTGCAGACATGGATTTCCGCTCGCCGCCGCCGGTTATCGACGCCCTCAACCAGATCACCGAGCACGGCATCTTCGGCTATGTCGTGCCACCCGTCGGCGCAGTCGACACCATCGTCGGCATGCTCGAGCGTGAATACCGCTGGACTGTCGAACCACATTGGGTCGTGTGGTTGCCCGGCCTGGTGCCAGCCCTCAATCTCGCCTGCCGCGCATTCTGCGACCCGCAGCAAGCAGTGATGATAACGACGCCGATTTATCCACCGTTCCTGCAGGCACCGCCCTGCTCCGACCGCCCCTTGATCTCGGTGCCGCTGGCACGCGATAACGGCAGCTGGCAGTTCGACTTCGAGGCGATGTCCGCAGCACTGACACCGGACACGCGCCTGTTCATGCTGTGCAACCCGTACAATCCGGTCGGCCGCGTTTTCCGTCAGGACGAGCTTGCGGCGCTTGGTCAATTCTGCATCGAACACGACCTGATCATATGTTCCGATGAGGTTCATTGCCAACTGCTGCTCGACGACGTCGAGCACCTGCCGACCGCAACGATTCTTCCCGAGCTCGCCGCCCGTACCGTGACGCTGCTCGCCCCCAGCAAAACCTACAATATTCCGGGACTATGCTGCGCCTGCGCCATCATCTCCGACAACAAATTGCGCCAGCGATTCAAAGCAAAGATGCGCGGCATCATGCCGGAGATGAACAGTTACGGCTATGCCGCCTGCCAGGCAGCGTATACGCACGGTGAACAATGGCGGCTGGAACTGATCGACTATCTGCGCGGCAACCGCGATCTACTGGAGAGTTATGTCGCAGACCAGTTGCCGAACATCCACATGACTCATGTCGAAGCGACCTACCTCGCCTGGCTCGACGTCCGCGACAGCGGCATCGAGAACCCGATAAAATTCTTCGAAGACGCCGGCGTCGGCTTGTCAGACGGTCGTGAGTTCGGCAGCGAGGGTTTTATGCGCCTGAACTTCGGTTGTCCACGCGCAACACTGACCGAAGGCCTCGACCGCATGCGCGCGGCGCTATAGCCAGGTTAATCAAACATGTGTGGCCGTTTCACCTTGCACGACACGCCGGAAGAGATCATCGCCAGCCTCGATGGTCTCAACATCGACTGCACTGGTCTCGGACCGTTTGACCCCTGCTACAATGTCGCGCCAACTACCGACACACCGACAGTTGCCGGCGGCGAGACACTCACGGCAGGCCTGCGGCGCTGGGGATTGGTTCCGCATTGGGCGAAAGATCCGTCGATCGGTAATCGCATGATCAACGCGCGCGGCGAGACCGTCACGGAAAAACCCGCCTTCCGCAACCTGGTCGAAAAAAAGCGGTGCGTCGTTCCGGCCAACGGCTATTACGAGTGGAAAAAACATGAGGCACCAGCCGATGGCCGCGGCGGCAAAGTTCCGTATTACATCCGATCTCCGCAACACCGCGTATTGTGGTTCGCCGGCCTGCACGACAACTGGTTTTCCGCCAACGACAAACGGCTCGATACGTACACGATCATTACGACACAGCCAGCCGCGGCAATCGCCGACATTCATGATCGCATGCCAGTGATTCTGTCAGGCCACGGCATCGAACAATGGTTGCGCACGGACCGCGGCAATCAAGCTGAGGCCCTGTCGCTATTGCGGCCGTACAACGGCGAGCTCGAGGCATACACGGTTTCGCAATTGGTCAATTCTCCGCGCAACAACTCGCCGCTGTGCATTAAGCCAGCGGCGGCAGCCGACGACGCCGACGACCTGCTGCCGGGCCTGTCGCTGTGATTCTGTAGATCCCAACCGCCGCCGGCTGTCCCGTTTTGAATATCGCGCCATCAGACCTGTAGGCCACAGTCTCTTTCGATTATGAAATTGGTAGCGGTACCAAATAAGCTATATAGACCACTAATTACGGCACTTTCATCGACAAAAGAGGCGTGAGCCACGGCGCGCGCGGCGAAAATACGCCGCAATTCCGCCTCATTTATAATTTATAACATATCTTTTTATCAGTTATTTATGATAGTTTACTCAATACGTATCGATCGATTTAAAGCCCCTTTTACCGTCGGAAAAACGAACCTAACAGCCGGATTGTGCGAACACGGCGATTTTTGCCGCGCAATATCCGCCGGAAAACCGCCGTTTTTCCGCCAGGCCAATGCTTCAATTGGCTATTTCGTGTTGTATAACATACGTGATATCAATTAGTTGATGGTCAAGTTTCCGGTAGAATGGGAAAGATCGCCGGACAATGGAATTTGTCAGTTTTTAGCCGGTGTGTAACTACCGAATTAACAGTAGGTTAATAAATGCATGGTCAGAAAAGAAAAAAGAAAAATGACCGCAAAGCTTGTCGGAAGAAACTGGACTTCCTATATTGTTTTGTCCTTCGCAGCTAAATATTGTTGCTAAAGGATATGGAACGGTGAGCCACTCCTCGTTTGCAGAGCAGTCAGAGTAGTCCAATCCCCGCTTCCAGCCTATTATAGCCCGGGGGGGGATATCGGCTTCTGATCTAAGGTCGGATGCCGTGGAAGCGACGGTTTTCTGCATGATGAGCGTGCGAAGCGTTCTGGGCGTTTGTGTACAGTTACATCTCAAGATTGATGGAGTCCGTACCAGCCAAAACACATTTTGTCAATTCCTCAGAGGTTTTCAGATGATTAAATCACAATCCGACACCCAACTCCAATTAGCTGGA
This sequence comes from Lentisphaeria bacterium, assembly GCA_963580095.1. Taxonomy (GTDB): domain Bacteria; phylum Verrucomicrobiota; class Lentisphaeria; order JABSQK01; family CAJWLW01; genus CAJWLW01. The sequence continues at coordinate 1,282 of CAUZJQ010000396.1, read as the reverse complement.
CTGGACCCGCTGCAGAACCGCGAATTCAAGATCCGCAAGCGCGACGGTCGCATAGATGTGTTTCAGGACGGCCGCATTTACCGGGCGATCGAAAAAGCATTCAAGGCAGCAACCGATCTCGACGAAGCCTTGGCATTGCCCGAGTCGGATCAGCAGAACGCCCAGAGAATCGCCGACTCGGTCTCCCAGGAAGTCGTCGGACAAGCCGTACGCGGCGGTAATCTCGATGTCGAATGGATTCAGGACGTCGTCGAGCAAAAGCTGATGATGGAGGGCTTTTACAACGTCGCCCGCCGCTATATCCTCTACCGGGAGGAACGGAAAAAAGCGCGCGTCCTGGGCGATATCGGTGCATCGCAGGAACAGGTCACGATGACAGTGACCAAGCCCGACGGCAGCATCGAGAAGCTTGATCCCGAACGCATCCGCGCGCTCGGCTATAGAGCGTGCAAGGGTCTCGACGAGACCTCCGCTCAGGACCTCAACGGTGACGTGATGCGGATGCTGTACGACGGCATCACCACGGAAGAAATCGACAAGGCACTCATCCTCGCCGCCAAGGCACGTATCGAAATCGAGCCCAGCTATTCTTATGTCGCCGCACGCTTGTTGCTGCAGATCATCTATCGCGAATCCCTCGGCGTCGACTGTCAGCAACTCGAACTCGAGATCACCCATCGGCGCCATTTCAAGAACTACCTGGACGCCGGCATAGCGGCGGGTCGGCTGTCGTCCGAACTGCTCAGCTATGACCTTGAAAAGATTGCCGCCGCCATTGAGCTCACCCGCGATCACAAATTCGCCTATATCGGGCTACAGACCATTTACGACCGATACCTGCTGCACATCGATGGACGCCGTATCGAGACGCCGCAGTACTTCTGGATGCGAGTTTCCATGGGCCTGGCCATGCAAGAGGACGACCGGGAAGCACGTGCCATCGAATTCTACAACGTGCTCTCGACATTCCATTTCGTGTCATCGACGCCAACGCTGTTCAATGCCGGCACACTGCACCAACAACTCAGTTCCTGTTACCTTTCGACGGTAATGGACGAGCTCGAACATATTTTCAAAGTCGTTTCCGACGATGCCTCTCTGTCGAAGTGGGCTGGCGGTTTGGGCAACGACTGGTCGAATATCCGTGCCACCGGCTCCCACATCAAGGGCACCAACGGCGAGAGCCAGGGCGTCATCCCCTTCCTCAAGGTCGCCAACGACACCGCTGTAGCCGTCAATCAGGGCGGCAAACGCAAGGGTGCCATGTGTGCGTACCTGGAGA
>CAUZJQ010000395.1:0-4019 GCA_963580095.1 Lentisphaeria bacterium | reverse complement strand
ATTGAAGGCAAGACCGAGCGATTCACCGATGCCCCCTATGAATCACCGCACCTGACAAACGGCGATTTCATTGATGCAATGGACGGCTGGTCGGTGGAACCGGCGGAAAAGGATAGCATACGTCCCGTTATTCGCATGGGCTTCGGCGCCCTTCAGGAACGCGTCGCCGGTACAGGTGACACCGTCCTGCTCATGGAGAGAAGCGCCAAACAACCGAACGTCGTGACTCAGGAAATAAAGGGCTTGCAGCCGGGCAACCTGTACGCCTTTCGCATGTTCAGCGGCGATTTCGAGGACATGTCCCGGGAGGAAAAACACGCGGTTAACATCGAGCTGGAAAACGTTGACATGATTCCCGATGGTTCTTACACACCGGTTCTTCGCTACCAATTTGGCGTGAGTCCGCTCTCAGAAAAAACCAACTTCTGGATGAACTATTATTCCCTCATTTTTCGAGCAAAGGATACCACGGCGAAGCTGACTATCTCAGACTGGGTAAATGAGCAGGAGCCGGGCGGCCCGATTGGGCAGCAGCTCATGTTTAATTTTGTCCAGGTTCACCCGTATTATCCGATGGAGGAATAATGGACAAGGCTAACCGAACCAACGACTGCCTCTCTTACAGTATCGCCCCCAATGAACTGACAACACCGCTGCTGCCGGCGATGTGGGGCAACGGGCAACTCGAGCTTTTCGCCAACCTCGATCGCCCCTGTGTGAGTGAAGTGGTCTGTTTCGGTTTCGGCCCGGAAGCTCTTTGGTACGGGCCGGGAGTGGACCCAAGGGCCAGGGTTAGAGGCGGCGAGCAGCATCTGCTGCCGGCGGTGTACGACGCCGATACCGGCAGGAAATACTTGCTGTATGCAAGGGAGTCATCGGGCGCACGGTCTTCGATCGTGAACTTCAAGCCGGACCGACAGATCTGGCGTTACGAGTTTGACGACCTGACCATTGATATCTCCCTGCTGCTTCCCCGGGTGCGCCCCGGTTATCTCTTCAAGCTCGAGCTGATCCCTGGCGACAATAATACGTCCCGTCGCTGGTTTGTTTACCATGAGCTGCGGGCATTCCAGGGAAACCTGATGCAGGCGACTGAAGCCGACTACGAGCTCGCGAGCGGCACGGTGTGGTGGAAAAGCCACAAAAGCGGGCACCCGGAAGCCATCGGTTCGTCGTGCGACGCTGAGACGATTAATCTTGGTCAGGATGGACCGTGGGCCACCAACATAATGGCACAGGTAGTTGTCGAGCGGGATGGTCAGGGGGAGCCGGTCATTGCGTATTTCGCCAGAGCGTTCGGCGATACACTACAATGTGCCAGGGACGGGCTTGCGGAAATGCTGGCAACACCGGAAAAGCTGGAGGCCGAAACGGAAGCGTGGTGGAAGCAGTACCTCGACGAAGTGCCGTGCCTGGACGCGCCGGATGAAACATTCTGCGAAACCTTTCTCTGGTCCTGGGCCAACTTTCGGATGAACCGCATTGATGTCCCGATCGGCAAGTGCCCGGCGGGAATCTGCCCTTCCAACAATGTTTCCTTGAAGCTCGGCCCCGTTGCCAGCGCCGACAACCAATTGCAGGAAGCACTTCAATTGTGGCACGACCCGCTGCCGGCCCGCGACATGATGCTGTATTGGCTGCGTGAGACACGCAAATCCGGCCTTATCAGCCCGGGTCTTCGGCATGGCGTCGACAGCATACTGGGAAATTATGTCAGCGATACGGCCTGGTTTTGCGGCCTTCTGCACAAATACCTGTTGGCCACTGGCGATCTGGCTTTGCTCGACGAGGATGTCGGCGGAAAGAGCGTCTTGCAGCGGTTGGAGGAAGCTGTTGAAGCGCAACTGTCGTTTTGCGATAAGCAAACCGGGTTAATCCCACATGCGGCCGAGCACAGCCGGTTCGAAGGTGAGACGCCAACCGGTAAACCCAGTGGCCTGGGGGCGCTTTCAGAAGCGCAGACCCGTTTTCGCGGCGGCGCCGGCGCTTTTTACAGCGACACAAGTGCGACGGTATACGGCGGACTGCTTGCCCTTTCGGAGATCGAAGGGTTGGCGCAGAACAGTGAGCACAGTGACCGCTATCGCCAGCTTGCCGAGGCGATGCATGCGGCGATTCAAAAGCACCTTTGGAACGAGGACCTCGGGTTCTTCTGTGACCTCCGGCCGGATGGTTCCTGCAGCGATTACGTGGGCAAGGATGGCTTCATAACCGGACTTTTTGCCAATCCCGTCCATCGTCCGGGTGGCGTTGCCACCAAAGCGCAGGCTGAAAAGCTGGCGGAATGGTGCAATCATCCCGACTTTGTCAGCGAGTTTGGGGTGCTCTCCCTGGCGCGCAGCAGTCCGTATTTCGACCCGATGAATTGGAAAGGGCGTAACAGCGGCTTCAACTTCTACCCGACCAATCAGATTCCCGCCGGTCTTTACGCCCATGGCTGTTATGAAGAAGGCCACCGCCAATTGTTCAAGCAGTTTCGGCGACATGGAGAGAACGGCGGTTTGGGTCCCCGCTATCGCGGTGAATCCAATGACGGCGATACCGGCGAGATCCTGCCCTGGCGCTTTAATAATTACCCGAGCAACCTGCATGCACTGACGTCAGTGGTTGAAGGGGTTTTCGGTATTCGCCTGATCAACGACGCGTTGACAGTTCATGTCAACTCGCCCTGGCCTTGGGCGAAGCTTTCGAATCTGAGAATACGGCAGTCGCTGCTGGATTTGGAATTGACTGAGGATGGCAAGCTGATCGCTACTATTAATGGTGAAGAGGCGGCCAGGAGTGACGATGGGAAGCTTGTGCTTCCGTGGGAATTGTTCGCCTGACTTGACGCTCGACAGTTGCGCACAGAGCTCGAACGGTTACTTAGCCGAAGCTCGATAAATTCAACAAGGATTAACAAGAAGGAGTTACCAATGACACTCACCAGACGCATTGCCGTTTTCTTCGTTTTTATTGCAGTAGCGACTGCCGGCACCGTCGCAGCTGCTGAGGCACCCAGAACGATTCAGGCCGTGCGGGCCGAGACCGCGCCCGAGATCGACGGTCAACTAGATGACCCTTGCTGGAAACAAGCTGCGGAGATCACCGACTTTCAGATCTATCGCACGCGCGATCTCGCGATCACACAGACGTACGGATATGTCTGTTACGACGATTCGTACCTGTACATCGGCATGAAATGCCTGATCCCCGATGCCATAGAAAAGCCGGTCGGGGAACCGGGTACGTACGTGCATGACGATTTCCCCTGGGGGCACGACCGAATCGAGATTATGCTGGACCCGGGTCGCACGGAATCGAACTATTATCAACTCGCCATGACCGCGTACGGGGCGACTTTCGACTGCTCCCGATCCGTGGGCGGCACCGGTGAGGACGATGCCTGGAACGGTGAGTGGGCGGGTAGATCGTACATTGGTGAAGGCTACTGGTCCGTCGAGCTGGCGATGCCCTACCACAATCTCGGCATCACACCAGAGTCCGGATCAACGTGGGGTGTCAACCTGTGTCGTGGCACAACCAAGACGCTGTCCTCGATTTCCGTGCGCGGCGCGTTTAATGATGCGGGAAAATTTGTTTTTCTCCAGGGCCTGAACGCGGACTTCAGTAAATACTTCTTCCTCATCGAGCCGAGCTTCGTTGTTTTCGAGCCGACCAAGGAACAACCATGGCCTGTACTCAACATGCGGGTCACGAACATGACCGGTAAGCCGCGGGCGGTAAAGATTGACGTGCACCGGTTGGGGCCGGACGACAAGCCGACTGTGGAATCCAATCGCTTCAATTTTTCAGAGAAGGAAGCGATTCTGCTGCAGCTCGAGACGCTGGAAATCGATGCGCTCGCGATCGCAAGCGACGGTCGCCGTGCCATCCGGGTCGAACCCCAAACGACAAAGGTCGTCGTGACCGATGCCGAGAGCGGCATGATCTTGTCGCTCGTCCTGGTCAGGGAACAATTGACCTGGGTTTACAAGGCGATGACACTCGAAGTGGACGACGCCTGGCCGGAGCATGTC
>CAUZJQ010000394.1:0-4034 GCA_963580095.1 Lentisphaeria bacterium | reverse complement strand
CAATCAAAGCATCCGCTCCAAGGCCAGCCTCCGGGATGTCAACAACATCGAGTGTGCGAATAAGATCCTTTTCCGTTGCCAATTCCGGACCATCGAGGGGAACGATGTGAGTCTCGACTTCCGTGTCGGTCGCGATCATCGCGGTGCGTAGGTACAGTCCCTCGTCCTCGCGCGGGTCGGCTGACGGATTACCGTTGACCAACACAACCTTGAAGCGCGGTGCCACGGGCAGGCTGAAACGGAAAACGTCGTCATCGGTGAAGCGATCAGATGGAATCTCATAACGCCCGTTCAGTATGCCCGGTTCGTTCGGCGTAAAAACAACCTCCGCGGTCGCTGTCGCGCCGGGTTCAAGGGACAGGGTGGGACGCGCGATTTCCTTTTCGTTGACGTATACACTGATGGTCACATCGACCGTCTCGGACTCCGAAAAGTTGGAGACGCGCGGTTGCAGGACGACCGGCAGTCCGACAATCGCTTTCTGATGCTCCGGGGCGTTGCCGACAATAGCGGTGTTCGAGAAGTCCTGGTTCGATCCGACATTCACAACGATAATTTCGGTACCATCCGGGACCACCCGACGACGGTCGCTGTCGTTGAATTCACGCCAGTTGCTCGTCTGTAAATCTGTAAACAGGTAGATAAGCGGCGCATTCAATTGGCTAGTCTCCGGCCCATATAGATGGGCAAATGCCGCGAACAGATTGGCGCGTCCCGGCGTGACGGCCAAGGCCTCTATGCTGTCTCGGATGGTTTTGACATCCGCCGAAAAGCGGTCGCAGATTTCCAGTGGCCTGGCAGCGGCTTGCAAGACGGTCACGTGATCGTCTCGGTTCAGTCGGTCAAGGATCTGCAGCGCGGCGCGCTTGGCGCGTTGCATCGAGGTTTCGCCTTCGGTCTTTGCAGCCATGCTGGCGGAAGCATCGATGATCAGCACGATATTGCGACCGGAACCACCACCACCGAACAACGCGTCCCAGTGCTTGATGACGGGACGCGCTACAGCTAAAACCACAAGCAACAGGAAAAGCGTGCGTAGGAAAGCGATCAACCACTCGAGAAACTTCATTCGACGACGCTGCTGGATATAGCTGTCGAAAAGAAAACGAAAGGTGCTGAGGTCAACCGTCTTCAACCGCTGCTGAGTCAGAAGATGAAGGATGACCGGAAGCGCGGCCAATGGCAAAACCCAAAGCAGACCCAGATTCAGGAAGTTCATAGGAATTCAGGAGTAAGTCATCCTATCCGCATTCGCTTGTCGAGGTATGCGGCCAGGAAGTGATCGTACGGTTCATTGGTCTTCACAAGATTGTAGCTGATGCTCCGATCGGAACAGTCACGCTTGAGGCGGGTAAGGAACCCGTTGAGACGCTGCATGTATTGTTTCCGCAGACTCTTTGGATTTGCCGACACCAGACCGGAGCCTTCCATGTCTTGGAAACGAGTCTGGCGATCGTAGGGAAAGGTCAGTTCGGCTTCATCCATCGTATGGAAGACCAGTACCTCATGATTGTTGTGTCGGAAGTGCTGCAAGCCGTCGGCGATACTCTCCTCGTTGTCGATCAAGTCACTGATGACAATCACGAGGCCACGTCGCCGCGTTCGCTCGGCGGCTTCGTGGAGCACGGCGCCGATATTGGTTTCTCCGCCCGCTTCGATGCCTTCGAGAGCTTCGAGGACTCTCCGATGCTGCGATGGATGGGCGCGTGGCGGAATGCTGTTACGCACCTTGGTGTCGAAGAGCAGCAACCCGACAGCATCGTTCTGACGAATCAGCAGATAACTCAGCGCCGCGGCCAGATAAGCCCCGTAGGTGAGTTTGTCGATCTCTCCGCTCTTGAAGGCCATTGACTGGCTGCAATCGAGCAGGATATAGGCGCGCAGGTTGGTTTCATCCTCGAACAGCTTGACATAGTACTTGTCGCTGCGGGCCAGCATCTTCCAATCCAAACTGCGCAGATCGTCGCCGGAAGTGTAGGCGCGATGGTCGAGATACTCGACCGAGAAACCGTGATACGGACTGCGATGCCGTCCTGTGAGGAACCCCTCGACGACCTGTTTGGCGACAAGTTCCATATTGCCCAGGCGCGCCAGGCCGACAGGATCGAGATATTGGGGGTCAGCCATGGAATGGCGAGTGGATTAAAGTTTGCTGCCTTGGGAGGCACCGATCAGCCGCGAGACAGATTGCGGGTCTAAGAGTCTTCGTCGATGACTTCGAATAGTTTTTCCACGATGTTATCGGTCGAAACGCTATCGCTTTCGGCGGCAAAACTGGTGACCAGGCGATGGCGCAGCACGGGAAAGGCGACGTAGCGTATATCGTCATTTGACACGTGTACCCGCCCGTCCAGAAGCGCGTTGGCTTTCGCACCAATCAGTAACGCCTGACAAGCGCGAGGTCCGGCGCCCCAAGTCAGGTACTTGCGAATGAAGTCGGGCGCGTCATCCGATTTCGGGCGCGTCGCTCTGGTGAGACGGACGGCATAGCCGGAGACCGAACGACTGATCAGAACCTTCCGCACAACCCGCTGCATCTCGAGGATGTCCTCGCGGCCGAGCACAGCCTCCAGTGTTGGGAGGCCCACGGCCGTTGTCATTTCGGCAATCTGCAGTTCCTCGTCGAAAGACGGATAGTCCACCTGGATCTTGAACATGAACCGATCAAGTTGCGCTTCCGGTAGTGGATAGGTCCCTTCCTGCTCAATCGGGTTCTGAGTGCCGAGGACAAGAAACGGTTTCTCCAACTTGAAGTCCTCACCGGCAATCGTCACCTTGAACTCCTGCATGGCTTCAAGCAAAGCAGCCTGAGTCTTCGGCGGCGTTCGGTTGATTTCGTCGCCGAGGATGATGTTCCCGAAAATTGGCCCCTTCACAAAGCGCATGCGGCGGCGACCGGTGCCTTCTTCCTCTTCGAGGATTTCCGTCCCGGTGATGTCCGAGGGCATCAAGTCCGGCGTAAACTGGATGCGGCTGAAGTTGAGGGACAGCAGATCGGCGATGGTTGAGATCATCAACGTCTTTGCCAGCCCGGGCACACCCTCCAGCAGGCAATGCCCCTGGCAGAACAGCGCCATCAGCACCTGCTTGAGCACCTCCTTTTGGCCGATGATCGTGCGCCCGAGTTCTTGCGTCAGTTTTTCGTAAATCTCAGTCAGGCGCTCGGCGGCTGCGAGATCCTCGTCGTTCACTTGGTCGGCAGTCACGGTAGCAGTCTCGGACATTTCGGATATTCCTGAGGGTGGATAGCTTCTTCAGTCGCAGTGCTGGGGTTCCAAACCTGACGGCGTCACGGATATCGTGCCATCGTCAGACAATCAGGATATGTGGCTGGTCGGTCATATTCCCCCGTTCTCCACGGTGGCGGCACACAACGAACTCGTTCAAATCTGTACAAGTCCAATATAGGGGGCAAGCGGCAAGTGGCAAGTGGCAGGCGCCGATCCACGGCATGGGGGAGCCGGCCGTTGTTTCGTTGCTATCCTGATCTCTACAAAAAACGATTTCAACATCGAATGGTTGCTGCCACCTGAGTCTGCTGCAACATGATTTCAGTTAAAAATGCCGTGCCGCATCATGAATCGGATTTCACATTGAAAGAACTCACCAAAAAACTTGAAAAATGTGGTACCACCGTCAGAATAACAAAATTCAACCTGTATCAGAAATCCCAGCGATATGCAATCGATATGCGATGAAAGGAGACACATATATGTCCGCGTTAAAAAGTTCGAAAAACGGTCACATCAATCCTGCTGCCCTCGGATTGACACTGCAATTCGCAGATGGTTTTGACCAGGAATATGGTGCGTCAGAGCAGCTTGACACCACCCGCTGGATAAAGTGGAAGGGCGAGGCCAGAACAGAAAATGGATATTGCATCCTCGACGCAGCAACAACACCGGGTGAATGGGGGGATGCGGGTATTTGCACACGGGAGAAGCAGTTCAATCCGGGCCTGAAAGGGAGGAATGGTGCGGAGGTCACTTTTGTGGGACATACCCAGGGAACCTACGAATTGACCCCTCACAATC
>CAUZJQ010000393.1:0-4063 GCA_963580095.1 Lentisphaeria bacterium | reverse complement strand
GCGGCGCTCGAGACGGTGAGGCAATTGCGCGGCGTCACCTTCAATTGGCGAGAAGATTCGGAACACAGAATCGGCAAGGTTCCTGAGAAAAAGCAGATCGGCATGATTGCCCAGGAAGTCGAAGCGGTGGTCCCGGATGCGGTCCATACCGCGCTCGATGGTTACAAGGGTGTGAACTATCAGAGCCTGACCGGCTTGTTCATCGAAGCGATCAAGGACCAGCAGTCACAGATCGAGCAGCAGCGTGTCGATTACGAAGTGCTGAAGGCGGAAGTCGAAACCCTGAGAGCACAGCCCTAAGCGGCGAACATCAGATTCAATTTGAGAAAGGCCCGGTTCCTCATAGGACCGGGCCTTTTTTTATGGCTTGGGCATTTTACCGTCACGGTGGCTACTATCAGACGCTGTAAATCGTGATGACCGGCGGTGATGTTTCGGACCTGATGCCAATGGGCAAAGGCATGGATCGGTGAGACGTCGCTTGTAATAGCGGTGGAAATAGCACAAGAGCGATGCTCCCTGTGTTCCAGGCGGAATGAAGGGGGTGGATGTACAGCTTCAATCTGCACCGAGGATGCCGACGATCTTTGGCTGAGAGACATGCTTTTCGATAACCGGACTCATATGAGTGCGACTGCTGTGTGCAGGACTTTCCGAAACTGCACGTTCCGTCGCTGACTTGGGGTCAGTTATAATGGGAAAGGTGGAGAGCAAAGGCAATTTTGTACTATTGGAATATGGGATCGGATCGAGTCGATATAGATGAAAATTGGGACTTCGTAAGTTTTATGACTTCTCGGCTTTTGTCGCCTTGCTATTGGAAAGGGCTGGGTTATTTATATGATAGGAAACAAGGAGAACGGGACAAATACGTATCGACGAGGTAGCTGCTACTATCATCTGATCAATCGTGCCTGGGCACTTTAGCCGATTAGCCGATCGGCGATCATTGGGAAAGCAGCTTGTTGATATACCCCTACTGAAAACTAACCAGCCACACTTCAGCCGTTTATTTCTATAATAGTTGACGTGATAGCATAATTCCCATTTCGTGATTCTCTGGGACGGAAGATTCCTTGCCAACGTCGCCCCTAGATCGATTCCAGTGTGAAGCACTGGAACCCCGAGTGTTGTTGTCTGCTGACCCGCTTGCCGACCTGGCCCTGTCGTCTGCCGACGAATCACTCCGTGTCGAACATCAGCTCGAGGTCTCGGCCAGTGCAGATGTCGTAGCTGGTTTGTATGACGAAATTTCCCAGCCGCCGTCCGACCTCTTTGATGACTTGGAATCCCTTGTTTTTGACGACCCCTCCGCTGACGACGAAGCAGCCGCCGAGACACCCGATGTTTCCCCTGCTAACGAGCACGAAGATGCCTCCACGGCGTTCCTGGCAGGCCCCGAATCCGACACGGTAGCCACACAAGTCGTGCCGCTGCCCGGAGGTCCAGATGGTGCCGATACAATCACCGACTGGCAAATTGAAACCCTGCTTGCCGCCAATCCGCCGCCGGCGGAGAATCGCACACCCCATACAATAAGTAGTAACGCTAACGCTGCTTGGGGTAACGATCTGTTCGATACAAATTCCGACGGTTTCGCCGGGGGCGTGACCCTTGTGCCTGCGGAACCATCTGACAGCATTGGTATCGGCAATGGCGCTACCGGTGATTTTGTCGTGAGCCAGGACGATCTGGATGCGTTGGCGGAGGCGGAGTCGATAACCATCGGCGGGCCCGACGGTGCCCATGTGATTGAGATCGGGGCAGAAGGCAACGGGCCACTCTCCCTGGGCAGTTCTCTCACCATTCAGAATCCGCAAGAGGGCGGGGAGATCTTCTTCCTGAGCGATGTCGTTGGCGATGGCTCGCTGACCATCCTTGGGTCGGGGCATACGACCACCTTCACCAACCAGACCGTTGTTCAGCCCGGCGACATCACGATCAATGACGCGATCGTCATCAACGGCAATGTCACGTTGGAAGCCGGCGGCAACATCACCATAGATGCTCCTGGAACCATCACGGGTAACGGTGACTTGACACCCGACAACCTGATTCTCCGTGCCGGCGGCAGTATTTCTATTAACGGAGCCATTAGCGGCGCCGGCTTGAACAACCTGATTATTGAAACTGCCTCAAGTGTTTCTTTCGTCGGGGCGCTCGACCTCAATGGGGAACTGGCAATTACCATTCCCGCTGGAGACATTCAGGCGGGCAGTTCCGTACAAACGCGTGCAAATATTTCGATGTCAACCGATGCGGCTACGAGCGACATTCGCCTCGACGGCACGGTTACCACCACCGAAGGTTCGATCACGCTCAGTGGGCGGGACATCTCTCTGGTCAACGCTGTGACCGCGGACAGTGAAATCGATTTGACGTCCAACAGAGTCCTGACGCTCAGTGGCAACCTTACCTCGGAAAACAGTACGGTTTCGTTGACGTCGGCCGACACCGTTACTTTGGCTGCTGCAATTACAACCTCGGGCGGGAAGGTGACGGTTACCGGGGACGAGATCACGGGGACGACGGCTGCCTCGATCACGACGACAGGCGGGACCGCCAATCCGGGGGGAGCAGCTGGTGAGGTCCTGGTGCATTCGACAGGAACCGGTATCATTGCCCTGCAGGCGGGGATCACCGCCAACGGCGGAGCAGCGCAGAGCGGGGATAACAATGGCGGCGCTGGGGGGGTGGTTACCGTGCTCAACGCCGCTGGATCGGTTGAAATTGCCGATATAACGACTCGTGGCGGGGCGGCGGCAGGAACCGGTAGCGTCGGGGCCGATGGTATTGTTCAATTGAAGGCTTCGAGCACGATCACGCAACGGGCCGGAAGTGCCGTTGATGCGGGATCCCTGAAAATTATTGCCGCGGGGAACGTCACCTTGAATACGGCGGCGGGGAACGAGACGGACCTCATTGCGGCAGAGTTGACCGCTGCCGCCAGCCTGAGTTATAGCAGCGCCAAAGCATTTAACGTGGGGACCGTGCCACTGGCCGGGACTGGCGATGGCCAGCTTGCGGCGGTGACGCCGCTGGACGGCTTCAGCCTTGAGGTGGTGACGGGGTCGTTTGATCTGGTCAAGCAGACGGGTGTGGCCATCGATGACGACAACCTCGCGGCGTTCACGGCAGATGTTTTGAGCGTGTCGCTGACAAACGCCGGCATTTTCGTCGGAATCGATGCCAACGTGACTGCGCCGACCGATCCGCCGCCGACCGATGCGGTGGGCTTCAACGTACCGAGTGGCGCCTCCCTGGACCTGGTGATTTTGCAGGATACGGCGACGGCGAACACATACACTGGCCTGCAGGGAAGTGTGACCAATGCCGGGTTGGTGGGCATCACCGATCTGTCGGCGACGGTATCAGGTAATGTCCAGGTGAACAAAGGTCCCGCGGCGGGTCGTTTGGACTGGTCGGAGGTGACGGGCGCCGGGAATGAGTTGCCGGGCGTGACACTGACGATGGACGAGTCCGTGGAATTGGCGCTGAACGGCAGTGCGGCATTGAATGTGTTTGGTTTCGTGGTGTTGAACGTGCCTTCATTTGAACTGGTCAAGCGGACGGATGTGGCGATCGACGACGGTGCCATCGGTCCGGTTGCGGCGTTCACTGCTGATGTCCTGGCTGTGCAAATGACCGCTGGCGGATTTGTCGGCGTTGGTGGCAGTCTGAGCGCGGCGAACGACTCCTCGGCGATAGTGGTGGATCCGACGACGACCGATGCGGTTGGCTTCAGTGTGCCGAGTGGTTCCTCTCTGGACCTGGTGATCCTGCAGGACACAACGACGGCTTCGAACAAGTACACCGGTTTGCAGGCAAGTGTGACCAATGCCGGGTTGGTGGGCATTGACGATTTGGAACTGACGGTTTCCGGCGATGTCCAGGTTAACCGGGGCCCGGCCGGCGGCGATCGCCTGGACTGGTCGGCGGTGACGGGCGTGGGCAATGAGTTGCCGGACGTGACACTGTCGATGGACGAGACGGTTGAGCTGGCGATCCACAACGGCAGTGCGGCGCTGAATGTTTTTGGTTTCGTGGTGCTTTCCGGTTCGTT
>CAUZJQ010000392.1:0-4068 GCA_963580095.1 Lentisphaeria bacterium | reverse complement strand
CTGGAGGGCGGGGACCTGCAGGAATACGACGCCGTGGTCGTCGACGTGCGCAATTTCGGAGTCTTCATCTTCATTCCTGCGGTGCAGGCGCAGGGCATGATACATGTCTCTGAACTACGCGACGATTTTTTCGATTTCAACCCGGTGCGCATGGAGCTCAAGGGACGGCGCAGCAGTGAAAGTTACTGTATCGGCACACCGGTAAAGGTGGTGGTTGCCAAAGTCGACGTGGGACGGCGGTTGATGGATTTTTTTCCGGTCAGACCGGCGGCAGAGCAAGCGAATAAATCAATCCGGACGTCTGGCCGTCCACCGATACGGCCCGGCAAGAAGGAACGCGTTCGGAGCAAATCCCGGAAGCGCGGTGGACGGCGATAGTTGAATCAACCATATAATGCTCTTGTGATGAATCCGAATTGTGTTAAGATATGCGCTTTGCGATTTTTAGCTGAATATTGAGTTTCGGCGGATAGGGTAACGGCAGCGGATTCTGGCAATACCCGAAGAACGAGGACAGAGGCTGAATATGAATCCTACATCCAAACGACCGGAATATCTCGGCCTGGCAGGTTCGGCGCTAGCACTGGCGCTACTGTTGGTCGCCGGCGGCGTGAGTTTTTTCTGGGCCCACAGCCGCATAATCGAGACGGCGTGCCTGCCGCTGCAAGTGGCATTTGTATTCGGCCTGGTGGCGTGGTGGTACGCCCGCATGCGCCGCCACGAGGCAGCGGAACTGGAGGATCAGGAGCGACTGCGGCGCGATTACGACCGCAACGACCTGTTCGATGACCAGGACGAAGCGCTGAAGCTGGCAAAGGAAACGCGGCGGCAGTTCCAGAAGTACTTCATTCCCGGATTCACCTTCATCTTCGGCGGCATGGTCCTGCTCTCTGTCTGGGGCCTGCTGTATCGCTGGAGCGTGATACAGAAGGTGAGTTTCGAACGCTCACCACTCGACGTCGCGGGCCTGTGCTTGTGCATGGTATTTCTCTGCCTGCTGGCGGGCAGTTATTTCAACGGATTATCCCGGGAAAAGGGCTGTCATTTCCTTCGACCGGTCGCTGCCTGGCTGCTGATGACCTGTGTGGTATACACCGTCGCGGTCATCGTAATGCTGCTGGAACACTTCGGCGTCGGCACCTACGACATCCCAATCGGCAAAATCGTTGCCTGGGTCATCTTCGCGTTCGGCGTCGAGATGATGATCAACTTCGTGATTGAGTTCTATCGGCCGCGCGGCAAAAAAGACGAACTCCGCCCAGTCTACGAGAGCCGTATCCTGTACCTGTTCACGGAACCGGGTGGCGTCGCCCGCAACGTTGCACAGTCGCTCGACTACCAGTTTGGTGTTGCCGTATCGGAGACCTGGTTCTATCGCTTTCTCGAGCGCGCCGCCCTGCCATGCGGCATCCTGCTGGTCATTCTGTTTTTCCTGCTCGACAGTTTCGTGATGATCAAAGCCAACGAGATGGCCGTCAAGGAACGTTTCGGTGATCCGCTCGATGGAGTGCTCGAACCCGGACTGCATGTCAAGTGGCCGCGGCCAATCGAGACCGCCCGCATCGTGCCGGTGAAGAAAGTACAGAAGCTCGAGCTCGGTCTCGGCGACGAAAAGGACGGCGACCAGCACGGGGCGGCGCCGCCCGCACCCGGCATGGAGGAAAGAAAAGCGGCAAATCCGGCGAAGTTCATCCCGTGGGACAAGGAGCACTACGACAACGAGCGCAAGTTCGTCGTCGCCAGCCGCGACATGCTGGAAATGGGTGACGACGTGCCGTTCAATTTCACGGCGGCGAGCATTCCAGTCTATTACCAGGTCCGAGCAGATGCGGAAGGGATTCGCGAGTACCTCTACAATTACAAGGACCCGGATGACGTCTTCAAGAAAATCGCCAGCCGAGAGATCGTCAAATTTCTGGCCTCGGCCGACTTTATAGAGTTGCTGGCAACCAAGCGACTGCAAGCCAAGAGTGACCTGGAGGCGCGCCTGCAGGTAGCGCTGGCAACCGCCAAGCCGCCGCTCGGTATCGAGTTGATCTACGTCGGCTTCAGCGGTGTGCACCCATCGATCGACGTGGCACCGGCATTCCAGGAAGTGATCATGGCGCAGGAACAGAAGTTGACGACGATTCTCAACGCCGAGAGAGACGCGATCACCATCCGTACGCTGATTGAGGGCACGTCAGCGAAACGCAAGAACGACGCAACGGCCGACGCCTATTATAAGGCCAAAGTTGCCGAGGCGGTGGTGGCAAAATTCAAGGATCAACGCACCGCCTACGAGCTAGCCCCCTCG
Organism: Lentisphaeria bacterium; assembly: GCA_963580095.1. Classification (GTDB taxonomy): domain Bacteria; phylum Verrucomicrobiota; class Lentisphaeria; order JABSQK01; family CAJWLW01; genus CAJWLW01. Next base: position 1,772 of record CAUZJQ010000392.1, on the reverse strand, counting down.
ATATACAAGCTGCGCTCGACTTTGGACATGATTACAGAGAGCCTCGGTAACAAGGCTATCTATCTGATTCAGACCAAAGCCAAGCTCATCTTCGAGCTTGATTTCAAAGAGCAGGTCCGACCGGGACTGATTGATTATGATCAGTACAATCCCGAAAACAAGCAGTAACTGAAGCTCGACTCCAAACCACGACATACCGACGTTCCAGGAGAGGCAAAATGGCCGAGAGTAAACGGGTCTTACAACATTGGCCGGTTATCCTGATGGTGCTTATCGTAGCAGCCATCTTTCTGATCAAGATGCTGACCTATCAAGTGGATACTACGGAGTATGCCATCGTCCTGCGATTCGGCGAACCACAAGCGGAGACCAGCCGGTCACGGTCGCCGGGGCTGCATTTCAAGCTGCCGTGGGAAACGGTCTGGCGTCAGGACAACCGCGTGCAGTGTTTTGAAGGCAACATGGGGGAATTCGAGGAGATCATGACAGCCGACGGCAAGAACATCGTCGTCAGTGTGTTCATCGGCTGGAAAATTGGCAGCGACGCCGAGGAGCAGTTGATTTTCATGGAAAAACTCGGCGACCTGACGACCGCGACCGACCAACTCACCGAACTGCTTCGGACCTACCGCAGCGGCGTCTTCGGCACGGTCAACTTCAACACCTTGATCAACATCGACGAGGAGAAAGTGAAACTGGATCAGGTCGAGGATGACATCCTCACCGCAATCGCCAAAGACGCCCAGGAATTGTACGGCATCGACGTCGAGTTTGTCGGTATCCGGCATCTGGGCTTTCCGGACAACGTGACCACCGAAGTCATTAAGCGGATGCAGGCTGAGCGCCAGACGAAATCGGCGGCAACGAAAGCGGAAGGCGAAGCAAAAGCCATGGAAATTCGCTCGCAGGCGGACCGCGACGCACGCATGCAAATGGCCGACGCCGAAGTTGCGGCCAAAGCAATCGAGGCCAAAGCTGAAACCGAAGTCGCCAGATTATACGCCAATTTCGAGACGGAACCGGAACTGGCAAAACTGCTGCTCCGCCGGGAGACCGCCAAGAAGATCGCGGCGAACGAGATGATCATCATCATGGACGCTAACGAAGAGCCTTGGATTATGTTCCAAGAAAACGACGACAACCAGCCCAAAGACAAATAAACAATGGCCACAACATCGGTCAATCCACACAACGACGAGATCGGCGAGGGCACTGTAGCCTTGGTCAAGACGACGAAGCTGATGATCATCATGTTGCGTATTGCAATCGCAGTCATGCTGATCGCTTACATCCTGTCCGGCTTCTTCTACGTCGAACCGACGGAATACGCCCTGGTCCTGCGTTTCGGTAAGATTTCCGGCACCGCCGGCGAGGAGATCGTCGAGAGCGGCTCCTGGCAATGGGCATGGCCCAAGCCCATTGGTGAGGTGGTGCGTATTCCAAAGAAAACACAGTCTCTCAGTACCGACTATTTTTACTTCAACGACGAATACCTGGGCGGTCCCGAGAACAAGCCAGCGCTATCCGCCGATGCCGGACCACTGGTGACCGGTACCGACGGGTACCTGCTGACGAAAGACGAAAATATACTGCACGCCAAGTGGGGGCTCACCTATGATATCTTTGACCCGGTGACCTACTACACGTCGCAGATCGACTCCAACGGCACGATCCGCCGGATCTTCGAGAGCACCATTCTCAAACGTATCGCCCACACCGCCATCGATCAGGCACTGTACGCCGACCCGGACGACTTGAGGAAAAAGGTAAAA
>CAUZJQ010000391.1:0-4073 GCA_963580095.1 Lentisphaeria bacterium | reverse complement strand
CATGGACGCGAGGATGCTTGCGTGAGCTCGAATTCGGTCGGCGGTTCAACCATCGATAAGGGTCTTGTAGGCAGCGCAAACAACGTCGAGTTGCCGGTCGAGCGAATAACTGTTCGCGATGAAGGCCTGCGCCCGGGCAGCTAGCTCGCCGCGGGCATGCCTATCGTGGGCCAGTGCATGAATGCGGGTCGCCAACTCACGGGCGTTGCCATTCGAGAAGTAAACGACCGGAGCGTCGCTGCCGCAACGGTTGCCAGGCACGTTGCTGGCGACTACCGGCACGCCGGCAGCCAACGACTCGAGTAGGCTGTAGGACAGGCCTTCATAGGACGACGGGAGCACAGTGAAATCAAGACCCGGCAAAAAGCGCTCGGCCTGTGGTCGATAGCCTAGAAAGCGGACGGTTTCTGTGAGACCGAGTTCATCGCAGCGCTGCTGCAGTGCCAATTCCAGTTCGCCGTCGCCGAAACAAAGCACCTGTAGATACTGCCGCTCATCGGGTGCCAGGATATTGAGGGCTTCGAGCAGGTGCGCATGTCCTTTCTGAGGCGCCAGGCGGGCCAGCACGCCGATGGCGATCACGTTGTCATCGAGCTGTAGCTCGCGGCGCACCGTTTCACGGTCCAGCAGCCGGGTTGCGAAGTCCGCAGGAATGCCGTTGGGCGCAACCCGCAGTCGCGACGCCGGAATGATGCGGTGGGTCAGGGCCTGATCCTCTTCCGCCTCGGAAATACAAAGCAGTAGATCGGTCACAGCGGCGCGCTTGCGTTCGAGCATGATCGCCATGGTGCGCATGAACGGCCCGAGCCCGTCGAAAACAAAGGCGTGCGGCGTGTAGACGGTGCGAATGTCGGCACTGACCGCCTTGGCAGCGGTGCGGCCGAGGTAGCCGGCCTTAAAACAGTGGGCATGCACGATCTGCGGTTGCTGCAGTCGGATGATGCGCTGCAACTCTTTGTGGGCGGCGTGGTCACCGGCGGTCGGCAATCGGGCGAGCGGCACTTCGAAGACTTCGCAGCCGAGGCTGCGGAACACCTCCAGGTCGTCACCGAAATCAGGTTCGGCGCGGTTGGGCGACACGATCACGTCGACCTCGAGCCCGCGACTGCAGAGTCCGCAAACGAGCTGGCGCACGTGTTTGCGTGCACCGCCGCCGGTAGCTTCAAGAAGCTGCAGAATTTTCATCGACGTTCCCGGTGCCGTGTGATTCATTGATAACCGTTGATCGCGAATTACTTTAATGAATATAAATCGTTTGGGCCGGACACAAAACGTGTGCCGCTTGAGAGGTCATAAGGCGACCGCTTCTTACAAACCTCCTCCTGCACCCCGAACAAACTCTCGTAATAGGGTTCTCCTGGAAGCTACACCTGTCAGAAGTTCCACTCTTATGCCAGACAATATCCTCAAAACCATCGCGGATGTCGGGTTGATCCCCGTCATCCGAGTGAACTCGGCTGATGACGCACACTCTGTTGTCGACGCTATCAAAGCCGGCGGCATCAATGTGCTCGAAATTACCATGACGACGCCGGGCGCCATCGAAATCATGCGCGATGTCGCAGCTTCATCCGACGACATCCTGCTGGGCGCCGGCACCGTGCTAGACGCCGAGACCGCGCGTCTGGCGATTCTTGCCGGGGCAAAATTCATCGTGACGCCGACCCTTAATCTCGACGTCATCCGTATGGTAAAGCGCTATGGCCTGGTGGTCTGCCCGGGCGCGCTGACACCGACCGAGGTGCTGACTGCATGGGAGGCCGGTGCAGATGTCGTCAAGGTCTTTCCATGCGACTGCGTGGGCGGACCAGCGTACATCAAGTCACTCAAAGGCCCATTGCCGCAAATTAAGATGATACCGACGGGCGGTGTCAATCTCGATACCGCCGCAGGCTTTCTCAAAGCCGGCGCTGAAGCCCTCGGGGTCGGTTCGTCGCTGGTCGAAAAGAAGGCCGTCGAGAGTGGCGACTGGAGTCGGATCACGGATCTGGCAAAACAATTCCGAAAAATCGTGGTCGATACACGACCCACGCCTGAATAGAATGAGTTAATGAGTAAGAACAAGAATAAAAAGAGCGCGAACGCGCCACAGCAAGACTTGCCGATCTCCCGCGCCAACGTGATCGCGGTGCTCGACGCACCGGACTATCAACCGCTGAATCTGGCCGATATGCTGGAGGCGCTATCGCTGCCTGCGGAGTCCGCAGATGCACTGGCCAACCTGATCGGCGGCATGATCGATGACGGCATCGTCGTCAAGCTTAAGCACAAGGGCTTTGCACGCACGACCGACGCAGACTTGCTGATCGGCTCAATATCCTTTACCAAAACCGGCCACGCGTTTGTGGCGGAGGCCAACAGGGCGCGAGAAGTGTTTGTGCCGTCCGGCCGTACGCACACGGCGCTGCCAGGCGACAAAGTCCTAGTCCGTATCGACCGGCGCGGGCGGCGTCAGCAACCCGACAAACTGGCGGAAGGCGACGTGATCCGGGTGCTGGAGCGTAACTGCCGGACGATTGTCGGGACGCTGCGCAAGGCGAACAAATGGTTTTATGTCGAGCCGATGCAGGCGAGTTTCAAGCACGATGTGATGGTCCCGGGAAAGGGCGGCGCCCGGCTGGGAGATCGCGTGCTCGTCGACCTCAACGACTGGGAAGATCCACGGCTGAGTCCGGGCGGCAAGATTATCGATGTGATCGGGCCGGCAGACGACCCGTCGCTGGACACGCTGTCTGTGATCAAGGCGTTCAATCTGCCGGAGGCCTTCCCGCCACAGGTTGTGGAGCAGGCGCAGTCGGCGCGGATCCCGAAGAAAGAGATCGAACGCCGACGGGATCTGCGGAAAAAATTCATTTTCACTATTGACCCGAAGGACGCTAAGGATTTCGACGACGCCATCTCACTCGAGAAGGCCCGCGACGGCAACTGGCGCCTGGGCGTGCACATCGCCGACGTCAGCTACTTTGTCAGCCGCGATTCCGAGCTTGATCGAGAAGCGACAAAGCGCAGCACGAGTGTGTACCTGCCAGACACTGTGATTCCGATGCTGCCCGAGCAGTTGTCGAACGGTCTGTGCAGCCTGCGTCCCGACGAGGATCGCCTGGCGTTCTCGGTGTTCATGACGATTAACCGGGAAGGCGAGATCCTGCGCACGTCGTTTGCCGAGACAGTCATCCGCTCACAGTTGCGGTTGACTTACGAGCAGGCGCTGTCGGCGCTGGACGGTGATCAGAAAGCGATCTCCGCTGTACCCGGCCTCGCCAAACGCGTCGAACTGCTGCAACAGGCGAACACTGTCGCATGCACGTTGCGACGTCGACGCTTCAGTACAGGGGCGCTGGAGATGCATATACCCGAAGTGAAATTCGAGATCGGCCCCGACGGCCGGATCAAGGAGATCGTCCTGCTGGCGACGGACAGAGCCCATCAATTGATCGAGGAATTCATGCTGGCAGCGAATGAAGCGGTGTGCCGCGAACTGACGAAGCGCGGGCGGCTGCTGATCCATCGGATCCATGAGGAGCCAGACCCGGAAAAGCTGGCGGAGTTGGAGGAGACGCTCCAAATGGCTGGTTTCGAGGCCGGCGACCTGACGCTTCGCCGCAACCTGCAGCACGTGCTGCGTGAAATCGACCGGACCAACCAGGGCCATGCCTGGAACGGCGCCGTGTTGCGGGCATTCAAGCGGGCCCAGTATTCGGCGGAATGCGTCGGGCACTATGGGCTGGGCAAATCGCATTACTGTCACTTTACGTCGCCGATTCGGCGCTACCCGGATCTGGTCGTGCACCGCGTGCTGAAGCACCTGGTAAACCGCCGCAACCCGCCGTACAGCCGCGAGCAACTCACGGAAACCGCCCTGGCCTCGTCACGTTGCGAAAACAAAGCAGTGGAAGCAGAGCGAGAGATTGTCGATATGAAGAAGATCCGTTTCTTCGCCGAACAACTGGAGGGCGGGGACCTGCAGGAATACGACGCCGTGGTCGTCGACGTGCGCAATTTCGGAGTCTTCATCTTCATTCCTGCGGTGCAGGCGCAGGGCATGATACATGTCTCTGAACTACGCGACGATT
>CAUZJQ010000390.1:0-4074 GCA_963580095.1 Lentisphaeria bacterium | reverse complement strand
CGTCGGCGCGGATGATGATGGACCCCGGAATCGGGTCGTGGCGAACCTCCTGCCGATGACTGCCGGGCAGTATCTTGAGACACCCGTTCTCCGGTGTGGCGTCATCGAGTGCGATCCAGCAGGTCACGATTTTCGGCTCGTCATAGCCGTAGTAGCCATTGTCCTGATGAAGCGCCAGTGCGCCGCCGTGCCGGGGAGGTTTGTAAAACAGCTGATCCTCCACCAGTCGAAATACCGGTCCCAGGACAGACTCGACAATATCGAGAATGACTGCATGCTGCAGCACGAGCTCTTTGTAACGCGCGTTCCGCGTGAACACCGGCGTGAACAACGTGTACGACTGATCCGGCTCGGTGCTGAGCCCGATGCTGCCGGCCTGTGCCTCCGCCGCGAACCGGTCTGCAATGTCGCGCAGCTCCGTCACGGCTGCGTCCGACATGACCCGACCGCAGTCGAGGTAGCCCAAGGAATGGTATCGGGCCAGCTGTTTCGAGTTCAGATGATGGTTCATGGCATTTCTCGCTCAAATGCGGCTATTCGCATCGATCGATAACGAGTTCTTGGTAAGTTACACGACTAAGGCCGATGCAACACCTGTCCCCCAATCCGCTGACATGAACGACACGACCGACAATTCCTGATCGAGCTGGCGCAGACAGCGATCGGGACAAGGGGTGGGAACGCCAGGGGTTTCCCGGCTAAGTTGGTATCGGGGACCTTCGATGTGGCCGCCGAGCTCCAGCATCGAGAGTTTCTCTACCTGCACTTCGGCGCAGTTGACGAAGACGCCTATGTCTATTTGAACGGAAAACTGGTGCACGAACACAGCTGTGACTCGACCGGCCTGCATCCCAGCGATCTCTGGACGATGCCCTTCGTTCTCGATGTCAGGCCGCACTTGAAATTCGGATAGAAGAATACGGTTTCGGTGCGCGTTTACAGTCGCGACGGGATGGGCGGAATCTACAAACCGGTTTATCTCATCGCCGCTGACCGGAAGCTGGATCTCTACGACACGACGGGACTGACTCTGTACACGCAACCGTAATGTTTTCGTGTCACGAGTATTGTGCGCGTTCGCAAGAGCAATCGAAACCCCGGTGCTCTCTCCAGGTTCCAAGCAAAAAAACACACCATATTTTAGTCCACAACAAGGCCTTTAATCAAGAGCTGTATTCAGTACATTAGAAGAGACCCTTGTGATCCTGGCCGCGAGGCGGGGGCTACAAAATGGAGCCAATCTGTATGGCCTTGGCGCAAGCGGTTACAGCTACGGACCAAACCAATCGCCAGATCATGTTTAAGTAACCTCGGGAAAACCATGCTGAATGCCAAACAAATACGCACGTTCCATCACGACGGCTTCCTCAACGCCGGACCGGTACTCTCCGATGCGGTGGTAGAGGAGCTCTCCGACCAGTTGAACCAGGTCCTAGCAAAAGGCCCCCTCGGGTTCGACGATGACGAACCGAAACCATTGTTGTTCCGCGACCTGGCCAAACTCGGTGGCGATACGCGTACGGACGATGCCAGCGCCGCGCCAGTCTGGCAGATTACCAATATCTGGGAGGCCGCGCCCGCCTTCAGACAATTGCTGAACCATCCGTTCATCGTCCAGGCGATCCGGCAGCTGACTGATTGCGACGACCTCCAGATCTGGCACGACCAGGTGCAGTACAAACCCGCCGGCACAGGCGGCGCGACCACCTGGCACCAGGACGCCCCGCTGTGGCCAAGTATCGAACCGATGACCGAGGTCTCCGCCTGGATCCCGTTCGATGATGCCGATGTCGACAACGGCTGCATGTGGATGGTGCCGGGCAGCCATCGCTGGGGCGATCAGATCGATTTTCTGGGGACCCAGTCCCACCTCCTGGAGCAGGAGAAATTTGATCAACTCGAAGGCTTCACCCCGCCGCCCGACGCGACGGTTCAAGACGTGCAACCGCGGCCATGCCCGGTTCAACGTGGGCAAGTCCACTTTCACCATGCCCTCACCTGGCACGGCTCCCCGAACAATCCCTCCACCCGGCCGCGCCGTGCCGTCGCCATTCATTACATGAGCAGCAACGCCACATTCACCGGCCGCGATCACCTGATGAAACAGTTTATCGAGGTTGGCATCGGAGAACCGATGCGCAATGCCGGCGACCGTTTCCCGGTGGTTTGTCGCGATGGTCAATCAACATGAAAGAGCCTGATTCAAGACGTCTACATGGGTGTTTCCAATTTCTGAAACGGACGGCACAACCGCCACCCGATCATTGATTCCGCAGGAAATAAATTAATTTTCCACGGCAAGCGCGACAACTGCATCTCCCCTATTCCCAGGCCGAAAAATGAATACCGAATATATGCCGCTGAGTGAGGTCCGCGATACACTGCGTGTCGAGTGGTATCGTTGTCCGGTTTCAATTCAACGACTGCGCGAACTGAATCAGCGCAGCGACCTGCAAGGTTGGCTACAGGCCGGCGGGCACCTCGTCCTGGTCGCCGCCGCCGGCGTCCTGGCCTATAACTTCTGGGCGCAGGGCATGTGGGTCGGGTTCGCCATAGCGCTGTATGTCCAGGGCATGATGGGCAGCTTCTTCAACGGAGTGGCGCCGCATGAACTGGGACATGGCACAGTGTTTCGCACGAAGTGGCTCAATAAATTCTTCCTGTATGTATTCAGCCTGTTCGGCTGGTGGGACCCTTTCGATTATGCCATGAGCCATACCTATCACCATCGCTACACACTGCACCCTGAAGGAGATCGCGAGGTGCTGCTGCCGATCGGGCCGGCTTCGGGCGTCAGTTTCATCCTGCAGATTCTTACGCTGAGACTCTTTTTGCCATCGACCCGCACGTACAGCCGGGGTGGGTTTATCTCCTCAATCATAGTCGCCGCCAAGTCTTCCTTCGGCAAGGCTGGCGGCACTGCACCACCAAGCCGCCAATGGCTGACTGCGCTGCACACCGACCAGCCCGCGGAGCATCGAAAATCGATGTGGTGGTCTCGCATTCAGTTGCTCTTTCATGGGGCAGTACTCGTCATAGCGATTGTATCCGGCCTATGGGTACTGCCGCTCATTATCACTGTGTTCCCATTCATCGGGAGCTTTTTGATTTATCTGGTCGGTCACCCCCAGCATTGTGGCTTGCGCAACAACGTGCCGGACTTCCGAAAGTGTACGCGCTCGATGAAACTGAACCCTGTCCTGGAATTCCTTTACTGGCAGATGAGCTGGCACACGGAGCACCATATGTACGCGGGGGTGCCCTGCTACAACCTCAAGAAGCTTGCCCGCGAGATCGCCGAAGACATGCCGGCCCCCCGCACCCTGACCGGCGCCTGGCGCGAGATGTACGAGATCGCCAAACGCCAGAAAACAGACCCCTCCTACCAATTCGACACGCCGCTGCCGGCTGCCGCAGGAAACGAAGCAGTGCAGTCCTCGGATGAACTGGAGAACTCGATCGGCGAGCTGGCGCCAACCGGCTTGAAGTAGTTTAGGACAGGCGCTCAACGTGCGCGGAACAACCGTGCAAGACAACCAAGAGAAAAAATAATGAAGACCATAACCTTCGGAAGTACCGGCGAGCAGGTCTCCGAGATCTGTTTGGGTACAATGATGTTCGGCAACAGCTGCGATCAGGCAGAATCGGACCGCATCCTCAGCTCCGCCCTCGATGCGGGTCTGACATTTGTCGACACTGCAGCGATGTACGGCGACGGCAGCACAGAGGATTTGCTAGGCAATATCATCGGAGCCCGGCGTGATAAAATCTTTCTGGCAACAAAGGTGCACAAGGGGACCGACAGCGAAAGCATCACCACGAGCATTGACGAGAGCCTGCTGCGATTGCAGACTGACCGCGTCGATTTGTACCTGATTCACTGGCCCACGGTCGGCATGGATCCGGAAGAAATCATGCAGGCGCTGCACACGGTCGTAACCGCGGGCAAAGCGCGCTACGTAGGTTGTAGCAACTATCCGGCATGGCTGTTCGCGCATTCCAATGCGATCGCCACGAAGAATGGCTGGACGCCGCTGGTCAACAACCAGATCCCGTACAACCTGGTCGAGCGCG
>CAUZJQ010000389.1:0-4075 GCA_963580095.1 Lentisphaeria bacterium | reverse complement strand
ATCGGCGTCGTCATCCTCACCGGGCAGGGCGAAAAAGCCTTCTGCTCCGGCGGCGACCAGAAGATCCGCGGCGACGCGGGTTACAAGGACGACGACGGCCACGAGCGCCTGAACATCCTCGATTTCCAACGCGAAATCCGCACCTGCCCGATCCCGGTGATTGCCATGGTAGCGGGATACGCCATCGGCGGCGGTCACGTGCTGCATCTGATATGCGACCTGACGATCGCCGCCGACAATGCCCGCTTCGGCCAGACCGGTCCGAAGGTCGGCTCGTTCGACGGCGGCTACGGCGCCAGTTACATGGCACGGATAGTCGGCCAGAAAAAGGCAAGAGAGATCTGGTATCTGTGCCGCCAGTACGACGCGCAACAGGCACTGGACATGGGGCTGGTCAATACGGTCGTGCCCTATGACCAGCTCGAACAGGAAACAGTGCAGTGGTGCCGTGAAATTCTGGCCAACTCGCCGATAGCGATCCGCTGCCTCAAGTCAGCGCTCAACGCCGACTGCGACGGTCAGGCCGGTCTGCAGGAGCTCGCCGGCAATGCCACCATGCTGTTTTATATGACCGAGGAAGGCCAGGAAGGGCGCAACGCTTTCGTCGAAAAACGCCCACCCGACTTCTCTAAGTACCCGAAGCGCCCGTGACAACTGTCGCACAACCGCCGGCCGCTCTCAGCAGGCTCGGCGTCTGGCTCATGGCGACCCGGCCGAAGACACTCTGGGCCGGGATCGTGCCCGTGATGATGGGGACGGCGATGGCTTACGAGCTCGGCCAACTGCACATTGCCTCGGCAGCGTGCTGCCTGTTCGTCGCGATGGCGATGCAGATCGGTGCGAACTTCGCAAACGACTACTTCGATTTCATCAACGCCGTTGACGACCCCAATCGCCTCGGACCGCTGCGCGCCACCCAGGCGGGATTGATCGCGCCGCAAACCATGCGGCGGGCATTTATTCTGACCTTCGCCCTGGCCGGCGGCCTGAGCCTCTACCTGTGCTATCGCGGTGGGCCGTGGCTGGCGGTGGTCGCGGCGCTGGCGATCGCCGCTGGCATCCTGTACACTGCTGGGCCGCTGCCTTTGGGCTATATCGGTCTGGGCGACCTGTTTGCTTTCATCTTCTTCGGTCCGGTCGCGACCGCCGGCACGTTCTACATGCAGACACTGCAACTGCCGGTAGCGGCAATCGTCGCCGGCATCGGTCCCGGTCTCTTCTCGGTGGCAATGATCACTGTCAACAATCTGCGTGACGTCGACGGCGACCGAGAGAAAGGCAAGCGCACGATGGCGGTGCTGCTCGGCCCGGGTTTTGCGAAGTGGGAATACGTCACGGCACTGACGGGTGCCTGCCTGATCCCGGTCGCCCTGTGCATGATGACCGGCGCGAACCACGCCGCGATGATCTCTGCTGTCGTGTTGCTGGCGGCACTGCCGAGCATCGGCAAAGTATTCCACGAACGCGGCACACCGCTCAATCAGGTCCTGGCGACAACCGGTAAACTGCAGTTGCTCTACGCCGCGCTTTTCGTGATCGGCTGGAACTGGTAGGCGCCGTCGTTCAGCGTTGCCGCTTCTTCCTGAGCTCGATCGCCTTGCGTAGCAAGGTGGCGCGGCGCGGATTTATCGCAGCCACCAGCTCGATTGATCTGCGGGCCTCGTCATACCTTCTAAGTTCAGTATAGCAATCCGCCAGCAACGCTTCCGATTCAACGTCGAGGGTAGCGTATTCCTTCGCCTTCAGGAACTTCTCGATTGCCCTGCCATAACCCGGGTCCGTGCTGGTTCCGGCTGCGTACATCGCGATTCCCAGGTGGCAGTATGCCTGGCTGACTTTGTCGCGTCCGGCGTTTTTCGCATCGGGGAACCTCGCCCAGAACGCCTCATAGGCATCGATGCTCTCCTGCCATTTCTCGCCGCTGTACAGCTTGTAGATCTTGTTGAGTTCTTCGGCACGGGCCTTGTCGGCTTGCGTACTCTGATAGTACGACCAGCCGCCATAGCAGACAGCGATGAGAATCGCCAGCTTGATCAGTGTCCAAACAGCTTTCATAACAGGTCAGATCCGTGGTTGAGGTTGCAACAAGCCTCTACAACATACCTTCATCGCGCATCCAGTCCACCGCCCGTGCCATGGTCTGTTCCGGCGTATAGCGCGGCTCATAACCGAGCTTCGAGCGCAGTTTCGATATGTCCGGGCACATGTTCGCACTGAAGTGAAAATTCGAACCAAACCCCGGCACGCTCTCAGTCGAGTACTGTTCCCAACTCTGCCAGTCGATGGGGATTTCGACCCCGTAGATGTCGCCGTACGCAGCGATGAACTGCGGCGCAGTCAAAGCGTAAGCAGCACCGACGTTGAAAATTTCTCCGTCCGCGGCATCGCGATTGGCTGCTGCCAGGGCGAACGCCTGGGCGATGTCTTCGGCATCGCATGGCCCGACCAGATTGCTGCCGGGCGCCGGCAGCGGCACCGGTTCACCACGCTGATGCGACTTGTGTACGTCGAGGCTGCGACCACCCCGACCTTCCAGAGGAATTTTGCCGGGGCCGCAAATGTTCGGCGGCATGATAGCGGTGAAAGGGATGCCATCTTTGGCTGCCTGCACCTGCAGCTGCTGCATCTCCTCATAGCGCTTCGCATAGCCTTCGAACGGGCAAGGAGTCTGGGCCTCAGCCGGGGTCGGCACCGAGCGCGGTTCACCGAGCATCCAGAGAGAGCCGCACAGGATGAAGTGGGCGCATGCTGGTTTGACCGTGGCGTAGACCTCGGGAGCAGCGTGGCCGAGAATATCGATGACGACCTCGGCACGTTGTTCCCCCAGGCACTCCGCCCAGCCGTCGCCGCCGTACGAGCAGGCTATCGCCGTAATCCGGTCCCAACCGTCCTCTTGCGGCAGCGGTATCCGACCGGAGGTGATTACCGTGATGTCGTGCCCCTCTGCCAACAGCATGTTGACCAGGTTTCGGCCGATATGACCGGTACCGCCGATGATACAAATTTTCATGTCGCTTCCTGTGGTTTGCGGGGCGTATCCGCCGTTGTGCTATGCTGTATGGGTAATCGCATTGTGACCATCATGCCCCGCCCTACAATACACCCGGGCGACAGCCTGCCCAGCGTCACGCTGCCAAGAGCGAACAAATCAAACGTGATGCAGCAATCCGCGCTTTTCCGGCACACTGCGTTTCACGGATCCTTCACTCCTGTCGGATCTCTGTGAATCTGATTCAAATCAACTCGTCCCCGTAACCGAGACAACGTGCCAGCAGCAAAATCGCCACGATGACGCCGTTGAAGACCGCATGGGTCATAATTGGCAGCCACAGGCTGCCGCTGTCGCGCAACTGCCGCTGCAATATCAGCCCCAGCACAAACAGTGCCGGCACATTCTCCACGATACCGTGGACCGTGGCAAAGATCAGCGCCGTCATCACGGTCGCCGGGGCCCAAGACAGGCGCGCTGAAAGGGCGCCATGCAGGACGGCGCGAAACAGCAGTTCTTCACAGACCGGCGCAATGACGACCGCGCCGAAAATCAACATTGCAACCGTGCCCAGACCACCGGCAACAAACATCTCCAACATCGGATTGGGCGTAGGTTCCCAGCCCGACAACCCCAGCACGAACAGCATCACGACATTGATTGCCAGCACCAGCGGCGTGACAACAAAGACGACCCGCAGACCGCTGCCACCCAAACCGGACGGGCGCTGATCGAGATGCACGGCGGCACAGCGCTCGCCAGCCCCTACCTGACTGCGCATCATCAGCACGGCAGCAACAGCGGGACCGATCTGTATACTGAAAAAACCGAGGGCCAACACGGCTACGCATGGCGCACCGGGTAGCATCTGCTGCGACACCAGCATCAGCACCAACCCAGCGAGTACCGCAAGGAACAGCGCCGGGAAGTGCCAGCCGGCGAGCGTTCGCCGGTCGGGCGACGGCGACGCGGCATATGCGTTGTCCGGTTCAGTCGCCATATGAAATGGATGCCTGACGAAGAATCATGAACTGCCTCGTACCGTTGTCTCCCGGCAACTGGAACACCGGACTGACCGTGGACGTC
>CAUZJQ010000388.1:0-4081 GCA_963580095.1 Lentisphaeria bacterium | reverse complement strand
CAAGGGCGTACCGATTACATCAAGAAATTGAAATCAACGGGCATGGACCCATTCAGAAAGAAAGGCTACAAAGATACCGCCATCGATCGGTTGACCGGCAAAGCATCCGGCTTTTTATCGATGCGGGTACAGTCACGCGGCCCGTATGCCAGTGCGACGGACGATGATGTAGCAGCGCTGCGTTCCTGGATGGAAGCCAACACGCCGAAGCTGATCTATAGCTGAGCAGATGTGTTCCGAGGGGGCCGCCTATGGTTGGTGGTAGGCGGAGCTTGGGCATTGGTGGATATACTTACTTACAGCACTTGCGTAACAACATCGCTCTCGAAGGCACGGCAACAGCGATGGATTTTAGCGATGAAAGATCCGCTTACGAAAAACCGATACTGTAGCCACGGCGATTGGAGATAATTCAGTTCTTTAGTTCAGATAGTTGAAAGGGAAACGCTTTGTGGTGTAACGCTGAATTTATTGTTCAACCACTACGCGCCTGACGCCATCCTGCAGGAATAATTCGTTGATATCACTCGGGTCGTTCCCCGGCATCGGCTCGGCGGTGTATTGTGGTGTGTAGATGCGGCGCTGCCGGCCGCTGTTATTGGCACCGCTGCGGTGAAACGTGAGGCTGGAAAAAACAACCAGGCTCCCAGCTGCCGCGATAATCGGCTCTCCCGGGTCATCCCCGAAATAGCCGATCAGGTCGTTAGTGCCTTCCATCTTTACGTGGTCAACAACTTCTTTCTTCCCGAAGCGCTGCATCGGCAGGACGTAAATCGTGCCGTTGCCTTCATCCACGTCGTCAAGCGGGCACCAGAAGGTGAGAATCTCAGGGTGATCGCCGAGGCGCTTCTGGCTGTAGCCGGCATCCTGGTGCCAGGAAAATTCCATTGACGACATGCCGTATTTAACCACAAACTGGTCACTCTTGAAGTATACGGTGCCGCCGAGGACCGCCTGACAGATCTCACCCATCAACTCGCTGAACAGGAACTGGCGTAATTCCGGGAACCCCTGTGCGGCTTTGCCAAGAAAATAACGTTGATCACGGTGCGTAATACCCATGACATCGGTGCCCAGTTCATCCATCGCAGCATTTTTCTGAACGATTGCTGCTTCGCAGTTTCGCCGCAACAACTCAAGATGTTCATCCGGAATGACTGAATCAAGAATGAAATAGCCGTCGCTGTGGAACTGCGTAATTTTCTCTTCATGAATATTCATTCAGTCAGTCCTACCCCGGCTATGAGAGGCCGTTGTTCTTTTAAGATTCAAAATCATCTTTTCATGAATCACCTGGGACAATACTGCAACCCGCAAGTTACTGCCAATCCACCCCCCGGAGTAATTGTGTCGGGCACAACGAAGACAATGTCGTTGTCGTTTGCATAGGCGATGGCACGATCGTTGATGCTGGTTGCGGGGGCGGGGGAGTTTTGTCGTTGTCATTGCTCTTCATGCCGACTATTTCAAATGTACAATATGGAATGACACCAATTCGCCACTGATCAGCTAAGCTAAGACTGCGAACCGCAGTTAACGGCAATTAACAGTTTCAATCCAGCAGATACTTGATCCTGGCATTGTCGCGGAGTTCTGCGACCAGAGCCTCAAAGTCAGCGTTTTGTGCATCTGCATCGAGATGTTTTTCCCGGTAGAGTTCGATCAGCAGCTTATTTTTGAGATGGGTCTGAAAGGATGCCCCCTGCGCCATCTGTGACTGATACGCCTCATCTTTGTCGATCCCCTCCGCCCGCGCCATGTCTGCCATCACGGTGTCCTTGATCAGTTCCAAAAATACGGGCTGTATTTTGGATATTTTCGTCAAATCCAACCGCGACAGCACGCTATTGATTCTTTGGTTGTTGCCCAATGTAAAGCTACTGCCGGCAACTGTGAGTTCGGCCGCTGCTATCAGTGCCCGGACCCGGTCTGTATCTTGCTTGATCGCCTCGGCATTTTCACCGGCGGCCTTGGCCTCCTGTCCAATTACCATGTCGCTGACCGTCTGAAGCAATAGCGGCTCAGGTTTCCAGTAACGGCGGTCAGCAGCGTCGATCGCGGCAGCAATTTCCGGTGCCGGTATCGCCTCACCGTTGATCTCAACTGCCTGATTGCCCAAGGTTTGGGTCATCCAGTCAAAACTGGCACCGAGTTGCCGGGCACGAACGATATCGGCGCGGGCGAGTACAATCGCCATCCGTCTGGTCTTGCCCCTGAACTGGTCGATGTTTTCCTTGGCATAAGTGACTTATTACAAATCAGTTATGACGTCATATCGGGTCGCTGTTATTTTTTCTTGATACTGCCGTGCCAAGAGCATGTTGCCTGACATTGTCGCCGTTTGTTCGATCTCCTGAAGTTTTTTCCTGTACGTCTCTGTTCTGTCAAGGCGTTCGGCAACCGCAGCCTGGGTCACGAGCAGCGAATCGATGTATCGACTGATTCTGGGCCTGATTTCGTGTTCCAGGCTCATGGGCCTCAGGGGCGCGGCCGGATATACGTCCGCCTTGTATGCCGACTTTCCATTGGACTGGTCTGTCGGTGTCTCTCCATCAGTGGTAGCTTGCCAATCGCTCGTCATCGTAGCGGTACTGGTTGCCGTCGGATTGCGGGTTGTAGGAGAGCACGAAGGCGCGGCGGTCGGAGTCGGAGTAGTTGGGATCGGATTCGTGCGCCGTCAGGCAGTGGAAGATCAGGACGTCCCCTGCCTGGCTTTCGAAGGTGCGCATCTGGTCCCAGTCGACAGCGTCTGTCCGGATACAGTGTCCGTCCTCTTTAGCTGGCAGCAGGCCCATGCGGTGCGTGCCCGGAATGAGCTTCATACAGCCGGTCTCCAGGGGCGCGTCATCGATATGGATAAAGACGGACAGGAGCTTCTCCGAGAACTCCTGCCAATAGCTATAGTCCTGATGGAGCGGGAAGCCGCTGCCTACCCGTGCCGGTTTGTAGTTTATTTTGTCTTCGAACAGAAACGCCGGTTCCTCGTATATGCTCTCGACGCATTCGAGGACACGCGGGTCTTCGCTGAGCTCACGGTACACCGGAGACAGGTCGACCAGCGGCTCGATCATTCGCAACTTCGCCTTACCACCGTCCGGTTCCGGCTCGACCTGCAACCGCGGCTTGTCGGGGACAGGGGGGGCAACGATGGCTTCGAGCCTGTCCGCTTCTCGGCGCCATCCGGCGAGATCCGCGTCATCGAAGACACTCGTCAGCAGGACGTAGCCTTCGTCGTGATACTGTCTCGTCTGTTCTGATGTGAGCATTAGGTTTGCGGATGTTGGGTTAACGGTTTGGGTTGGAGTGGGTTGGGCAGTGGAATGGGAAAACGCACAGTAAGGCCTTGCGTGTACACCATCCGACAATTCAATAATGCGCCCACCCAATGCACTGCACGGGTTCGCGGATTGTTTTTGCGCAACGAGTCTCGAGCTACCGGTTGGCGCATTGCACACATAGCGTGCTGTCGGGCAGGTACGCGAGACGAGCCGGCGCAATGACCTGCCGGCACATCACACAGGTGCCGAAGTCCGGTTGATCGATGCGCGCCAGCGCTGATTCCAGTTGTTCCAGTCGTTCCCGGGCCCGTCCCAACGAACCCTCGTTGATCGCGTGATTGTTGATCGCGTCCATGCGGCTGACCCGGCCAATGGCATTGTCCGGCGCCACCGGGCTGGCGGATTCACCCAGTGCCTCGATCTCTGCACGCACTTCGGCGATCTGCCGATCAATCTCTTGACGTAGTTCCTGACGTTCAGTTGCATTCATTATGATTTGTTCGCGCTGTTTCGAATAATCCGCGCGGCACTTAGAATAGGCCGTGCCTTGTCGGTATACAATACCCTTCGCCAACGGGGAGCACACGGTTTCCCGACAGCGCTGCGAATGAATGTCTCGCTCGTTTCAGATGGCTCCGAAGCTGCCGTCGTCATGCCAGCCGAGAAGATCGAATGCGTTGTATCGAATCAGCAGTTCCGGCGTGAACAGGCGTTGTCCGGGCTGGGCGAGGGCCCGCATCACCGCGGCGGTCTGGCCGGTTGTCAGCAGCAACCGCGACGGTGCGTACTGCTGTCGGTTGCTT
>CAUZJQ010000387.1:0-4087 GCA_963580095.1 Lentisphaeria bacterium | reverse complement strand
TCGACGGCTGCCAAGGCGCAGCCGACAGCGCCCTCGACTTCAGAACGTACCCTGCACGAAAACCAGGACAAACAACGCAACGGTCTCGACGATACCGATCGTCATCAGATAGTTAGCGAATCCTTCGCCAGTCTCGGTCAAAGCGACAGCGCCGCCAGCACCGGCTTTGCCCTGAAACCACGCGGATGCGGCCATCCCAAGACCACCAAAAATACCAGCGGCGAGCATCGCCGGGTAGTTGATGAAGACGGTCGGATCCTCGGCAGCGGCGAGGACTGCCGCGTCGCACTTGCCGACCATGGCGTTCATCAGGATCATACCGTAGATCGTCTGCGACAGCGGCGCGCCGATGAAGATGAAGAGCAGGAATGGCGCCGGCTTGCCCTGGGCGAAGCACTTCTTCCACGCCCCGATCGCGGCCATACCCGCGGTACCTGTACCAAGTGCCGAACCGATCGCTGCAACTGCCAGAGCGGCTGCCGCACCGGCCTTACCTAATGCTGCCATGGTGACAATGTCCATTGTCTATCTCCTGTCTGTGGTGTTTGTGTCAGTTGAAAAGGTTTGTGGAATGGAATACTGGAATACTGGGACGAAAGAAATGCCGGTACTCTTCCAATCCTCCGTAGCGTTTTGGAAAAACGCGGACGCGTCAACGTCGAAAGCGGAGCTTTCGAGCGGGACGCCGCTGCCGTTGAGAATGCGGCCGAGCAGGTTTTCAGAGAACGACACCTGCATGCTGCGGCCGAGAAAGCGGACTTCGTCGGTCGTCGCGACACCAGCACCACCGGCGAACACCTGGAGATGCACAGTCGACCCGTCGATGCGGATGACCTGGGCCAGAGATTTGCCGCGCGACGAGGTGACGACAGCGAGCTCACCATACGCAATGCCTTCAGCTTCGATGGCAATGACGTTACCGGCAATGTGATCGATTCGATTGTAGATTTTGAACATATATCTGTGCCGGGTTCTAAGACGCTACAGCTTCCTGCCGTTCACCGACGGCTCCGGCAATAGCGTCTTTGATTTCAGATTCCAGGATCGCGAACCGATCTGAATCGCGATCGGTGTAGTTCCAGTCGATTAACCGCTGACGCAGTTGGTTGAAGAAATCGCGAGCTTCCTCGCGGCTGCGCAGCGACAGCGGTCTCGCCAGAAAATCTGCAATGATGCCGAACACGTGGTGCTGGCGCTCTTCCGGGCAGAACGCGTCGACCGGGTCGAACGAATTCTGCTGCATGTACACGGCGTCGAGCAGCTCGGACTTCAGGTAGAGCACAAAGTCGTCGACGGAGACGCCCTCCTCACCGACGACGGTCATCATTTGGCGCACTTCGTTGCCTTGGCGTAGAATGGATCGTGTCGCCTCGACGGCGGTTTCATCGATGACGCCCTCGTACTTGCTCCAGCTCTCGAGCGGATCGATCGACGGGAAGCGACGGGCATCGGCGCGGGCGCGGGACAGACCGTGAAAAGCGCCCACCACCTTCAGCGTACTCTGCGTCACCGGCTCTTCGAAGTTACCACCGGCCGGACTCACTGTACCGCCGATCGTTACCGAGCCCTGGGCGCCACCGGGCAGCTCCACCAGACCGGCGCGTTCATAAAATGCCGCGATGCGCGACTCGAGGTAAGCGGGAACGCTTCCTCGCCGGGAATTTCCTCGAGGCGTCCGGACATCTCGCGCATCGCCTGCGCCCAGCGCGACGTCGAGTCGGCAAGCATGAGCACGTGCAGGCCCATCTGCCGATAGTACTCGGCCAGGGTGACGCCGGTGTACGCGGAAGCTTCGCGGGCAGCCACCGGCATCGAGCTGGTGTTGCAGATGATGATCGTGCGCTCGATCAGTGCGCGGCCGGTCCGCGGGTCGTTCAGTTCCGGGAATTCCTGCATAGTCTCTACGACTTCGCCGGCGCGCTCGCCGCAGGCCGCGATGATAACGATGTCGACCTGCGCATAGCGACTGGTGATCTGCTGGAGAACCGTCTTGCCGGCACCGAATGGGCCGGGGATGCAGTAGGTGCCGCCGCGAGCTACTGGAAAGAACGTGTCGATCACCCGTGTGCCGGTGATTAGCGGACGGTCCGGCAGCAGGCGCTCCGTGTAATTGCGAATCGGCATCTTCACCGGCCACTCGAAGGACATCGTCAATTCACGCGCCTGTCCGCGGCTGTCAGTGATCGTCGCGATCCGATCGGTGAGCTTATAGTCGCCGGCGCCGACGATATCCGTCAGCGTGACGTTATCGGAAACGTCGAACGGCACCATGATCTTGTGATCGAAGATGCCTTCCTTGACTTGGCCGAGCCACGACCCGCCAGTGACCGTGCCGCCCTGCTCCATGAGCGGCGTGAACGTCCAGCTGCGCTCGGTGTCGATGGCGTCGAGATAAGCGCCGCGCTTCAGGAAGAATCCGAACTCTTTAGCCAGGCGCGGCAGCGGGTTCTGCAGACCGTCGTAGATCTGCCCGAGCAAACCGGGTCCGAGCTCAACTGAAAGCAGACCGTCGGTGAACTCAACTACGTCGCCGGCCGTCAGCCCGCTGGTCTCCTCGAACACCTGCATGTCGGCGCGGGTGCCGCGAACACGAATGACCTCCGCCTTGAGCCGGTCGTCGCCGCGAACGGCATATCCCACTTCGTTCTGCTTGACGCCTTGATCGAACTCGACGGCGATCATATTGCCGTTGACGCCGGCGATTTTTCCGGTTTTATCTGCCATGGTAGTGCCCTGGGTTTATGCAACTAAATCGGTGTTGGATTCAACCGCGGCCAGACCACTGCGGATCTGTTCCAAGACCTCTTGCCCGGCCTCGTGATCGAACGACTGCAAGCGCTCGAGCAGCTGGAGCTTGAGGTAGTAAGCGGTGAGATAGTCAAGGTCGAAAGAGCTGGTCGGTACGAGGTCTTCGAGGAACTGCCAGTGGACCTTGAACAGGCCTTCCTCTGCGCGGAGCGGCGATTCGTTCTCGAAGACATTGCGACCCCCAACGTGCACGGACGACGCACCACTGTCCGGGCGCAGATACGGAATGGCGTCGATGCCCAACCTGGCACCGCGCAGCTCGGCCAGTAGATTGCGGACCTCACGGTCGTGCTGCTGCCAGGCCCGGGCAGTGGCGTAGCCGGACAACTCTTCGGCGCTGGCATCGGCACTGGTAAGCGCGTCGAAATCCTCGCCGGAGAGCTGCTGCTCGCAGGCCTCGAGGAAGGCTTCGACAGTCAGGCCCTGGCTGTTGTCGGGCATGAGCATCGGCAGGGATGCAGCAAAGTAGTAGTACTCGGTGGCTGGCACGGCGGCTGGTTGGATTCGAAGTTGAGGTTGAAAGGCAGCGGGCTTCTTCAGCCGCGCATTAGTTCGGCGAGCCGGGTGCTGAGGTACTCGGACAACATCTCGGCGACGCCGCCGCCGGTGAAGTCGTAGTGGACGTTGCCGTTTTGAAGACCGATGCAAAGGCCTGTGTCAATGTCGGAGGACGTATTCAGCGTGACGCCCTGGCCGAGCTTTTCACGGAGGGCCGAGAGTGCCCCGTTGGCAAGCGCCTCACGGTTGTCGTCACTGAGCAGGACTTCGAGGCTGGCATTGCTGCCGGCGCGCCAGTTGCCGACGAGCTGTTCGATGATACCGACCAGACGGTCGCTGGTCAGAGCCTCGCCGACCTGGTCCTGCATGAGCTTGTTGAGACGGTCCTGAAGCTGGCGATCGACCGAGAGCACCAGATCGCGGGCAGCCTGGCGCAATGCGTCCTGGCCGGCGGTTTCAAAGCGCTCGGCTTCGCGGCGGGCAGTTTCGACCTGGTCCTTCGCCTGGCGTCCGGCTTCATCGACGATCTGCGCAGCACGCGCTTCGGCATCGCCAATGATTTCCTTCGCCTTTGCCTGGGCAGCTTCGATGCCTTCGGCCTTGATGGTATCGATAAGCGGCTGGAGTTGCGCTTCCATTGTGGTTCCTCTGGCGTTAGAAAACGGCTGAAAATCAGCGCGGGAAACTGACTTGTTCGGAGCAAAAGCGTGTGCTATATCTCGAAAGGCTTCGCGGTCCAGTGGCCTGTCTTTAATTGGAACAGGCGGACGCGCGCGAGCGG
>CAUZJQ010000386.1:0-4145 GCA_963580095.1 Lentisphaeria bacterium | reverse complement strand
GCTGCCAAGTCCGCCCTTGCCACAGCCACTGCTGACTTCCAGCCCTTCGCCGCCGCCCGCGCCGAAGAAGCGCGTCTCAACGAGGAAGTTCGTGTCGCCCGGCAGAAGGTTAAGGAAGACATGCGTATCAAGAAGGCCCAGGAAAAGGCTGACCGCGTCGCTGCTCGCGAGGAGGCCAGTAGCGACGCAGAAAAACTGCGGAGGGAAGCCGACGCCACAGCGGCCCAGGCCAAGGAGGGTGAAAAGGCGGCCGAGCGCGAGCGTAAGGCGGCCGAGACCCGCGCCCAAGAGACCGCCGATGCCGAGCACCAGGAAGCCATCGCCGACCTGCAGGCACGTCGCGAATCTTTCAACCGCGCCCGGGCCCAGCGCAAAGCTGCCGAGGCCGAGCTCGCCGACATCGAGAACGCCCATCGCGCCCGCATCGCCAGGCTCGAAAACGAACTCAAGTTCGCCAAGGGCGAGGAAGCCGTCGCCAAGATCGACATCGAAAACAATGACCAGCTCACGCACCTTATTCCAGCCCAGATCCGCGATGCCGAAGGCGACCTGAGCAAAGAGAAGGACGCCCTCGCCGAGCACGCCAGTGCCATCGCCAACGCCACCAGCGACACGGCCCGTGAAGAGGAGATCCTCATCATGCGCGGCGCCGGTATTCGCATCGACAAACTGCAGGAGAAGATGAAGAGCCTGCGGGAATTGCTCGGCAACGCCGGCAGCGACAAGCTCGACGCCGAGAAGCGCCTTGTCCTCGCCGTCGCCCAGATCCGTGAGGCGACTGCCCGACTCGCCACCATCGATGACGAACGCGACGGCCGCTACATCGACCTGCGCAAGAAAGTCGACGAACGCCGCGCCGTCGAAGACTCGATGGAAGAGGGCCTGGCCCTGCTCGAGGAGAACATGCTCTCCACCGGCTATGCCCGCCGCGAGATCCATCCCAAGCCGAAGCGCGGCGAAGGTATCGTCATCTACGACGGCCCGTACCCGGCCGAAGGCCCGCCTGCCGCCGCCACCGCCCGCTCAGCAGACGGCCCCGGCGGCGCCCAGTACGACATCGGCCTGGTCCAGGTCACGGGTGACCGTGAGCCCGTGCAGCAGCTCGAAAACTGGGAACAGTACGTCAACGACGCCATGTACTCGCCGATGTCCGAGCAGGATATCGAGGCCTTCCGCCAGACCGTCCTCAAGGACCTGCAGGACGACGGCTACGTCTTCGCCACCGTCTCCGTCTACAAGCCGTCGCTCAAGCTCGGCTTCCTCAAGTTGCGCGTCCACGTCGGTGACACCGGTGACATCACCATCAGCGGCGCCAAGTACCACACCGCCGACAACCTGCTGAAGTCTTCCGCCTGGATCACCGGCGAGAAGTTCAACTATCGCAAGCTGTACGGCGACCTGTTCAACCTCAACGTCCGGCCCGACCTGCAGATCGACACCCGCCTGAAGCCGAAGGTGGATGCCTTTGGCCGCCGCGTCATCGATATCGAGCTCGCCGTCGAGGACAGCTACCCGATGCATCTCGCCCTCAGCATCGCCAATTCCGGTACCGAGGAAACTGGCGACTGGCGCGCCCGCGGCACCTTGCAGCACCTCAACCTGACCGATCGCAACGACACCTTGACTATCGAGTACATGACCGATCCGGGCGGCTTCGACAATGTCAGTTCATTGTCCATGAGTTACTACACCCCGATCGGTGCCGACAAGGGCTTGACCTTCTACACCGGTTGGTCCGAGTCCGACTTCGACGACATCTTCCCGCTGCTCGACATCTACGGGGAAGGCTACTACCTCGGGTTGCAGCTCTCCAAGGTCCTCAAGTCGACCAAGAACTACAGCCTCGATCTGACCGGTGGCTGGATCTACCGCTACACCGAGAACACCAGCGACGTTGCCGGCGTGACCTCCGACCGCCGTGACATCAAGCTGAGCATGCCCAGTGCCGCCCTCGGTTATTCCGCCAAGAACTTTGACCGCTTCGGCGGCCGAAACTTCGGGTCGTTCACTCTCACGGGTAACTTCGCAGGTAAGTTCGGCTCCGCCAGTACAGCGCAGTTCGAAAACCAGAACAAGGATGCCACCGGCGAGTTCTGGATCGGTACTTTGCGCATGGCGCGCCTGCAGAAACTTTTCCGTGGCGAGCAGGATCCCGGCAAGTGGACGATGTTCATGGAGTTCGAGGGCCAGGCAGCCGACGACTCGCTGGTCTCCGCCGTGCAGTACCGCCTTGGCGGTGCCGAGAGTGTCCGCGGGTACGAAGAAGCCGAGGTCCTGGGCGACAGCGGTATACGCGGTACCCTCGAGGTGCGCACCCCGCTCATCGACAACTTCATCCCCGGCCTCAAGCATGCCGAGGATTTCCTTGCCGAAAACCCCGACCACTGGTCAACCCACCGCCTGCAGTTCGACGCTTTTGCTGATTTCGGCCGGGTCGAGACCTCGGCCCAGCAACCCGGCGAGCACAGCAGCCAAACCATGATGAGTGTCGGTGCCGGCCTGCGACTCGGCTTCACCAAATACAGCCAGATCCGTCTCGACTATGGGTATCCGCTTGAAGACACCGAAGAAACCAACGAAGGCGAAGGCCAGTTCCACTTCAAACTCGAAATCCTCAAGTAAATTCGAAGTTCGAACCGTTTCGAATTCGAATTCGAATATCTGGGGGAGAGAGTTGATGGACAGACCGAAAACCACATTCAGAAATACAGCCAGGCGCGGATTAACCACCCGCGCCTGCGGCGTTTCTATCCCCGAGGCAGGTGTCTGGTTTCAGGTGCCGGGCTCCAGGCGCCGGGCTCCAGGCGCCGGACGGGCCTTATGCTCCGACGTAACGCCCTGCAGTGCAGTAAGATACAATTTAATAGCCGCCAATTGTTCGAGCCCTTTCCAGCGCCCTGCCGCCAGTCACGGGAAATCCCTTAACCCGTTGTTGGCAAACGCCTCCTGTCGCTGGAACATGCCTGTCGGACCCGTACCCCTGGTGCCCGGCAGATGTGGCGTCACTGTGAAAGCGCTGAGAAACATCCGAAATTCAATCCGCGACTCGATCCGCTGCCCCAACCGGATCCAGTCCCGTATTGACCTGCGGATTTCCGTTGTTGGCTGCCCGATGAAGGATACTGGTTCGTCGCCGGCATCCGGCATTTTAATCGGTATAGCCGCAGGCGACGACGGTTCAGCATTCCGAACCCACTCTGAGACTTGAACAAGACTTTTCCCTTCTGACAACTCATTTAAGGAGCACAGGCATGGATCGCCTTACACTAAACCCGACGCTGTCGTGGCCGGCTCGATTTTTGAGCCTTTTCCTCAGCGGTATTATGCTCGCCACGCCGTTCAGCGCTGTCGCGCAGCTACCGACCAACCCCGATGTCGTCCATGGCCAGGTCGGATTCGACCAGCAAGGGGCCAACCTGTTCCTCAATCAGTCAACGCAATCAGCCATTGTCAACTTCGAAAGCTTCAGCATCGGTGCCCCGAACGGCGTCTACATCACCCAGCCCGGCTCCGCCTCCGCCTTGCTCTCGCGCGTTGTCGGCACGGATCCCTCGGTTATCCACGGCCTCTTGCAGGCGACCGGTATCGTGTACCTGGTCAATCAGAACGGTATCTATTTCGGCACCGACTCACGTATCGACGCCGGCGCTTTTGTCGCCTCGACGTTGGACATCACCAATGCCGACTTCCTCGCCGGCAGGAACATCTTTGCCGGCGGCAGCACCGCCGAGATCGACAATGCCGGCCTGATCACGGCCCACGACTTCGTCGTGCTGCTGGCCAACAACGTCCGCAACCAGGGCGATATCCTGGCCAAGGGTATCACCATGGCCGGCGCCGAGCGCGTCACCCTGCAGAACGTCTACGGCGGCAAGCTCCGCGTCGACGTCACCGGCGTCATGGGCGGCGTCGACAACAGCGGCTACATCGAAGCCGACAGCGCCCTACTCGCCGCCGCCGACATCTCGCAGAGCGGTATCATCAACGCCGGTGACGGCGGTTACGTCGACGTCATCGGTTCGCTCAGCGTCACCGTTGAGGCGGACGCCGTCATCTCAGCTCCGGGCGGTAGCATCGTGGCGCGGGCTACACAGGGCGACACGCTGGTGTCTGGTGCCATTGACGTGTCCAGCGACGACGGCCAG
>CAUZJQ010000385.1:0-4153 GCA_963580095.1 Lentisphaeria bacterium | reverse complement strand
CCGTGCCGTGTCGGTATACAATACACTTCGCCAACGGGGAGCACACGGTTTCCCGACAGCGCTGCGAACGAATGTCTCGCTCGTTTCAGATGGCGCCGAAGCTGCCGTCGTCATGCCAGCCGAGAAGATCGAATGCATTGTATCGAATCAGCAGTTCCGGCGTGAACAGGCGTTGTCCGGGCTGGGCGAGGGCCCGCATCACCGCGGCGGTCTGGCCGGTTGTCAGCAGCAACCGCGACGGTGCGTACTGCTGTCGGTTGCTTTGGAAGGATTCCTCGATCACCCGGCACAGCGTCGCGAAATGTCCGTGGTGCGAGTCGTCCCCGCCCATGATCGGGGCGGTGGCGTTGATTGTGTCGTCCTCGAGGAAAGTTGCGATGCCCCAGTTTTTGATGTGCCCGTCCAAGTTGATATGGGTGACCTTTATACCATCGTCATAGCTCATTTGGAAAGCCATCGGCCCGCCGTCTGCGGCACAATCGGCGCGGATATTTCCGCTGCTGTTGACCTCGGTCTGCCCAGTGTCGTCTGCTGCCGCGATCGCCGCTGTCATCAGCTCCTCTGACCAGGTCCCTGCCTCGAGTTCGCGCCAGACGTCGTCACCACGCCAGGCGGTCACCATGCGAACCCCGGATTCGCCGCCCGGTCGACTATCGATAAGCGGCTGGACGAATTCGAGGCTGTGGTAGCTGTAGGCTTCATCGGGACCGTGGGAAACAACAACGGCTTCCTTCTGGCTGCTTTTCACACCCTGGGCCAGGCGAAACGGCGTCGACAACCGACATAGCGGCACGGAGGAGCCGCCGAACAGCAGAAAGTTCATCTCGAATGCCGTCCGCACCATATCGACAGCCCACTCGAAGTTCCATGAAAGGAATTTGTCGCAAAATACCGGTGCGCACCGGCCGACGCGGCGATAGGCTGCAACGATCTGGTCGAACAGTTCCTTGCGTGGGTACAAGTGCTGGCCCAGCTCGTTCTCCCCGTACTCGCCGTGTTCCCCGATCAACAGCACGGCGTCGACTCGAAGCTCACCGTCCGCGATCAAGGCTTGCTCTATCGTGTCGTAAATAGGCACCTCATTCCGTTCCAGAATCTCGCAGCCCATGTCGTCTTCGCCGATTTGGTCGATGTAGGCGGAGACGATGTGCGATTGCGGTCGCGGCCATCCCCAATCGGCGTCGCCCGCCCGCGGTTCGAGCCAGCGCGAGACAATCACATCCGCATGGCTCAACGGGAAATAGGTCGTGATGATTGCGGCGACCCTGAATGCCTCGCCAACGCTGTTGCATGGCGCTGGCAGCGACTGTTTTGCCGCGACTGGCTCCTCGCCGGCCTCGGTGAACCGCCGGCAAGGCAGGTAACCAATCTCGGCAGCTGCGGTCAAATCGACTTTTGCCGGTGTGGATGCGGAGACGATTCGCGCCACCTTGTAGCCAATGCCCGGCCAGGTGAGGGCACAGCGCACTGCCTGTTCGATGTCGGCGAAGGCGACGAGCAACCCGCGCATTCGCGGCAAAGCCAGTGGTCCCGGGTCCGAACCGCGGAGCAGGGGGAAGGGTTGCCCGAATCGCAGACAGACGACCGACATGCCGCTTTGTCGTGCGTACATCTCGCCGAGATGCTCGCCGAACAACTTCGTACAACTATACAGATTAGTGGGCCGTGGCGGGTTGTCCCGGTCGATCGGCCACGTCGCCAGGGTTCCCATGTCGATTGCCATGCTGCTGGCATATACGACGCGCCTGATTCCCGCGCGGCTGGCCGCTGCGAACACGTGCTGGGTTCCGATCAGATTGACCCGCATCTGCTCGTCATCGTAGGATTGCCCCGCTTCACCTTTGAATCGATAATAACTGGCGATTGCCAGATGCACGACCATGTCGATTCCGGTTATCACGCGCTGCACGGCATCGTAGTCCAGGAGGTCCGCCGGGACTATGCCGGTATGTGCCGCGGCAATCTCGGGCACGTCTGTCAGGACCAGGTCGAAATCGTTCGACAGTCCGTCGACGATCCGACTGGCGAAGTTTCCGGCTGCGCCAGTGACCAGGACTTTGGGCCGTCGTGTTGATTCAGAATTCATAGAAGCGAGAGTAGGCTGTAAATATTCAAAATGCAATTAACCGCGAATTGACAGTTTGTTTATATCCGACAGCTTGTGTTTTCGGGTAGTTCGGCTACTTTACTTGATTACGAATACAAGAAAGTTCTCTAAAGACGGTTCGCTGGGCGTATTCGCATAACCAGCCACAACCGCACATCCCAGCCGTTCGAGCCGGGGTGCTTTATCGCCGCGATCACAGCGGTCCTGTCTTTTCCACGCGTCCGGCGGGTCGAGATTTGTATTACCCCGGACCAGGAAAACCATGAAAGACCAAGCACAGGCGCCCAGCGCCCAAGTTGAGCAGTCCGCCTCGAAACCGCAGCCGCAGACCGATAAGCAGTCTCTGCAAGGCGCCTTTGGCGTTCTGATTCCGGAACTGCAGCGCGCTGTGAGCTCCGAGGGCTACGTCACGCCCACGCCCATTCAGGAGCAGTGCATTCCACAACTGCTGGAAGGCCGGGACCTGTTGGGGACTGCCCAGACCGGCACCGGCAAGACCGCTGCCTTTACGCTACCGCTCCTGCAGCGACTGTCCTCCGACAGGCGCCGCCCGCGGCGGGGAACACCGCGGGCTCTGATTCTCGCTCCGACGCGTGAGCTTGCCGCGCAGATCGCCGACAGCATCAGGACCTATGGACGCTATCTGCGTCTTAGCCATACCGTCGTTTTCGGCGGCGTCAGTCAGGTTCCGCAGGTCAAGGCCCTGAATCGTGGTGTCGATGTCCTGGTAGCCACGCCCGGACGGCTGCTCGATCTGATGCAGCAGGGACACATCGATCTCGGCGCCGTGGAGGTTTTTATTCTTGACGAGGTCGATCGGATGCTCGACATGGGCTTCATTCCCGACATCAAGCGGATACTGGACGTAATCCCGGAGGACCGCCAGACCCTGTTCTTCTCCGCCACCATGGCACCGAAGATGGTAGATCTAGCCCACACCATGGTCCGCAGCAACCCGGCCCGGGTGACAATTACACCGAATGAACCCACAGTCGACCGCATCGTTCAAAAGGTGCTCTTCGTCGGGAAACGGAACAAAGATGCCCTGTTGGTCTCTTTGCTGAAAGAGCCGGAGGTCAACAAGGTTCTCGTGTTCACGCAGATGAAGCATGCCGCCAACCGCGTTGTCGAGAAACTCGATGCTGCCGGCATCCGGGGCACCGCCATTCATGGCAACAAGAGCCAGGCCGCGCGCACTAAGGCGCTGGATGGCTTCAAGCGCGGTCGATTCAAGGTACTGGTCGCTACCGATGTGGCGGCCCGTGGATTGGATGTGGACGACATCACGCACGTGATCAACTACGACCTTCCTGTCGAGGCTGAAACGTACGTACACCGCATTGGTCGGACGGCGCGGGCCGGCGCGGAAGGCGACGCCATCTCGTTCTGCTGCGCCGAAGACCGAGCCTACCTGCGGGAGATCGAACGCTTGCTAGGCAAGCCGGTGCCGGCCGAGATGGAGCACGCCTATCATTGCGACGATGCCTTCCGTTCCAGCCAGCCGGCGCCGAGGAACTTTGGTCGCGGCGGTGGTGGTGGTGGTCGCGGCGGTGGCGGTGGCGGTGGCGGTGGCGGCCGACGCCCCGAACGCCGTTCCCAGGGTGGGCGTTCGCAGCGTGATTTCTCCCGCTCACGCAGTAGAAGCGGTCGCCGCTGAGAGTCACTGTGCTGTGCGTTCACTGAGCGTACGCCACGATTTCCTCTCGTATCCGTAGTGGCACGTTCCCGCGCTGACTACTGTATTGAAACTTGGTTTTCAGGGGGGAGTGGTTCGGCTGCAATGACGAGCAGGACTGGTCGGTTGATGGTTTCTTTGTTTGCCAGGTGGCAGTGTAAAAAAAACGCGATTGCGGAGTGCAGCGATGGCGGAAGCTCGAAGCGATAACTCACCGGTTATTCGGCTGGGGATAAGTGCCTGCCTGATAGGTCGTAAAGTCCGTTTCGATGGACAGCATAAGCGGGATGGTTACCTGGTGGAGACCCTGGGACCGTTCGTCAAGTGGGTGCCGGTATGTCCCGAAGTTGAAGTTGGGATGGGCACACCGC
>CAUZJQ010000384.1:0-4187 GCA_963580095.1 Lentisphaeria bacterium | reverse complement strand
CCTTCCGGCCGGCTCACGAAATTGCGGCCCGCCAGGCAGGAGTAAACAAAGGGCGCGTTCATGAACCCGAGCGAAAACGTCAGGCGCCGCGGCCGCGCCGCGTTGATGCCGATGCCGTTCTTCTCCGCGACACCGCCGCCGGCGTGAATACTGACATCCCTGCCGCCCATGGCGTAGACCCGGCTGCCGGTGATCACCGACGTTGTACCGTGACTCGACCGGTCGGCGCGCACCAGCCATTCGTCCGCCCGCCATGGCTTTGACGGCACGTACTCGCCATCGTCAACCAGCTGTGGATAGGTGGCGTCCGGACTGTTGCCGCCACGGTTGTTGCCGTACATGAACGCCGGGACGAACGCGAAGCCGTCCTCGTCCTCGGGCAAGGTCCAGACGAGACGGATCATGCAATGTCCCCGTCCCGAGGCCCGGAACTTTCCTGTGAGCCCGGCCTCACTCGCGCTCATGTCCAGGCATACCTCGACCTGTTCGTCGTCACAGTGAAAATGCACGCGAACACCGGCACCATGGCTTTCGACGCGGCCCGCTTCGCAGTGGTGCTGCACCAGGTTGTTGGCGGGCCGAATCACACTGACGGTGAGCGACCCTGCCGGGCACGCATCCAGCAGCACTGCGATGCGCGACGGATCGTCCTTCTTCAGTTCGAGCTCGTGCATGGGATTCCTCTGATCGTCTGTTTTTTCTGCAATTTCGTTTGTTTGAATTCAACAATGAACTGCCGCCGGAGTTCGCGGCGTACTGTTCAGCGTTTCCGCAACATCGCCCTGATCGGGCGGGTCTCCACTCCGGGGCCCCTCAGTGCTGCGGCACTCGGCCCGGCAAAGTCAATAGCGCCGCCGCCATGGAACGGGTGATGCTATTCCATTCACATCTCAACCCAGGAGGCGCCGTCGGCAGCCGAGGTCACGGCGCCATGGATGAACTGC
Source organism: Lentisphaeria bacterium (assembly GCA_963580095.1). Lineage (GTDB taxonomy): Bacteria > Verrucomicrobiota > Lentisphaeria > JABSQK01 > CAJWLW01 > CAJWLW01. The sequence goes on along the minus strand of CAUZJQ010000384.1, from coordinate 3,243 downwards.
ATGCCACGCACGCCGTCGTAGACGGTAGGAAAGTTGTATGCCTCTGTCTTCATTGGCTCGCCGTCGAGGTGACAGCGGATCGCCTCGGCAATGCCGCAGTAGATTGTGGCAAACGCTTCCAAGTAGCCCTCCGGGTGCCCGCTCGGGATGCGGCTGCAATCGACTGCGGGCTCCGACAAGTAGCCCTGACCACGGGCCAGCGTCTGGCGCGGCTCCCCGTACTTGTACAGGTCAAGGTAGTTCGGGTTCTCCTGGGCCCAGCGGATGGCGCCTTCGGAGCCGTACACACGCAGGATCAAGCCGTTCTCTTCGCCCGTCGCCACCTGGCTGATCGACAGCACCCCCTTGCCGCCGCCCTTGAAACGCAGGAGTGCATTGACATCCTCGTCCAGCACGCGGTCGGGAAGAAACGTACTTTTGTCGGCGCACATTTCGGTAATCGGGTCACCGGTGACGTATTCGAGCAGATTGACGCAGTGGGTGCCGACGTCTCCCAGCGTGCCACCGGCGCCGGACTGCGTTGGATCGACGCGCCAAGCCGCCTGTTTTTGGCCCAGTTTCTCGTGCGGCACCATCAGGAAATCCTGCAGGTACTCGACAATCACTTTACGCACGGGGCCCATCTGCCCGGACTGAAACAAATGCCGCGCATGACGAACCATCGGGTGGCCAGTGTAGTTGTGGGTGAGTCCAAACACCAGGCCACTCTGCTCGACGAGCTGCGCCAGGTCCTTTGCTTCATCGAGGCTGAACGTCATCGGCTTGTCGCAGACGACGTGCAGACCCGCGTCAAGGAAGGTCTTGGCGATATCGAAATGGAGATTGTTCGGGGTGACGATACTGACGAAGTCGATGCGTTCGCCGAGCGGCAGCGCTGCTTCGGCAGCGGCCATTTCCTGATAGGTAGCGTAGCATCGTTTCGGGTCCAGATAGAGCGCCGCGCCCGTCCGCTTGGTGTTGTCGAAATCACGCGAGAAACAGCCCGCGACCATTTCGATCTGCCCGTCCATCGCCGCCACCAAACGGTGTACCCCGCCGATAAACGCCCCTTCGCCGCCACCGACCATACCCATTCTCAATTTGCGTTGCCATGAGTCCATGCTGTTGTTCTCCTTGTCCTAATGAGTGCGTTGAGCCCAAGCCGAGGATTTCGCAATTGCTGTCGTGGTCGTTGTCACCGCCGGCAAAGTCATCGAATGTGACATCGCGTGAACACGCGCCGGAAATCCACCTGACCTTCGCCGATCGAGCGAAATATCCGTGGCTTCCAGCCCCATTGCTGCCGGGTTTCTCTGATACTCTTCGCAGCAGGTCCTGGAGCCGGCTGCCTGACCGATATAGATCACCCCGCCGTCCCTCCCGGGGAGCTGGACGCCCTTGTATCCCAGCCCAGCAGCCCACCGGCCAATATCGTCTAGACAGTCGTACGGCGCCTCGTCACACAGGAACTGGGCAAGGGAAACTGCGGACCCCTTCATCTTGCTCATGGATTGCTCCTTTCGCAGTAAACTTGGGCTGCCTGGAATACGTAGAAATTCACCCCAACAATGGGCGTCATTTGGACACGCTGCAATAGAGGTATGTTTTCCAGCAAACACTAATGGCGACCAAGCGGAATTCAATTGATCAGACCCGGCAATCTAAAAATCATGCGGCAACGGCATGCTTTAGTCCGGCAGACCTGCACGGTTGCCGTTTACTGCTTTCCTCTCGCACTTTGAAACAGCCGGATTACGGACGAAATCCTGGAGACCTGTCACGCATCCGGGCTGGAGTAGTCGGTGGCATTTCTGCGTTCCTGATTTGATCACAGTGTTGTGTCTGATACGATCCAGCCATCATGCCGACGCGGGCCCGATCAAAGACCACACACTCGCGATAGAGCCGGTCCAGATTCGGTGTTGGAATGGCCCGGCAGTCATACAGCGACAGGAAATCGCAACGCAACTGGTCGCAGAGAATGACGAGGACATCACGCAGGTCTTGATGTCCGCTCATGGAAATGGCTTCCATTCAATAGATCAAACCGGCAACTGCTCATCGATTCGATTCAGGATCTCACGCCCCCCTGCAAACCGATCGATGTTCTCGACCATGGACGCGTGCCTGTTCACGGCCGTGCCAAAGGTTTCACCGGCGACGTGAGGCGACACATACACATTCGGCAACTGGTAGACCGGCAGGTTCGGGTCCGAAGGTTCCGGGTCATGCACATCGATACCGGCGCCGGCAAGGCGGCCGTTCAGAAGTGCATCGTGCAGGGCTTTCTCGTCCACGAGTGCCCCGCGGGCAACGTTCACGAAACAGGCCGTCTTCTTCATCAGGCCGAGCCGGACGGCATCGATGATGTGTCGCGTTTTCTCGTGCAAATGTAAATGCAGCGAGAGGTAGTCACACTCGGGGAGCAGGCGATCCAGGTCGTCATCAGTTGTCCCCATCAAGTCAGGACCGATCTCATCGATAACGTCCTGGTCGATCCGGCGAACGTCGATTCCCAAAACCCGCATGTCAAAGGCTTTTGCCCGCCTTGCCAATGCCTGTCCGCTGGCCCCGAACCCTACAATGAGAACGGTTTTTCCCGCCACATCACCGACCATGGGCGCATACAACTTACGATCCTGAAAATATTCCTGGCATTTGTTGAATGTGCGGGCGAGCAACAGCATGAACATCATGGCGCACTCTGCCAGCGACACACTGCTGTGGACCCCCGGGCAGTAGGTCATCATGAAGCCCTTGTGCCGCATGTATTCGGTATCGCAGTGGTCGACACCGTTTGAGACGATCTGCCACAGCTTGCAGTCTCCGGCCGCGTCCATCATCTCGCGCGTGCCGTGTCCACCGCTGTCGACCACGACCTCGACCCCGGCGAACTGGGGTGCGACCGGCTTGGATGCGTCATATACCGACAGGTCGTGACGATCACCCACCTGCTCGATTATATTTTCCTGCCAGAACGGATCGCAGTACAACTCTGGCACGTAAAGTGTTTTGACTTTTCGCATGTTTCAATTTTTCAACGAGGCTATCGACTGCTTACAACACTCGAACACAGTCTTGCACGCGGCATGCAGCATCCATTCGTCACCGTCCACGAGCAGCATCTTGTAGCCGTCTCGAATTCACCGGCACAGAACTGCTGCTTCAGTCGTTTTTTCACAAGCGCCTCGGGAAAAGTCGATGGCACTGTTTCACGTTGGACAGTCACGCCATTGTTTCTACGGACACGCGACGCACAGAAAA
>CAUZJQ010000383.1:0-4193 GCA_963580095.1 Lentisphaeria bacterium | reverse complement strand
CGGGCGGCGACGCCTGCAGGGCTTGCGACTCGATCAGGGATTGCTCCAGTTTGTTGCGTTCGGTCCTGGTTTCATCGGCAAACTCACCGTTATAGTCGCGCACGGCGGCGATGGCGCTGTCGTAGTCACCGGCGGCTGACAGTTCATTTGACACCAGTTCAAGGCTGGTCAGCATAGACTGCCGGGTCTGCTCCAGGCGACTGTTCGCCTGGCCGATCTCTTGCTCCACAGTTTTGGCGTGCGGCGTGTTTGCGGCTTCACTGCTCAAGGCCTGCCAGCGTTGCAGGATTTTCCGGTAGGCCTTCGGCTGCTCCTGGGCAAACGCGCGGGCTCGTTCGATGTCGCGCAGCAATGTTGTGTAGGAGAGTGTTGTTGTCGGTGTGCCCAGCAATGGCGCCTTCGTTTGCCCATCGGTGACCGGGCCGGCTATGGGTTGGTCAATGTTGCTGTCGCGGCTTATGGCGATGATGATGAAAGTCGCCAGCAGGACTAAACCAACCCCGATAAATAGCCACCGAATGATACTGAGACGACTGCTCAAATTCTTCGGTTGCGTGGCCTGCATGAGGCGGGGTGCCGTCGCGGCGCCGCGCAACCTTTTAGCCTGGCTGGCGCCGACCTTGAGCTTTAGGCCGGCGGCCCGTCCGGCCGCCCCGGCCGGTAAGGACTTTTTTTTGTTTGACATTTTATTTGGTGTTGCCACGGCTGCTTCCGACGGCATCTTGCCGTCGAGGACGCGATCGATGTCATCGACCAGTGTCTGCCAGGTCTCGTGTCGCTCGTTTTGGGGCTTTGCGAGCATCCGTTTCAGCAGCGCACAACAGCCGTTGGTGAGTGCGGAGTTCTTCTCCTTGGGCGACGGTACGGGTTCGTTGATGTGCTGGGTCATGACAACCAGCGGATCTTCGTTGTCGAACGGTTCGCTGCCCGTGACCATGTGATAGAGCGTTGCGCCAAGAGAGTAAATGTCGCTGCGAAAGTCGAGATCATTGCTGCCGCGCGCCTGCTCCGGGCTCATGTAATACGGCGTGCCGACGACGTATCCGGCCGTGGTCTGACCACCGGAACGCGGGTCTTTCAGACTCTTGGATATGCCCAGGTCCATCAGCCGTACTTCGCCGCTGTTGTCCAGCATGATATTTCCGGGCTTGATATCACGATGCAGCACCTGCCCCTTGTTCCAGGCATAGTCAAGGGCACTGGCAACTTTCCGGACGATCCCCAGCGCCTGCGACTCTGCCATCACGCCGTCCTTGACCAGGATGACATCAAGATCCTGGCCGTCGACGTAGGACATCGCCAGATAATGGAGGTCGCCGACCTTGCCGGCTTCAATCGCGGCAACGATGTTCGGATGCTCGAACTTTGCTGTCATCCGCATTTCGTTGAAGAAACGATCGAGCGAATCGCGGTCGGCTGTCAGGTTCGACGGCAGGATTTTCAGTGCCACTTTGCGATTGATCGGATGCTGGACGGCGAGGTAGACATCGCCCATGCCGCCGACGCCAAGCAACTTATCGATGCGGTATGCGCCGAATGTCGAACCCGTCTCCAGGTCGGTCTTCGGCAGTTGAACAGCGCGATGGCAGTACGGGCAGGCGACACGGTCGACAGTCGTGTCCGGCGCCAACTCGACCGCGAAGCCGCAGTAGCCGCATTCTATGGAGGATAACATCGTGCTGATGTCTCGCTAAACCTGCGTTGACTATGTGAGTGGCGGTGACCCGGGAATCGCACCAACTCAGTACCACATGATTGACTGCAACCTTTGTGTCAGGCTTCGATCAAGCCGCGATGCAGTGCCTTTATCGCCAGTTCGAATTCCGATTCGTCGACGATAAACTGCATGTTGACCTGGCGCATGCACTGGTCACAGGCCAGAATGTTGATCTCTGCCTCAGCCAGCGCATTGGCGGTTTTGGAAAGGAACCCTGGTACTTTCATGTTGCTGCCGATTGCTGAGACGATGGCAACATCGATGACTGTGACTCGAGCGCTCGGATACGTCGATTTGATCTGCTCGATGCAGGCATTGAGACCGACGGTATCACCCGGGACATAGTGGGTAATCGTATTGGCGTTGGTGTTTTTGGCGATGTAGCTGATCCCGTGCGCATTGAAATGCTGCAGCAACCGGTAATCATACCCGTGTTGTCCGACCATGTCCGGATCCCACACTTCGATCCCGACCATGCCGCGGCGCCCGGTGACTATCTCGACGCGAGGATTGTCGCTGTGATAGTCATGGCTGATCAGCGTGCCATCGTGATCCGGCTCGAAGGTATTCTTCACCCGGATCGGAATGCCGTTGGCCTCCATCGGTTTTGCGGCCTTCGGGTGAATCGCTTCCATGCCCAGATCCGCCAGCTGGTCGGCAACATCGAAATTGGTCTGGCCAATAATCTTGGCGTTCTTGACGCCGACAAGGTGTGGATCGCCACTGCTCAGGTGAAACTCCTTGTGGATCACACCCTCGCAGGCCCCGGTCAGCACGGCGATCTTGCTGAACGTGATTTCGCTGTAGCCGCGGTCGTAGGTCGCCATGATTCCTTCGGCGCACTTCGTGTAGCCGGTCACAATCGGCAGGCATGTGTTCAGGTCCAGGTTGGCGAACGTCGTTTGGATCTTTTCGTCGAATGACAGGTTTTCCTCGTCCATCCATCCGGAAAGGTCGAGACAAATTGCGTTGACGTCCTTCCCCTGCAGGATCAGTGTGGAGTTGTAGGCGCTGTGTGCCTCACCGATCGCACTGAGCATCTCGCGCACTGCCGGCAGATGCTCGTCGAGTTTGAAATGGCCGTATGAACAAAGTCGGCGCAGATCGAGAAGACAGTTGCGGATGCCTTCGATCCGTTCCTTGACGAAGGCGTCCGCTGCTGCGACGTCCAGCCCGAGCTTGGCCAAGCCTGCGTTGGTCTCGCACATGTGCGTCAGAACGCCCTGCAGCAATGCTTCCCAGTCGCCGGAATTAGCGGCGTACGCACTGTATACCCCAGAGTCACCCGACTTTTTGTGCTCCAGCAGCATGTTGGTGATGCCGCCGTACGCCGAAACCACGAAAACCCGGTTGTATAGATCTGCCGCTGGACGCTTGTACAAAATTATATTGTCCAGCACGAGATCGAAGCGGTTCATCGAGGTGCCGCCGATTTTTTCGACCGTATGATTGCCCATATCCGCAAATTTCCATCAGTTCTACCTGTCCGAAGGCCCTGAAACGGACAGTTGATTTGCTTTGTTTTTGGTTCTCCGTATTATAAGGCGTCACGTCAGTGCATTCAACGTCACGACATGCTTCTTTGCGATGCCGGGTCTCCATGAAGACAACTGTTTTTTGCGTTTTTTGCACCGTTTCGCTGCTCCTGAGCTGGGCTTGCAACAGCGATCGCACCGCTCGCAACGAGGATAACGCCTATTTCACGCAAGCGGTTGAGTTCCAAGAGCAGCAGCAGTATGCCGCCGCTGCCGAGGCGTTCAAGCTTTGTCTGCGCTACAGTCCCGAGTCTACCCTGGTGCATTTGCAGCTTGCCATGCTGTACGAGGACCATCTCAATGACCTGCCGCGCGCCATCGTCCACTACCAGGCGTACCTGAACGCTGATGTCCATGACAATGAAGCGATCGTAGCGAAATGGCTCGAACGTGCCGAGCGCCGGCATTACGGGGTATTAGCCGAGAGGTTCGGCGGGATCAGGACTTCTGAACCGCCCGCTGTCGACACCGAATCTGCGCCGCCGCCTGCCGAACTTCCACCACTTGTCACCACTGTCGTCTACACTGTAGAGTCCGGCGACACCCTCAGCGGCATCTCCAAAAAGCTCTTCGGTACCACGCGCCACTGGGAGTTGCTGTACCAGATAAATGCCGCCAACATCCCCGACCCCGCTCGTCTGTCGATCGGCCAGCAGCTCAAAGTCCCGGAAATCATTGATGAGTAATCCGTAGTTTGACGCTGGGTCTTTCCTGTCGACGGAAAACGTCCCGTCGCATCGTTGCCTGGTGAGGATTCCCGCCCGCTGTCGGCTCAGCTGGGGAAAACACACGTGTCTTTTTGAGAGAGTGGGAGTAGCGGGTAGCCGCCTGAAGGCGGGCAAGAAATTGCCTATCATCTTGAGATGCTTGAACAACAGTCGTTTTCAGCGGTCCGTTTTGCTGATCAACTCGGCGGCGTGCTCGAGGACGACCTCGGAATT
>CAUZJQ010000382.1:0-4201 GCA_963580095.1 Lentisphaeria bacterium | reverse complement strand
CTCGCTCGACCCGCTCGACAATCGTCTCCGATGAGTCGATCTGTCCAGGCGCAACACTGACGCAACCCAGACCGATCTCGAAATCTTCGCGCAACATCTTGAACACTTCCATGTCGCCGGCTTCCGGCACGGTGAACTCCATCGTCAGGTGATCGACCTGCAGGCGATTGAGCTGCCCGATGATCGCTTCGTAGCCGCCCTCGAAAGCAGCTTCGCCACGGACCCTGGCACCGGCGCGGCGACACAGATGCACCGCAGTCCTGATCCCGGCGATGCCATCGACAAGTTGATTCACCATATCCACGGAGAAGGCGGCAGCGCGTTCGGCGTCGTCGTAGCCGGCCCGGACTTCAGGGTCCACAAAAAGGCAAAGGTGCGGGTCGTCGATCTGCACGATACTGGCACCGGCATCTCGGATCTGTTCAATCTCGTTGCGCAGGATCGGCACACAATCCTCGACGAATGCCTCGCACGTCGGATACGCTTTGGCGGACTCATCGGCATCCCACATGCGTTCACCCAGCAAGGCCGGTGCGGGTATGGTCGCTTTAATTTCGCGGTCCGTGAGCTGCTTCACAAACTCGACCTCGGCAGCGATGAACCCGGCATGCTTCGGCGCCAACCGGTCGGTGACAATTGTCCATGGCCGGCCGTCGGCGGGATTGGTGCTCAGTTCGAAGCCATGCGCCAGTTCGGCGATCACGCCAATGTAGGACTTGCGCCGCCATTCGCCGTCATTGACCACGTCGAGACCGGCACGTTCCTGCAGTCGCACGATATAGGCGACGGCGGCGTCCATGGCGTCGGGGTCGACCGGTTCATCGGCGATCAGGTCGCGTACGAATGCCGAGCGCGGCATCGAACCGATGACCGATGCGGGAAAAAGCACGTCACTCATACCCAGTATTCCTGTGCGAGATCAAGATCCTGTTGCGTGTCGATTTCCATGTATCCTCCCGGTGTATCGACATGCGCGAAATGAACGCCAGCCTCGATCATATCCTGGAAAAGATGGATGAGATAGGCCTTCTCAAAAACTGCCGCCTCACGAAACGCGCGACCGGCATGGGCATCCTTGCACCGTTGATAGTGTCTGCGCAGCTCGGCAGCCCCGGCGGCCGAAAACTTCGCCACACCAATGTACTCGCCATGCGCGGCCTCCGGTTCGATACCGCGGTGAACACGCATTACAGCGCCGTTCTCGACAATGACCTTTTCCGCATCATCTGGCGGATGCTCAGTCCGGTGTACATAGCGGTCGAGCCAGGCAGTATCTACCACCACAGCAATGTCGTCGGTAACCGGCAGCAATTTGTTGATGACATCAGCGGTGAACAGTACGTCCGAGTATGTACAGATAAACGGTTCGTCCATGAGGTCTTCGGCATACATCAGGGACGCCAGGATGTTGTTGTTCTCCCAGTCGTCATTGTGCCGAAACGTAAACTGCGGGTAGGCCTCTCGCACGCAATCGATCTGATAGCCTCCTATGAAGCAGATATCGTCGATGCCGTTGTCGGCGAAAGCATCCAGCGTGTGGTCCAGAATGCGGCTTCCCCGTACTTCGGCGAAGCACTTCGGGGCGTTTGCCGTAGACGGCATCAACCTGCTGCCGCGGCCGGCTCCGATGATGATTGCTCTCACAATAATTGTCCTCTATACCGTCATGTTAAAGACGCAGACATTATGGTAATAGCTCCACCGGCAAATGCCATGCCTGCACATCGTTCTCCTGCCTAAATTCTACTTGATGCCCCCGAGAGAGGGTTGAGGTGGGAAGATTAATGCGGGAGGACGATGCGTGAGGATACATGGGTGACGGCCTTTGTCAGTCTGTCCTGTCCCAGACTTCACTGATCGCCACGCGCCGGCCTTCCCTGTGGGACAGACGGGCTGCCTCGATAATGGCGATCGGCTCGAGCATCTCGGTATAGGGCACCGGCGGTTCACCGGTGTCAACCATCTTCCGGAACATCTCGACGATACGTCGTGTCCCGGTATGAAACTCGGGGTCACCGATCGGCTCGCAATGGATTGCGCCCCGGTTGCTGTAGGCGCTCATATGGAAGGAACAGGACCATTCGAAGTAATCGTTACCCGGGTTGTATAGCAGGGCTTTACGGTTGTCTGGATAGTACAGGTGCATGCAGTCGAGCGGGGTTTCGCCCATGCTTTCGACAGCTTCGACGTCGCAGCCGAAGACACCTTGTGCGGCGCAAATTGTATGGATCACGGCGCTGATGGCGCCGCTGGCGCCCTTGACGAAAAGCACGCCGGCGTCACCGATCTCGGCAAATCGGTTCTTAAAATGCCGGCTCTCGTCGCAATGCGACAGGATTGATGCACTCATGACCGCAGTACCGTTGGCCTTTGCCAGGCGCACGATCTCGCGGGCATCATCGAGAGTTGTGGCAAACGGCTTGTCGACGAAGGTCGGGATGCCTTTCTCGAGAAACGGCCGGGCCAGCTCCAAATGATCGCTGCCCTCGCCCGGGCTGCTGGAGTCGGCAAGATAGGCAGCGTCGATATCGACTGTCAGTTCCTCCAGCGTTTCGCAGACCTGGGGACGGTTCAGGAAAACCTCGGAAAATTCATTGGCCCGACCGGGATAGGTGCCGTACTGCAGGATCGGGTTGCCGGCGTCATCCGTACCTTTTTCAAAAAGGCGATCGAAGATCTTGGCGATCGTAAAGCCTGGCACCCGCTCGATCTTCAGCTGACCGTATTCATTGGATTTCTTGAAGTGGTTGTGCGCCCCGCAACGGGTCGGCGAGTCATCGGTCTGCGTACCCAGTAAAGGGATATTGCATTCTTCCATGAACACACCGTACCAATAGGCATGGGTGTCACACCGGACAATGGCGAGGCGGGTAGCAGTTTGAGGCGGCATTTTGAGTGACCCATAGTTAAAAATGAATAGAAACGCCCGAGCGAACTGAACGCGATACGGAAAGAATAGTTGCAGTCCCTACAAAAACCACCTGTCCGCCAATCTCTTGCTTCTCACAGTCGGGCTAAAAGCACAGAAAAAGAAAAGCACCTAATGGACAAGCGAACTACACGACTGTCTGGCGAATGAAAATTAGACATCACCCTATTCACCCCGTGCCTGATCAGGCCGCCCTATATGCCGGCTGAATCATTCCGGCCCGACGCTTGCCCGCTCGATTATTTCAAGGGCCGCGTCCAAACCACCCCTGGCAACTGGATCATTTGGGTCCGTTTTTACCGCGGCTTCGAAATGGACAACGGCCTCCTCGACGTTCCCCTGCAGCAGTAATGTCTGCGCCAGGCTGAACAATGCCGCCACCGAGTTTGGCCTGAGTTCGACGGCTCGGCGAAAACAGGGTATCGCATCATCAAACTGCCGTTGCCCGCCAAGCAGCAACCCCAGATTGTAAGAGGCTTCAAAGTAGTCCGGATCGAGCCGCACAGCATCACGAAGATGAGCCAGCGCCTCGGTTGGCCGGCCCGTCGCGATCAACGCCCCGCCAAGGTAATTGTGTATGGTTGGGTCATCGGGATCGGATTTCAGGACTTCAGCGTATTGCTCAATGGCTTCTGCGAACCGCTGCTGTGCGACCAGCGCGTTTGCCAGTGTCGCCCGCGTGTTGACGTCCTGCGGCTGCCGCTCGAGAACGGAACGACACAGGGCTTCCGCTTTGCGATGATTCCCGAGGTCAAGTTGGACAGACGCCATGTTACTCTGTGCGCTGGAGAAGTTCGGGAGCGCTTTCAGGACCAGTTCCAGCTCCTGCTCCGCCTGGTCATAGGCGTTGGAGATTTCCGCAAGGAATCTGGCATGATTGTACCGCAGCCACACGTCTTCCGGATTCTCAGCCCTGGCGGCACGGTACTCGGCATCGAGTAATTGCAGCACGTCGGCGCTGTCCGGCAGTCTGAGCTTGTCCATTTTCGCAACAAAACTGCGCAAACGCCCGGTGTGGCCCGACTGGTTGGTGAACGGCGATTTCCTCAAGAATCCGCGGTGAATCGCATTTGCCGTCCGAAAGCGTTCCCACCGGGTCACCGCCAGGCGCTGGTCGCAGTCCGCCTGTTGCAGAGGTGACGATGCCACCCCCACGTCATGTCCGAGACCTGCCAAAACTGCATGAACCTCTGACAAAATGGATCTGGCCAAAAAGTAATTGCCGGCGAAGTTCGGATGGACATGTTCGTAAAAATACTCGTCTCCCGGCAT
>CAUZJQ010000381.1:0-4214 GCA_963580095.1 Lentisphaeria bacterium | reverse complement strand
GTGACGGCGGAGACGTCGCTTACCGGCCTTCGGCCCGAGGATCCGGAACTTGACGACCGGGGCTTGATCCAGTCGGAGCTAAAGCGGTTTCAGGAGGCCGTGGCACAGACCCGGGGCGCGCCGTACACTTTGATCGGCTACCCCGCCTGGATCCCGGGCGACCGGGTGGAGGGTGCCACCTGCGACTTCGTGAAGATCAACCGGCATCTTTTCGTCCGCCCGGATGGCTCTCTCGGCCCGCCAATGGCCAAGGTGCACTCCTGCGAAGAGGGTATGTGGCATGGGCGGCACTATAATTTGCAGCGCGTCTGTGGTGTGGAGGTGGCGATGGGGGTGTGTCATGACATGAACTATAGCGACACCTGGGGCACCGGCGTGATGGCCGGTGCCAGGCTCTGCCTCCATCCGGCCGCCGGCGGCCCGCCGGCCGGCACGATCGACGAGATCAGACAGAGAAACACCGAAGGGCACGGCTCGGAAATGGACGCCTTCTGGGTCCACGTCAACGCTGCCGGCGGATCGGCGATCTACTATCCCCGTACAACTGCCCGGCTGCAGGAGCGAATCGTCGCCGCCACAAAGGATCTCACGAAAGACAACCCGAGCTACCCCGAGTACGCCTCTATGGGCGATCAATTCGCACACGCACGGATCAGGCTATACGACGCCAACGGCTCCTTTCCCCTGCGTACGCTGCGCGCCGGTTCCAAGGCTTACGAATGCTGGTCGAAGCTCATCCCCGACATCGTGGACGTCGACACGGATGTTTCCGAATGAATGGCTCGATCAAAAAAAGTTCTTCAGACCATAGCCGGCTTGCTTGTCTAAGCAGGGAGCGGACGCCTTCTGCCTGCTTGTGCATTTCTTACTAATACGAGCAGTCTTGATCGTGCGGCACGGCACCAGGGTACAATCCGCCAATCATGGCAATACCTGGTCGCTTACGTCCAGATCATGCACCTGCTGCTGCCACCCTTCGAGTCCTACTTGCAGGGGTGCGCCGACACGCCAAAGCGATTTGCAGCAGCCTACAATTTCGTGCAGCGGCGCGAACGTACGTTGCATCCAGTGTTCGATATCGATATGTTCGTCAAAGTCCTGGGATGGCGGGTATACGAAGCCATGCAATTTCATACAAGCCAAAATCTCGTCGACTGATGAATTCAACCTCTCCCTGCATAATTGATGTTGCTTACGGCGACGACCGGGGCGCCGGCCTGCCGCTTGCCCTCGGCGTTCCCTTTGCGCAAGGCCAGCTGACGGATACCTCGAACCTGGCCGTCGCAGCGCCCACCGGTCAGGCACGACCATCGGCCTGTCGACCATTGGTCCATTGGCCGGATGGCTCGGTGCGCTGGGGGCTTTTGACTTTCACAGCGTGTGACGCCGGTAATCATGAACTGATAGCTGGCCAGGCGCCGATGGTCCCGGACGAACCGGTCACGCTGGTACAGAACAACGATACTTGGACAATTGACAATACCCGGCTCTCGGTCACCGTCGGCGCCGGCGGTCCCGGGCCGATTCATCAGATCAACTGTGACGGGCATACCTACCTCGACGATCCTGCGCGCTTTGCATTCTGTGTCGACGACGCCGATACAAGGCACGAGCCGCAACGTACCGTGCGTGTCCTGGAACAGTCGCCGCTGCGTGTTCGACTCCGCGTCGAAGGGGCCCATTTCACTGCTGCACACGAGCGCCGTCTGACGTATCGACTGGATGTTGAGCTCTGGGCCGGTTGGACAACGCTGCGGCTGGATTATCACTTTTTCAACGTCGAGCCCGACCGAGCGAGCGTGCCGATCGAAAGACTCGCCTGCGAAGCGCAATGGTCCCTGACCGGACCGACGCAGCGACATTTTCTGCAGCAGAACTACGGACTCTTCTATGTCGGGCGACATGTTTTCAATCCCGAGCGCGTTGCAATCATTGCCGACGAGGAACGACAGTCTGCCTATGTCGAGGACGCCGCGATGCTGCTCGATGACGTCGACTACCCGTTTTACCTGAACCCGCCGCTCGTAAACACCGGGGATTGGCTCGGCCTGCACGGCGGCGGCCGCGCTGTTTACCTCCAAATGCAGGATTTTCTGCGGGCCCGTCCCAACCGCTTGGTCAGTGACGGCGCCACGCTGAATCTGGAAATCTGGCCGGCGACGAAAGAAGTGCTCGACCTGCCACAGGGACGTTCCAGACGACAAGTCATGACGCTGGCATTCGTGCAGTCCGACGATGCCACACCGGACAAACTCACGGGCAAGATGAACTATACACCGAGGCAGGAGCCGGAGGGAATTGCGTCGATGCTTGCCTCGCCTATACACGAAGGGCGTGCCTGCCTTGCCCCCGAATGGTTGGCGGCCAACACGGCGTTCGAGCAGGATCTGGCGCTGCCGAAAAACAAACACATGCGATTCGAACACGCACTCACGGGCATCGCAACAATCTCAACGCCTGATTCCAAGTTCGACCTTGGCGACACGAATTCCCAATATCATCTGTCCTACTCGGTTAGCGGCGGTGGCCTCGTTCGCCGATTACCCGGAGCTCCGGAAATCCCCCGGAATTGGCCCGAAGTCCGGCCGACACAAACTTACCTGGACTGCCACGAACCGGTGTGGCTGAACAATGAGTACGACATTATTCACACCTTGTGCAGCGAACTCATGCGCCTTGGCAGGCATGAGCTCTGGACTATGGTGCGGCTGGCTGCCAGGCACAACATAGAGGTAGACTTCCTGCACTATTCCGATCATCTGTGGCTGCATCGGGCAACGCCTGCTCACTCCGCACGGCATACAACGACCGGTGCCTATCCCAGTCATTTCTGGACCCAGGGCTTGCTCGAGTACTATTGTCTCAGCGGCGATCCCGATGCACTCGAAGTCGCACTGGCGCTAGGCGACAAGACCGTGGAGTTCTTTGCTAACGCCGAACAAAGGGAAGTTTTGTGGGGCTTCAACCGTGAGATCGGCTGGAGCATACTGCTGCTTGCGCACCTGTACGACATCACCCGCGAACCGCGATTCCTGCCGTTGCTGGAGGAGATGATCGATTTTGTCATGGGCTTCGATCGTAACGCCTTCTCGGGCGCAGTGAATCTCTCCTCTGGCAACGATCGCCTCTCGCTGCACCGGCAGATGATCAATGGGTTCTTCGGGTATGCAAGTATGGTAGATGCAGTTGACCGCTACGCCACGATCACTGGACGAACGGACGTTGATCAATGGCTCCAGACGTTAAGCATCGATCTGGCTAAAGCACTGATCATCGAGACCCGCGATGGAGGCGAGGTGCGCATGGATTTCGGTATTTTTCTGGCCGTCGGTTATGAACGCACCGGCGACGAGCGTTTCATGACGTTGACCGGGGCGTGGCTCGATCAGCTCTGCTGGAATTCCGGCCGACTGGCAGGTAACGCAACGACATACCGTGGCTGGGTGCGTATCCTTGGTCATGCCTGGCGGCATGGCATGCTGGACAAATACGAGCTGCCCGGTGCAGGGACGCTGGAGGATTTGGCAAGCTGGTAGGGGCAGTTGACATGGGCGTGGTAGTGGCCCGCCCTTATATGATGCCCGCTCGCAGCAGGTCCTGCACATCGAGCATGCCGACCAACTGGCCGGACTCCTCGACCACGGGAAGTTCATCGACCTTGTTAGTCCGCATGATTTTCAATCCTTCCGTTGCCAGCCTGTCCGCTGCAATAGTCCACGGATCACGGGTCATCACTTCCGCCACTGGACGGTCCAGCACCGAAATGTCGTCGTTGATTTCCCGGCGCAGATTGCCGTCGGTAAAAATGCCGACCAGACGGCCGCTGTCGTCGACGATTGACGCGGCACCCGCCTTGGCGGTGGTTATCGCGAAGAGTACCGTCTTGACAGTCGCATCCGGTCCAGCGACTGGATTCTGATCGTCCGTCCGCATGATGTCGCCCACTGTCATCAGCAGATTTTTCCCTATGCTGCCGCCCGGATGATAGAAGGCGTAATCTTCGACGCGGAAACCTTTCTTCTCCAGCAATGCCATCGCCAAGGCATCGCCCATTGCCAGGCTGGCGGTTGTACTTGCCGTCGGCGCTAAGCCCAGCGGGCAAGCTTCCTGCTTCGTACCGGTGTCTATAACCACATCGCTGTAACGCGCCAGTGTCGACTGGGGGTTTCCCGTTAGTGCTATAAGCACCGCACCGATCTTTTTGATCAATGGCA
>CAUZJQ010000380.1:0-4216 GCA_963580095.1 Lentisphaeria bacterium | reverse complement strand
TCAAACAGATTTTTGAAGCGGCAGAGGCACCGCTGATGATGTCCAGGATAGTTGACGAGGCCATGAAACACGTTTTTCTCTGCGGTGTGTTGGTGGATGATGCCGATGACGACGGGAACAGTGATGAGCAATTTGAAGCCCCTGCGCGCGTCGAAGAGGTGGGGATGCGGCGAGAGGCAGAGCATCGTGCCGGCCTGGTGTGGAAGGATCTCGACATGGACCGGGGCCGTAAAGTGTTGTGCCTGTATATCCTGCCGAGTGACTTCCTGAAATGTGCCGACATTAAGATGGCCGACCTTGGCGCCCCCCAGACGATCAGTGACATCCGCCAGAAGGTTTTCCTCCGCCTGCGTCCTGTGCTGGAATGGGACCCGTTTCCGGGCGAGGACCCCGAGGTTGCCCGGAGAAGCCAGAAATTCCTGACGAGTCTGATTTTCAAGGAATTCATACGGCACTGCACGGAAAACGACTTTAATGTGCCCTTAGAGAATGATTAGGGAGCCGCAACAAGCAAATTGGCTGTATCTAAGCCTGTGGAAAGGAGAGAGACAATGAGTCTCCTGGCCAGACCTGATGACGAACTGAACGCCGACGAACGCCGGCAGAAACTTGAAGCCATACTTGCACAACTGCCTGTGCCAGTGTGCAGGATGACACCGCCGCCAGCCGAAAAGGGCGTGCCGTGTCCGGGTGAAGTGTGGCTGACCGCTGCACCGGAGAACGATGCCGAGGCGTGGACGCTGCAGGTGATCGTTCTGTCCGTGGCCGACAACGACCTGGCCCTTACCGTTTCTATTCTGCCTGATCCAGCGGAAGCCGGGCCCGAGGACCGTATCCTGCCGAGCGAGTTTCTGGGCTATGCCGCCGCTGTTTCTTTTGAACTGCAGGCCACCATGCCGATGAGCGCACTGACCTCTTGCCTGGGGCGTCTCGACGATGCTGATTTCGCGGCATTACGCAGCGGCGAACTGCCCCATGGCATGACCTATATCGACGAAGAGGATTTTCGCTACCTGCTTCACGCCGAGATGGCAGAGCGCATCGGTGAGCTGCAGGCCGGCATCTGGGAGCCGGTCATCCCGCTCGGTCGCCCCGCGCAGGCCGCACACATCCTGTCCTTCCCCCGGCAGGAGGCCATTGCGGCCGCCGGCGGCGATGTCGAGCTCCACCGGCTCGCAACTGCGGACGGCAATTTTCAGCTGTTGCTCAGCTGTCCGCCCGACCTGGCTCCGGACTGTATCCTCGAGGTGTTCGCTGCCGACGAGCCGAGCCACGGACTCGACGGCGGCTGGCTTGCCGATGCGGCCGGCGTTGAACTGGCGGTGATCGAGGACGGCACTGCTCGCTTCGACAAAACCGCACTCGATGCAGGCATCAGCCTGTTCCTCGAGGGTGATGAGATCGAATTGACGCGTGAGCCGGACGCGTGAGCGTGACCCCGATAAGGCTTGTCGAGTTCCTGCGCCGGCATCCGCGCTCTCTGCAGTTGCTTACCGACGGCGAACTTGTCGACCTGCTCCAGTACAACCGCATTCCCGACCTTGCCCGTTATCCGGTTGCCGAGTTGCTGTGCCGGTGCTGGCTGTACCAGGAGCAAGCCGGCAACGCGCTGGACGCCGCAGCGTTGGAGTGTGCCGGTGCTGATCGACTGGCTGCCTGGCGATCACTGACCGCCCACTGCCGAGAGGCGCCCGAGACGGGTGCCGTAACAGCGGCTGGCCAAGAACTGACCGTCGCGATGCATGCCGAGGCATTGGGCGGTGACTGCAAAGGTCTTGCAGCCGAGGTCTATGCAGCGCTGCAGCGCTATCTTGATGCAGACGGCATCATCCCGGTCGCGCGGGGCGACGAGGCCCTGCCGCTGACTTTTCGTCTCGCCGGCGTAAGTCGCGTCGCGGTTGTTGACATCGCCGGTGTTGAGATACCGAACTGGCATGATTCCTTTTTACGACAGTGGCCCGGCAACCTGCATCCGCGTACTGTGCAGCTTGACGTCGCTGTTAACGACATACTGCCGCCGCTCGATGGTGAAAGTTTCGGGCTGCCCGTGCTGCTTGCAGATTTGCAGAAGCGCGGGTTGCTGGAGCGGCACCCGCTGCGGCGACCGGCCACGGGCGCAATCAGCAATGGGCAACTCATGCGGGTCGAGGAGATGCCTGCCAAGGAGCAGCTGGCCCGACGTCTCGGCGCAACTCTCATATCTCCGGGAGGTGCGATTTCCGCCGGCATCGCGCACGACAAGATCCTTGACCAGCTTGCGGAGCACGAGCCCGTCACTTTGGATTGGCGTGCCGCCCAGCGCAAATGTAAAAAAATCGATGGCGAGATGGAAGCGGGCATCGTCTCTCCGGCAGATGCCTTGATCCGTCTTGATCGAGTTGAGGCTGCGCTGCAGGACCCTAAACGCGAACATGCGTTGATGGATGCACGGCTTGTACGGGCAGCGGCCCTGTGTCACCTCGGCCGAGCCGACGAGTCCGAGGCGGTGAACGCCGAGAACCGCGAGACTGCGGAAAGGCTGGGGGCTTGGCCGGAGTTGGGGCGGGCGGTGGCTCGAACGGTGGTCAACCTGACGGACTTTGGCCGATACCCCGAGGCAATTGCCGTTGCCCGCGATTTTGAAAAGCAGCTGGGAGCAGGGCAGGGGATGAACCACGGGGATGTAACCGATATCGGCATGCGTCTCGCGGGCTCATTGGGGCAGGCTCAAATGTTTGACGCACTGGCTGGGGGCGACGACGCTTTGCGTGCCGCTGCCCTGGACAGTTTTGAGAAGGCACTCGAGTGCGCCGAAAAACATTCATCGGAGGGTGAGAGTGTGCGAGACCTCAACCTTCGTCATTTCCATTTTGCCTGCTTTGAGCCCGGGACAAACGAGGAGACGGCGGCTGCCGGGAAGGCTGCGTCAGCTGCAGAAAAACTGTCGGACGCGGCCGAGGGCAAGAACAACCTCGCTTTCCTGGCTCGGCAGCGTTGGTTTGCCGCGTATCGGCTGTGTCTGGCAGGTGAAACGCCGGTGACGGATGAGCTGCCAGATCCGGGCACCGTCGAACGGGGCTGGCTCAGCGCGCTGATTTACAAGTACCGCGGCGCCATCCGGGCTGCGGCGGGCGATGACGGCGCCAGCGCGGACTTTTGTATGGCGCTGAAACTGCTGAAACATGAACAGACACCGATGATGTCGCTTCTTCGCATGACCGTCGCCACCCAGTGCTGGGACAGTCTCGTGAGTTTTCCTCAACATGAAGAACTGACAACTGAGTGCCAGGATATGGCTCGAGATTTTTTCAGTTCACCGCCTATTCAGGACATGTTCGCATTCGCAAGTGACTGGGCCGCCTTTCTGGCAGACCCCCATCGCACCAATCCGCAGCTTGCCTACCCCTACTGACCTGTATCTCATGCGGCTGCGGCGAGAGCCGGTTGCGGGATTTTAGATGCGGCTCAAGTGCATTGCCGGCGTATCCGAAAAGCGCACTGCAAAAAATATGCGCCCAAGGCCAAAACGCCGATCCCCGGCTATGTTACTTTCGTGAATCACACACCATGGCGGACCATAGTGCAGCAGGACTGGATAAAGCGGCATCGGGGCAGGTAAAGTGAAAAGGCAGCAAACCTCCTACCACGATCTGCATCGCATTTTCGACCAGGGCATTACCGTGCGGGATATTGCCGAGCCACTCGCGTCGTTTGACGCGAACTGCCCGGCCGAGGAGGCACGCAAGTTCATGGTCGATCGCGATTACGACGTGATTGGCGTGCGCGCGGACGGCGAGGTCCAGGGTTACGCCCTGGCGGAAGATCTCACGGGCGGATCTGTTGGTGACCACCTCCATGAATTCATCGAGTCTGAAGTTCTGGAGCAGAATGATTCATTGCTGGTGGCGCTCGCTGCCTTGCGCGACCGTTCCTTTGCTTGCGTCCGGTTCCTGGGAGAGCCCAGCGGCATTGTCACCAGGGGCGATCTTCAAAAGACACCGATGCGCATGTGGCTGTTCGGCCTGCTTTCGATCCTCGAGATGCAGATGCTGCGATGGATTCGCGACACCTGCCCGGACAGTTCCTGGGAGAGCCATTTGTCCCCTGAGCGACTGGAAATGGCAAGAGATCTTCTCCTGGTTCGCAAGGAACGAAACGAAGCGATCGATTTAGCGGATTGCCTGGAGCTTTCCGACAAGGGGAAAGTTTTTCAACGAAGCGATCTCCTGCTGAGCTT
>CAUZJQ010000379.1:0-4220 GCA_963580095.1 Lentisphaeria bacterium | reverse complement strand
GCCGCCGAACGGCCCCTGGCCAACAACCGCGGCGGCACCGATCCCGCCTATCGCCCCTGCGGCATTACCGCCGACATCGGCATTGTTGCCGCCACCCAGCCCCTGTACCCAGTCGAGATTCGGCTTGGCCTGCTCGACAACGGCCACCTCGGGCGCCGGCTCACCGATGACTTCAGCATTCAGTAGATCTGCCATATTGAATTCTTCCGGTACCGGCGGCTCCTCGAACACTTGATCGACCATCTGCTCGAAAGCTTCGCTCACATCCTCAGCGTCGTCCGGAACGTCGAACTCGGCTTCCGGCGGCGTTTCGTCCTGCTCGGGCTCAGTTTCGTCCTCTTCCGCGACCAGGTCCGGCTCCAGCTCGACATGCGGCAGCGGTTCCATCGAGACTTCGATTTCGACCGACGGCGACTTGTACGGCTTGCCGACCATCAGCAGCACCAGCGTACCGATAAGGCCGATGTGAATCAAGACTGACAGGAACGGCCCAGTCAACGACTCGCGCAGGCTGTGATGGCGATATTGTCTTTCGGCCGCCGTAACCTGGTGGCCATATTCGGTTAGTTCGTGTTTCTGTTCTTCCACGGATTAGATTAGCCGGATAGGTTGGTAGGAATCTCGTCTCAGCAGAATCGATTCCGCAAATTTGCCGCCGCCCGTGACAATCGCGACAATTTCTCGAACGCCTCGTCAATCGACGGCGGCTCGCCATAATCCGGCGCGAAACCACAGTCCGGGTTCAGGGCGATGCGTGACGGATCGATGATCGCTGCACCAGCAGCCCCAATCGCCTCGATCTCCTCGACCTCCTGGAACTGTGCCCCCCGCACGTCGACCACTCCCATGCCGACCCCAAGGCCATCCGGCAGGTATTCCAGGTCATCGGGTATGCCCGTGCCTTTATAGGCGAACTCCAGATTGACTCGGTCGATCTTTGCGTCCTTCAGGAACGGCAGGATCGGCTTGTAGTCGCCAATCACATCGCTTCGACGCTTGCAAACGCTGTGGCAGCAATGCAGGTGCACTTCCACGGGCAACGCCGCCGCGATCTCATTGACCGCATTGATCGCCTGCGGCGCCTGCCGGTCAATGTCCCAGTCCCGTTTCAAACGGTCGTCGTGACTGTCGGAGCTATCGGTCAGCGAACGGTCGCAGAGATAGGTCAGAGCCGGGTCGTCGAGCTGTATGACATCGATGCCGGTCTGTGCCAGAGCTTCCGCCTCGAGTGTCAGCAGCTCGGTAAGATGCTCGATATAATGCTCCATCGTCGGGTACGCATCCGTGCTGAAATCCTCGTGCCACTTGCGGATCGCTATCAGGAACGGGGAAGGCAGGGCGTACTTCGTATGGCGGTCGGTGTTTTTGACCAGGAACTCGGCGTCTTCAGCGAACAACGGCTCGCCGCCCTGCATTCTGCTGTTGCAGACGAGTGTGCGCCGGGTCTCACCGTGGGACTGAAATTCACGGAGCGGCTCATGCCCGCCAACGCGCAACAGAAACTCGTCGAGATAATGAACGCGCCGCCACTCACCGTCGCTGATCACATCGATACCGGCCTGCTCCTGCACGCGGATGGCGAAAACCACCATCTCGTCCATAATCCGACTGTATTCGTCCGCAGCGATCGAGTCGCGACGATCGACCAGGCTGCGTACCAGTTGCGGGCGTGGCAGCGACCCAATGACTTGCGTATAGAATGACGGCAGTGCTTTCATTCGTTCAGAAATCATCAGAATCTCCAGTTAGAGTTAGTGAAGTGTGTTAGTCAGGCCCCGTTAGGCATGATCCTCGAATTCCTTGTGAAGTGCCTCCAAGCCCTTGTATTGACGGGTAAAACCACAACGCGACGCCGCGTTCATCATCAGCAGAACCTTTCCTTGTGCTTTTGCAGGGAGGTTTCATTGCCATCGATGTCGACGATCTTGTGATCGTAAATGGAAACTGCTGAGAGTTGAACGTTGGTTGCCATGATGATCAGGGAAATCAGTGCTTTCATGCTGGTGCGCATAATGATCCCCTCGGTTTCAAGATTCGGCGGGTTTCGGAGCCGCTTCGTTTTTCTGCCCTTCTTGCTTTTCCTCGCTTCCCTTTTTTTGCACTTCCACGTGAATTTCAGATCGTTTGAAGAAGCCTGGAACAAAGGGGCTGTTCCAATATACGCCATATGGGGCCGAGACAGCCTCGTATTCCGTATTTCGCGAAAGCCAATTCTCCAGTTTTGCCTCGTATCGCTTGAATCGGCTGTTGGTGTAGCTTCCTCTGATGCCGATCGAAACGACGGTGAGGGCGCTCATGTTCCTGACTTTCACTCCATCCGAAGAGGCGAGCTTTTTGGCGACGTCCTTCCTGCCCAGGAAAAATCTCATCCTGCCTGGCTTCATCTCGGCCTCGACTGGTATGGTCATGGCCACCTCGTTCTTGCTTATGTAGCGAAACAGGGTACGAAACAAATTGTTGTCACCTTGGAAATATGGGCTCTTGGTGGTCGCTTCCAAAGCGATTCTCCCCGGGATTTCCTTTAACTCGATTTTATCTACCCTGGTCTTTTCGTACATGGTTTCGTATGCGGTGGTGACCATGGGCAGCAAGAAAATTGGAAACGCGCGCCAAATTTTTTTCATACATTCATCCTCGGCGTGGCTTGAGCTCGAGCAAGCAAATTGCAGCATGGGTTTCTTCTGCTCCACTTGACCCAGCCAAGTCGGCTTGACCTTAATCAGTTGTTGGAATCGATGATTTTTGACTAGCTATTTCCTCATGCCAGTTTTGAGCCAAATACAAGCCTTCCCGGTTTCCCGCAAGAAACTTTGGGATTTTGTGTCCACTCCCCTGAACCTAAACCGGATTACGCCCCCCCGACATGGCGTTTGAAATCATCGGGGAAGTTCCCGAAAAGACTTTTCCCGGTCAGTTGATCGAGTATCGCCTCAAGATACGGGTGTTGGGCGGAACCCGCTGGGTGACTAAGATCACGGAGGTGAAGAAAACTATTTCCTTCGTCGATCGGCAAAGCAAGAGTCCTTACAAGTCATGGGTTCATCAACATTTCCTGGAGGATATCGGTGAAGTCACCAAGATTACGGATGAGATTCATTACCTCATGCCATGTGGCCTATTTGGCCAACTGGCCCATCTGCGATTCGTCTGGGTACGCATCCCCTCTTTCTCTTGATCCTCTTCGAGCTCCTCATCCCGCTTCTTCCCAGGTTTCAACAGAAAAATTGGTAGTACAAGTTGCCGATAATCTGGCCGGTGCGGAGCGAATATACAGACGGTTTAAGAACCGCGAAGTTGCCGGCAAGCAGCCTCGCAGCTATTACCAGGACGGGCATGACGAAGTCCCATTCCACAGCGGAATTGTCGTAACAACCCCCAACGTATCAAACTGGACAAAGCCCCCGTCTACTGGGAGCAAGGAAGCGCGTAACAACTTGAATTATCTGACATCCCCCCCCCCCATGGTTTTTATTTTTTTATCTTAATGATGAATGCCTTATAATACAAGACACGCGGAAACAAGGTGGGAAAGGTTCCCATTTCGCAATAACGTAAGGCGTCGGAACCGCAGCCGACACCCTTCGCCCCTGGCGGAAGCAGAACGGATCAGACAGGTCAATCATGAAACAGGCAACGTTTAACATCTGTCGCGCGTGCACCGCTACGGCATTACTGAGTTTTCTGGTCACCGGTTGCGTGACCATGGCGGTTAAGGAAAAGCCGACATCGACGGAGACGGAAAAGCAGGCAGCGGCGCCGGTCGATACACAAATCTGGCGGCGTGCGGAAGCAACGCGACCGCCGCTCGACAAGATCCGTCGGGTACGGGCCGGGTTGCCGGATTCACTGCAGAAACTGGCGCTGCAACTGCGCGATGACGATGTCCACAAGCGGCGGCAGGCCGCGTACATCGCCGAAGCATTGTTGACCCGGGCACGCGGTTGCCTGCCCGACCTTTTGCTGGTCGCAGTCGATGAGAAGGATCCAGTCAGCCGCGCCATCATGGTACGGGCCATTGCCAATATCGGTGACGCATCCGAGGAGACACTGACTGTGCTGCGACAGATGTTCCGCGACGAAGAACACGCCGTCGTGCTTGTTTACCTGGCCGGTGCCGTCGCGTTACTGGATCTGGGCAGCGACCAGCAGGTTGCCGAGGACTGGCTGGCGCGCACGGTCATGCTCAGCGACGACCCGGAGTCGGTGCCCGAGCGCACCGG
>CAUZJQ010000378.1:0-4230 GCA_963580095.1 Lentisphaeria bacterium | reverse complement strand
TCCAATGCTTCCAAATCCTGCGGCTGCGGCGCCAGTTTTGCAGTCTGACAATGGCGGCTGAACCAAGGTGTCAACTATGAGCACCGAACCTGTTTCCCTGCTCGGCGGTGAATCCGTCTATTGCATCAACGAAGGCCAGTTGCGCGACGCCTCGCGTCTGGCCGACGAAGATCCAGAGAGCAGTCCGAAGATTCAAAGCCAGCTGGAGACTGTCGAAGCATCGCTGACGCGCAATGAGCGTGCCGCGTTGGCTTTCGTCATCATCGAACGCTTGCGCAAGTCCGTTTGATCGAGCAACCCCGTCGCGAACAAGCACCATGGCTACTGTCCCCGTCGAAATTAATCTCGAGTTCACGCCGAACCCGAACACGCTCAAGTATACGCTCAATCGACGTCTGCTGATCACTGGCGCGGAGAATTTCAAGACCCGCGATGAAGCTGAAGGGTACTCGCCGCTGGCCGTGAAGCTGCATGATCTCGACCCGGTCTCCGGTATCATGATCGGGCCGTCTTTTGTCACGGTCACGTTGTCGAGCCAGGGCAACCTGCGCGAGCTCAACCGCCAGATCATGAATGTCATCAAGGAGCACCTCGAGTCCGGCGAGACGATCGTTACGCCGCGCGACCCCGAGGAGATGCGGTCCAATGAGACGGCGGCAGCGCAGCGTATCCGCGAGATCATTGACACCGAAGTGCGACCCACGGTCGCCATGGACGGCGGCGATATTACCTTCGAGAGCTACGATGAGAACGATGGCACGGTCTATCTCTATATGATGGGCGCCTGCTCGGGCTGCCCAAGCTCGCAGATGACGCTGAAGGACGGGATCGAAACCCGGTTGCGTCAGGAATTCCCCGAGATCAGAGATGTCGTCCCGATCACTTGAGGGCGTCGCCAGCCGCCCATGTGCCGTGTCGCCAGCGAAAACACGGACATGATTCCCGGCGCATCTCAGTGTTGACTGGCACAGACTCAGGCCTTCTACGGTCCCGACGATTCCCCACTGTCGCTGCCGGTTTCCACTACCGGGTTGGTGGGCGGTGCAGGGTCGGGGCGGACGATCTCATGGATGTCCTCGTACAACGTATCGATCGGTTCCCGGGCAATGAACGGGGCCATCAGATGGAAGGGAATGTGCTTCTTGCTGGTCCAGGTGATTGCCAGAATAAGGCGTAGCGTCGGGAAGTCATCCATCTGCGTGACCTCGGTGTGCTGGTGGATGAGGTGGCCGACGATCTGGTTCTTGAGAAAAAACTCCTGAGGCATGACGATCAGCTGTGTGCGCCCAGGCAGCCACTCGATCTCCGGCCGGCCGGTCTCGAGTGCCTTCACTTCGTTGGCTGCGAAGTCCGCGCGCCATGCGTTGGTGGCGTTGAACGCGATGATATTGCTGGGGGTTCCGTCTTCGTCCCGTTCCAGCACTACGATGAAGCTGGCCGGCTCCAGTATGCCCGCGAGCAACGCGTAGATGGAGAAGAGGCTGCCCTTCTTTTTTTCCCACAGCAGGTCGGGCGGCAGGAATTCCGCGGCGTCGGGATCGATCGATAGGTTTTCGTGGACGTAGCGGAACGCCTGTTCGACCGTTGAAAGATCGGGAAACCGCGTTGCTGCCTCTCGGCGACGGGCATCGCACACAAAGACCTGCACCCAGTAATGACAGTCGGCGACGTTGAAACCGCCGCTCAGCAATTCTTCCTGCCAGTCCTGTCCCGTGGTCAGTGGGAAGAACAGTGGGTCGATAAAGGCGCTTTCGATCGGTTCGTGCAACTCCTGAGCCGTGACGATGGCATCGACGTATTTCTGCATGACCATTTGCCGACGCCAGGCAACAGCCAGTCTCTTGACTTTTTCCCGGCCATGATGCTGCTCGATCCATTGGCGATAGATGTCGTCGAGATACGGTTTTAACGAGAGCATTTGTTCGAAGCGGTTGGTTATTGCCAGGCTGACGAGCAGCCGCTGGAACGCCGGTGGCCGGCGCGGATACAACTCGCATTCGCGAAAATAGAATTGTATAGCCAGTTCGTGGTCGCCCTTGTGCGACAGGACGCGCCCGAGTTTTTCGTTGATGTGCGCGAAGTTTGCGTCGAGTTCATAGGTTGTGAGTAAATGCGGCGTTGCTCGTTCGACGTTCTCGAGTCGGTCGAGCGCGACAATGCCGGCGAACAGGTGAGCGCGGATGTTGTCCGGGTCGATCCGGGTGATTGCCACGTAATCCTCATAGGCGTTGTCGAATCTGCCGTTGGCTTCCTCGATCTGGGCACAGCGAAAATGCCAACTGACACGCATCGATTTGATGCCGATCAACGTGGCACTGAGCAGCCCTGCCATCACAGCCAAAGACACCGCTGCCCGTTGACATTGGAAGCCGATGCTTTTCTCAGGCAACTCGACCGGCACGGTCAACAGCCGCTGCCAGCAGAGTCCCAGTGCGAACATCGCAACGATATTACCGGGCTGCTGCACCAGCGGCATGTCGAAAAACGAGTGGAAGTATATGAGAAGCGCCAGGGGCCGGCCCAAATTGAACCAGGGGTCGTCGGGATCGTTGCGCCGCAGCATTCCGGACAGCAGAAGCAGCCATGTCACGGCGGCGAGGACACCGGCCTGCGCGGCGATGTTGAGAAACTCATTGTGCGGGTGAGTGCTTACCGGTGCAGCCACTCCGGTGCGATCATGATAGCGCGATTTCATGCGGTAAGGCGCGTATGCCTTGGTGAATTGTCCGGGGCCGACCCCCAACGCCATGTCGAACGGTTGGTTTGCAGTAGCGGCTGCGTTGCTGTCGGTGAACAAGCCGCGTCCTCCCGCCAGGATCGGGTCGTGGTCGACGATCATATTCACAGTGCTGATCCACATCGGCAGGCGGATGTCGGTCTTGACTTTCTGTGCCGGCAACGTTGGATAGCGGGTGAATACCACGAAGACGATCAAAGTAACGGCCAGACCGAGAAAAACGGTGAGCAGCACGCGCTCGAGCTTGCGGATGTGGGCGTAGGTCAGCACGATGCCAAGCACGATCAACGCCAGCCAGGCGCCGCGGCTGTAGCAGCGATAGGCCAGCACAAGGGTAATCGGCGCGGTAAGCAGGGCCGCCACAATGCTGCGCGACACCAGGTTGCCGAAAAGTTTGCGTTGCTTGAGAAACATGAACGCCACCAGCCCCAGGCCCAGATACATCGAGCTGGCCCAGTTGCGATTGCCGCTCAGGCCAATGACCTCGCTGTCGTTTAAGACCGCGACCAGACCGGTGAGGATGTAGACGATCCACAACGAGAAGCCGAAGGCCATGATGCGTTCAACTCGCAACCCGGTCGCCTTGACTGCTGTCGCAACCGCCAGCGGGATCAGGATCTGGCCGAGTAGCTCGACGGCTTCCTGGCCGTGCTGCGGCTGCAGGGCGAAAGAAATGATCACCGAACCGGCAAACACCAGCATCGCGACCAACGGCATGCGCCTGGGCAGATGCGGCGACCCGAGCACGATTGGCAGAGCCAGCACAGACAGGATGAATTGCGACGGCACTGCGAAATGGAACGTCAGCGTCCTGATGGCTTCCGGAAGAAGCGATACCGGTGGCACGATCCCGAGCGGATAGCCGAGAAACACGACGACGGCGAAAACCACGAGATAGAAAGAACTCAGACGGCGATGCAATGCGACCATATCAGTGGTGAGACCCGAATAAGAGGATTGGCTCACAGTCAGACGTGCAGGAGTGTTGCCAGGCAACTGGCCCAGTACGGTAACTGACTTATAAAATACGAGTTAGAATGGTTTTGGCGAGTTCGCGACCCAACGAACCTGGCGCGATTACGAGCCGCCCGGTCTTCTTCTGGTGCCGTACGACCGGCGGGCGCACGAATTCGCCAAGCAGTGAGGCGGGGAGGAAGGTTGCCGGCGCAGGACCAAATCACGTCGGTTTACTTTTCGGCATTTGTCTTCGCGTCATTGGGCGTTCATTAGGCCTTTCCGATTTCAATCATCGAGAGTGTGCCTTCGTTCCCTGCCAGGACTACGGTGTCGGGTATGTATCGACTTTCTCAACGTTGGTCGAGAGTTCGGCGTCTTCCAATATAAATATCACCACTCTCAGCATATTCACAGTGGTGCTGTAGCTGATCGGCTTCGAAGCGCTACTATACCACCGTGAATATTCCGAACAATCATCTGTCCGCACTGGCGCCGAGCCTGCGCAGCGGGGTGCTGGATCTGCACGAGTACCTTGA
>CAUZJQ010000377.1:0-4233 GCA_963580095.1 Lentisphaeria bacterium | reverse complement strand
AGAGTGCGAGCTGTTTGACGCGGCACTTGTGGGCGACCTCGACCAGCACGGGTATTGAGGTGTGCCCCCAGCCGACGTGCATGCCGTATTCTTCCTTGGTATACTGGCCGTCGGCGATGAGCAGATCAGCACCGTGGATGAACTGCATGTACTCGTCCTTCATGGCATCGGCTTCGGCGCTGGGTTCATCGGGGTAGAAAATCTTGTCGAGCTCGATGTCGCTGGCGTAGACGATGCAGCGGTCGCCGGTGTTGATACGGAAACGCAGAGAGCCGCCGGGATGGAAGACTTGTTCCTGCGTATCGAGCGTGCAGTCGTCGAAGTTCATTGTTTCGGGCAGCGTCTGAATACGGATATTCGACGAAAAATCGCTCATCTGCACAGGGAAGTAGTCGTTGTTCATCTGCCCATGCAGGATTGATTCGAGGAAGGCGCCTTTTTTCTGGCTGCCATAGATGATGAGCGTGGTGTCGCCGATGTAGGCGGGGTCGAAGAATGGCAAGCCCTGGATATGATCCCAGTGTGTGTGGCTGAGCAGCAGGTGGAGGTCAATGCCGCCGCCTTTCTCAACCATTTCAGCGGCAAGCTCAAGCCCGAGATTACGGATGCCAGTGCCGGCGTCGATCACCAGGTAGGTGTCGCCGCACTCAATCGAAACGCACGGGGTGTTGCCTCCGTACTTTTCCGTGCTTCGGCCGGGAGTTGGAATGGATCCGCGAGTACCCCAAAAGGTAACGTATGCCGTCTTCGCACGCCCGTTGCTCATTGTTCCCGGGTTCGTTCTTCGAGGAAGGTGATAGTGATATCGCCAACAGTGATCTGGTCGTTATTGCGCAGGATGCAGCGCTTGATCTTGACGCCGTTGATATATGTCCCGTTGGTACTGTCCAGATCTTCGACGTGATATTCCTCGCCGCGACAGAATATCCGGACATGCTGCCGGGAGATCGTCGTCGTCGGGATATGCACTTCACACTCGGGATCGCGTCCGATATAGACTTGGGAGCGGTCCAGTTCGACGCCGTTGCGCTCGCCATCAATCCCGACGATATCAAGGTAGGCGCTGACCCGTACCCTGGCTTGCTTGAAGATGGCCTTACGTGACACCGGACATGTGTTCACCAGGTTTTGCTCCGTCAGCGAATCGTCGTTCTGATCGTGCGAAAAATTGTCAGCCATTGTGCAAGCACCGGTTATTGCCAGTCTACCCACGTGGAAGAGAAAGCGCGGTAAGCAGTAGATCTCCGGAGGTCCCTTGTCGCGTGAGCAATACTATTCTTAATATAGCTGGCCAAGGACTAAAAGCAAACGCACCAATCACTTACTGCTGTACCGCAGACTCGCATGTCCCGGGCTAACCGGCCCCTTGTCTGCATGCCGTGACAAGGCGTTCTGCCTGACCTGATCACCGCTTGAAATGCCGCGATTCCGGCGGTACCCTGTGTCTGTGCCACTGCACGTATCTATTCTTGTACCGTGATCACGTAGCTGTATACCGTACTCATGTCTGCGATTGACGAACTGATCAAAGATTTCGAGAACCGTTTTCACCGAGAAATCAAGGCACGTAATACCCTGGATCCGGTCGACGGCACCTTTCATCCCTATCCGCCGACGCTCGATCCAAGGCTGAGCAGGGTATTGTCCGACCAGGGCATCACCCGCCTGTTTGCCCATCAGGACGCTGCCTTTCGCTCGATTTCGGACAACCTCGATACGTTGCTGGTGTCGCATACGGCCAGCGGCAAGACCCTGTCGTTCCTGCTGCCGGTCCTCAATGAGTACCTGAAGGCCGAAGCACCGTTCAGCGTACTGCTGATGTACCCGACCAAGGCACTGTCCCGAGACCAGGAAGGTACGCTCGGGAAATTGCTTTCCGCTGCCGGCACGCAACTGAGGCTGGGCACCTACGACGGCGACACACCACGTGACGAACGCAACCGGATCTGCAGTCAGGCGGATTTCGTGATCACCAATCCCGACATGCTGCACGCCGGGATTCTACCCAACCACAATCGGCGGTGGCGCACGTTTCTGTCGCGGCTGCGTTACGTTATCGTTGACGAAGTGCACATCTATCGCGGTGCCTTCGGGTCGCATGTGGCGAATGTGTTTCGTCGACTGCAACGCATCTGCGAGTTGCACGGCAGTCACCCGGTCTTCGTCGGCTCGTCGGCGACCATCGACAATCCCCGCGAACACGCTTCGGCGCTGTTTCGCCGTTCACTGGAATTGATCGACAAGGACGGTGCGCCGCGGCCGCAGCGCGACATGTACCTGGTCAATCCGCCGCTGGTTCAGAGCCACGGGCACGCGCTGTACCGGAAAGGCCCTGGGTCGATCTCCATACCGCTGATCCGCATGGCGATCGAGCGCAACGTCCGCACCATCTGTTTCTGCCGCGGTCGCCAGCAGGTCGAGCGTTTGTACAAGGCGGTCATCGATCGACACCCGGGTTTGCGGGACCGGGTCAAGCCGTATCGCGGCGGCCTGCTGCCGAACGAACGGCGCCAGCTCGAGCGAGACCTGGCCTCCGGTGCGCTGAACACGATCATTACGACCAATGCCCTCGAGCTCGGTATCGATATTGGCGGGCTTGATCTGTGTATCCTTTCCGGGCACCCTGGCACCATGGCCAGCTTTTGGCAGCAGGCAGGACGTGTCGGCCGCCAGGAACAGCGGGCGGTCGTCGTGTTCATCGCCAAGGACACACCGATCGATCAATTTTTCGCGCACCATCCCGAGTTCATTACGCGGGCACCGATCGAACGCGCCTGGCTCAGCGCGAACAATCCTTACATCATTCTCCAGCACCTGCCGTGTGCGGCGCACGAGCACCCGTTGCGAGCGGATGAACCGCTGTTCGAAGGACCGCCTTACCGACAGGCTGTGCAGGTGTTGGAGCAGGACGGCAGCATCAAGCCGTACCACGACTGCCACCGTTACGCGCTCTCGGATTATCCGGCGCGCGGTGTCAACCTGCGCGGCATGACCGATTACAATATCGAGATTTATTGTGGCTCCGAAGTCATTGGCGAGCTCGACCCGATCGGTGCGCGCGGGACGCTTTACAAGGACGCCATCTACCAGCACCTCGGCAACCGCTACATGTCGCTTGATCTTGATCTGGACAAGAAGCTCTGCCATGTCGAACGTGTCAACGTCGATTATTACACTGACGCGGTCTGGGAAAATCGCCTGGACATGACCGAGGTCGAGGAATCGCTGTCGATCAGCGACAGCCCGGTCGATTTTGGGTACGTCCACGTCAACAAACAGCCGAAACTATACAAGAAAATTCGTGAGCGCAGCTACGAGAACATCGGTTATGGGCCGATCACACTGGCACCTTTCGAGTACGACACGATGGGCTTCTGCCTGACGCCCGGGCCGGCGTGGCGTCGTTGCATGAGCGAGATCGACAAGCGCTATATCGGCGCCGGCCTGTACGGTCTCAGTTACATTCTCAAACGCACCGCGCCCTGCATCTGCATGGGCGACATCCAGGATATTGACACCGACGTGGCGTTGATCGAGTCGGATCCGCAGTGGAAAATCGCGCTGTACCTTTACGACACAGTCGAGGGCGGTGTCGGCTATGCCGAGAAGGTGTGCGAGCAGTTCGCTGAAGTTCTCAAGCTCTGCCGCCAGATCCTCACCGAATGCGAATGTCACGCCGGTTGTCCGGCGTGTGTGCCGCCGTTGCCGCCGGGTGTCAGTGACGAGGAGCTTGAACAGCTTTTTGTCGAGTCCAATGCCTCTGTCGTCTGCACACTCAGTCTGCTGGTGTACCTGCTCGACGGTCGGGTCGAGGAGCCGGATGTGAAGATTGACCGCCTGCCGACGCCGCAGGTGATCGAGCCGCCAGGTGATGATCTCGAGGTGAAGAAGCTCAACAACCGGTTGGAACGTGCTTCGATAATTCTGCGTGAAAAACGGGAGCGTCTCCATTGATTCAGAATTCCTTCCAGCATGTCAAAGGTATTGGCCCGGTCGCCGAACGCCGGATCCTCGATGCTGGGATCGCGGACTGGGAGGAGGCACTTGCCGCCCGCGAATCCTTGCCTTTGACCGGTTGCATCGCCGATGCCCTGATCGAGGAACTGCCGCGTTGCCTCGATGCGTTGCGCAGTGCTGATCTCAAATACCTGCTCGATCGCTTTGACACTCGTGAGCATTGGCGTATCTTCGCCGGCTGCTTTGAGAGTGCCACATATTTCGATATTGAGACCA
>CAUZJQ010000376.1:0-4248 GCA_963580095.1 Lentisphaeria bacterium | reverse complement strand
CCGTTGCTACCTGTGTCCGGATCCACGATCCCCCCGGTCTGTCGTGTAAGGGCCTTTCTCGAACATTTCGAACATGTCCTGCGGATTCACTAACTATCTGCAAGCGTGAATATTTGTGAAGTTTCGCACAACCTTATCAACAAGTTATCAACAAACTGTTTCCGAAACTCAAGCTTCGGCGCAACACGTTGAATATGAATAGGTAATGTCATATCATTTGATCCATGGCCGCTGGAATGAACGGGAAGTACAACGTTATGAACAATTCTGAACATCGGCTGCGACTTGGCAATCTCCCGGAGTCAGACCTTGTCACAGACCTGCAGGCAAAAATCCTCAATTGCCAACGGTTCGTCGACATTGAACCGCAAAGATTCCAGTAACCCCTCGGTCACGTCCAGGCTGCGCCGCGCCGCGCCCGGATTTAACGGCGGCAGCCCGTCATCACCCAGGCAGACATACAGCTCAGGATGCGGCAGGTGATCGACGTCGACGCCGTGCGAACGCAAATACTCCTGGGCGAACCAGGTGTGCACAACACTGAACAAAGATTCGCGCCGCGACAGATACAGCGTTGCAGCCTGGGCCAGAAACTCATCATCCAATCGTTTCTGCACCGACCGGTCCAGGTCGGCCGACTGGTCCGTCAACCTTCTGTGCTGCTGTTTCACCTCGGTTTCGGCTTCCTTCTTCAACGACTGCAGTGTCGCCACGATGCGCAATGCCGCGTCCACTGCGACGATCGCTCCCTTACCCTTCGTCATCTTCGAGATCACGCGGATCAGTTCGTCCCGTCCGGTGAAGTCATAGCCGACACGGTTCTGTAGAATTGACAGCGTCTGACAGCGTGAGCGGATGGTCGGCAGCAGGCTCATCGTATTGCCGGTCAAAAGCAGCAGCAGCGTGCGCGGCGACGGTTCCTCGAGCGTCTTGAGAAACGCGTTTTGTGACGCTTCATTCATCCGATCGGCGTCATGGATTAGACCGATCTTGATCTGGCCGTCCGACTTGAGGTGCAGATAGTGCTCCAACTCACGAATCTGTTCGATAAGGATCTGTCGCGACTTCGATCGCGGCTTGAGCACCTGCTGGTACGCATACGTCCCGTTCGCCAGGCGCGTGCAAGTCTCGCAGTTGCCGCACGCGTCATTGTTGACCGGCGTCGTGCACAGACACATCTGTGACCAGCCCAGCGCGAATCGCTCGAGCGACGTCGGATGATCGCCGGTGAGCAGATAGGCGTGCGCAATGCGGTCACCGCAGCGCGCCTGCCACAGCCGTTCGATCAGCGTCGGATATTTATTTTTGAATTCGCCCAAGGGCATGACTGACCTGCTCCCGAATCTGGTTTTGAATGGTTTGCTGGTCGCCCCCGCCGTCGATCACCTTGACTCGGTCCCCTGCGGTCTCCGCAATTTTCAGATACCCCTCGCGCACGGTCTCGTGGAACCGCCTGGACTCTTCTTCGATGCGGTCCTGGACGAATAACGTCTCCATCCGCATCTGGCCGCGCTGCTGCATGGTCTCCGGATCAATGTCGAGAAGTATCGTCAGGTCCGGCATACGCCCGCACGTGGCCAGTTGATTGATCTGAGCGATCAGCGCCAGATCGAAGCCACGGCCGTAGCCCTGGTAGGCCGTCGTCGAGTCCGCAAAACGATCGCACAGCACGACGCCGCCGCGGGACAGGCAGGGCATGATGATTTTGCGGGTCAATTGGGCACGGCTGGCGCCGAAAATCAACAGCTCGGATTCGTCGCACACGGCGTCCTCGCCGCAAACGTGCTTGACGATGTGCCGCAGTTCCTCCCCAACTCGCGTACCGCCCGGGTCGCGTGTCTCCAGCACTTCATAGCCGCCCGCCCGCAACCACTCGGCCAGCAGCTGCGTCTGGGTCGATTTGCCGGAGCATTCCGCCCCTTCGAATGTGATGAAAAGGCCCTCGGCCTGCCGCGTGTTTTGAACCATCCGCCAAGTTATTGCCAGATAAACAGAATACCAACGCGAGCCAATGTGGAAGGCACGGCAAAGCACTGTGAGGGGCCGGGACCAGCACAGCGACCACAAACGTCATTCCGGCCGCTGCACCATTTCGGAAAGCCGCTGCCGACGGAACAGGAAGCGGAACAGGCACCACAGAACAAGGAAAATCGTCGCGACGCCCGCCGTCAACGCAAACCAGTCCCCGTGCCGGGTGTAAAAGGTCAACGGCAATTGCTCCCACACCGGCACGTCATAGACCCGCGCGGCCCGGATAAACCGCGTGTCACTGCCGTACAGCAAATCCTCGACCCGGCCGTCCGGCAGGATCAGGCAGGTGTCAGTGTTGTTGCCGTTGCGCAGCAGCGGCCGGCAAGTCTCCACCGCACGCAGAACCGAATGCGCCAGGTGCTGGCGCGATGCCGACGTCGTGCCGAACCAGGCATCGTTGGTGATCACGATTAGCACATTGGCGCCTCGCAGCACAAAATTGCGGCTGATCCCCGGAAAAACGTCCTCGTAACAGATATTGATGCCGAACCGGGCACCGTCGCCAAACGGCATGACGGTGTATTCTGTACCCGGCGTCAGATTGCGGCCCATGCCGATCCACTCGACCAGAAACGGCAAGTACCGATCGAACGGCACATACTCGCCGAACGGCACGAGATGCATCTTGTCGTACCAGTTGACGACATTGCCGCCGGCGTCATAGAGCAACGCCGAGTTGTAATCGAACACCTCGCCCTCAGCCGGGTCATACGGCTGGCGGCGGTCGATAGTGCCGGCAAGCAGCGGTGTTTTCGTCTGCTCAAAAATTTCCGCCATATAGTCGCGCATGCGGCCGCGCAACATGACAGGCAGGGCCGTCTCCGGCCAGACAACGAGGTCCGGCTTCTCACGTGCTACAATATCGAGCGTCAGTTCGTCGTAGACCGCCGTGGCCTCGGCAAGTTGCGCCTTGGAAAACCTGCGAATCTGCGGGATGTTACCCTGCACGGCAGCAATACGCACCGTGCTCTCAGGCACCGGCAGGTCGTACCTCGGTGCCAGCAAGCCGGCCAGTACGATCAACAGCGCCGCCAGCAGCAATGGTGAGAATACCAGTCGCTTCGAGTCTACCAGCCGCCAGTAGTCGGCAAACCTCTCGGTGGAATCGCGCCCCGCGAACCAGGAAACGACTGCAATGTAGACAGCCACATTCGTCAACACGACCAGAAAGCTGATACCGTCGACCCCAGTCACCCGAGTCAACGGCAGCAGCCAGTCATTCTGCCACTGGCTCACACCGATATTACTCCACGGGGCCAACAAGCCGCGAATCAGTTCGGAGCCGCACCAGCACAGCGCCAGAGCAACCACGAGCAAACAGGATCGGCCACGGAAACATCGTGGATGCACACGCACCAAGCCGTCCGTCTGCGGCTTGAGATCTTCCGCCGGCGACAGTCGAGCATTGAGCCAAATCTGCTGCGCCAGCTTCAGCCAGCAGGCCGGAATCCAGGCATATATCAACGCTACCCCAAAGAGTGCGGGCCACTGCAGTTCGCGCAACCAGGCCATCCCCGACATGCCCGAAACCAGCCCGAAAACCAGCCCGAGACGCCATGCCGCCCGCCGCGCCGGCAGTGCCACCACCAGCAACGGCACCAGCCCCACCCACGCGATCCACGACCACTCCGCTGGTGCGAAAGCCAGCGAGGACAACAACCCGCTAGCCGCCGCCACCGCCACCCTGAAAATCTGCGGAGTCCATGACACACGGTCGATCTGATTGAACGGGCCAGTATTCATTTTACGGATAGATGGCGGCTACATTCTGTTGTATATTCGCTGGCTTAACTGCAATGACCTATGGCGGTAATAGCTTAAAGCTGCAAAGCAGCAAACCAAATTCGTTAACCGGCACCGCTTCCCTCGACACCGTGCCCCAACCCGGATTTGGGTTGATGGATTTTGTTCGGCCAAATGATCTTTGCTTCCAAACACTGAGCACAGCCGTTGAGCTGTTAAAACTCAATATGGAGACAATAAAATGAGAAAAATCGATGAGAGCCGTCTGACAGCCGCCTACGAGCAAGCCCGTGACCTCTACGCCGAATACGGTGTCGACACCGAAAAAGCCATGGGTGCACTGGTAAAAATCCCGATTTCACTGAATTGCTGGCAGGGTGACGACGTCGGCGGGTTCGAATCGGACGCCGGTCTCACCGGCGGCGGTATTTTGGCCACCGGTAACTATCCCGGCAAAGCCGGCAACGCCGACGA
>CAUZJQ010000375.1:0-4258 GCA_963580095.1 Lentisphaeria bacterium | reverse complement strand
CTGCGTACCCTCGGACGGCTGCACCAGATCGGTTTCGGCGTCTCCATCGCCCGCCTGCGAGGCAAGAACGAGGATACTCCTGCGGTCGATCGCAGCTATGCTTCCCACCTTCGCGAAGTCGGGCTGCCCGAAGATCTGCTGATCATTTCGTTCCCCGATTTCATGACGCCCGGTTCGCTGCCCGACGTGCCGCAGATCACCGAGCATTGCATGACCACGTATCTGAGTGCCGACCAGCGGGCCGCCTTTATGTGCAACTTCAGCAAAATGGTTGTAAAGAAAAATGACACGGTCGGCATCTACGCCTGCACCCTGGTCGATGACGATGCCGATTACGACCTCGGCAAGACCCTGGCCGAAAGTATGAAGCCGCGCGTCATGATGCGACATCATCGCTGTTATTCCTGCTTCGCATTCGGAGCCTCGTGCAGTGAAGGTACCTGACACCCTCCTGCTTGCATCCGTCCTCGCCGCCACACTCCGGTTTTTGTAGACAGTACCCAACTACGCCAGCGGATGAATTCACCGTCAATCCAAACCCAACCTCATACATCATGATCCGCGCTATCTTTCTCGATCTCGACCACACGCTGTGCGACACCGACCATGCCGACCGCCAGGCGCATGCCGACACGATCGCCCTTGTCGAAGCGGAGCGACCCGATATCGACGCCCAGCGTCTGGTGCAAACCTTTCGCGAACTGGTCAGTACCGAGCCCTTTGATCCCGCAGGTAGCGACACCGTCGAATGGCGCAGCGAACTATTTGCACGAGCACTACAACAGCAGAATCTCAAGGCGCCTGAACTCGCGGCCCAGCTGAGTCCATATTTTCACAGACGGCGCATCGAAAACTTCGATTACTTTCCCGGCACCGTCCCACTGCTGGCAACGCTGCGTGAGACGCACAAGCTTGTCTTGATCACCAACGGGACATCGGAGATTCAGCGGCCGAAGCTGGTAAAATGCAACGTCAAGGCACACGTCGATCACATTCTGGTGAGCGGCGAGACACCCTGGAACAAGCCCGATCCCGGTATCTTCCATCATGCCTGCGAGCTCGCGCAGTGCGCCACCGCCGAGGCAATTCATGTGGGCGATAGCCTGGAAGCCGATATTTGTGGCGGCATCAATGCAGCCCTGGCAGCAACCATCTGGATCTCGCCGGACCGCACAGCCGCCCCTGACCCACGCCCAGACTTCACTGTCTCGTCCGTGCTGGCATTGCCGGAAATCCTGCAACAGGTGCAGTAACTCAAACGGTGCTGCTGAATTCGTCAGTACTCAGATCGCTCCGTTTGTCATCACCAACTCCGGCAAATGCCGCGGTACCGTGCACACCGTGTTCGGCAAAACGATCGCAACTGCTTTCCCATTCAGAAATTCGTGGCGACAGCCGCTTGGAATCTGAAGCAGCAAAATAAATCCGGGTTAGTTGATCTCGCCGGATATCGCATCGAAATGCTACACTACGAAGCTGACGCTCGTGCTTTCGCGGCCGCCCCACGGTGTGCCCTCCCACTGTTCGGACACCGCCGAATCCATCAGACAGAAGTGGTCTAACACGCTATCAGAATGAGCTATACAAACGAACTGGATCGCTAAAAGGGGGGACCAATCGAACGGTCATAAAGCAAGCTCGATACCGATACCTCGAGCATTCCGATCTTTGTGTTTCAGCCCGGGTGAACAGCGCAATCTTCCGGGTCATAACAACTTTTCTGAAAAAAAAAATTCTTTTCTGCTTGTTAATTATCTCACTGCCATTATTAATGTTCACCGGCTTTTATTTGTGGAAAAACTCGCAATATTCGAGAATTTTCACGAAAAAAACGGCTTTGACTTTTAACACAATCCGTTGATTTCAGGTGATTTAATTCTACGCAGAAAGGGAGATTTGCGATGAACATGTTGCGAAAAAACTTCGCTATTTTTACGCCGCGGCGGGCGGCGGCGGTAATAAGGGTGAAACCTGCTTTGCTAAAATTCGCGGTCGCCGCGAGTTTTCTGGCACTTCTATCAGTAGCCCCGACTTACAGCGATACAATCACCGTCCACCAGACAGGCGGCGGCGATCACACCACAATCCACGACGCAATGGCAGCGGCCAACCCCGACGTCGATGTTGTTGAAATTATCGACACTGCCACCTATTCCGAGTCGGTCGTGGCAACCCCCGGCGTCGACCTGATATCGAACGCCCTCCCCCAGCCGATCATCATCTCTGCGTCCCTGTCTCTCCCGGCGCTGACGCTGAACGGCAGTAACGTGAGTGGTATTACCTTCTTGAGTTCCGGCAAACACCTCGGTGGTCGGGCCTTTGTCGGTGCCTTGGAAATTACGCCGAATGTTGGAACCAGCACGATCTCGGGATGTACGTTCGCTTCAAATGCATGCGGTGTCATGGTGGACAACCCAGCGTATACCAGCGGCGATCTGGTGACGATTACCGATTGCGTGTTTATCGATAATGTGGTTGGGACTCTGCTGAGCCAGTCGAGTGGCCACAATGTCGTCATCACCCAATCAGTGTTTGACAGCAACGGCGATTCTGGCGCCTGGACCTCGGCGCCGGTCAACGGTGCATGTATGCTGATCGCTGCTTTTGATAGCTGCGAAGTGAGTGATTCACTGTTCACCAACAATGAAACCGTTCAGTTCCCGTTTGCCGGTTTCAATGCCGGTTCATGCATTGTCGGGGCAACGTTCGGCGGTCTGGAAGGTCAGTTTCTCACGATCGACAACATCACCGTGGAGTCGAACAACGAAGACGCGGCCATCTCTTTGACGGGTAATGTCCGGTATACACTTAAAAATTCCCTGCTGCAGGCCAATGTCGAACTCAACGGCCAGGGCGCCATGCTGCGTGAAGGATCGATATCGGACAATACGTTCGATGGCGCCGACCTGATCGCCTTCGGCCCGGTCGAGGCGCTGCTGATCGGCAATGTGATCATCAATGGTCAATACAGCTTTGCCGGTGTCGATTCGCAACTCGCGGTCGTCAACGACACCTTTGTCAACAATGGCAAAAACGGCATCCAGCCGCCGGACAGCGCCATCGAATTTTTGAGCAACTCGATTTTCGGCACACCGACGACGAACTCGCCGATGATTACGAATGTCATTTTTTCCGGCTATGCCTGCGGTCTGCAACGTGCGACCGGCAGCGACGGCTATACGACAAACTCGAGCTTCTGGCAGGTCGACACGCCGATCTGCGGTGTCAGCACGGAAGATATCATCAGCACCAACATGACCGGACAGGACCCCGACTTTTGGGATCCGGGCACGGGCGACTATCATCTCGGCTGCAACGCCTCCAGCATGCTGCTGATGGGCTCGACGCAATCGCCGATGAAAGGCTGTTGGATCGGTGCGTTGCCACAGGCACCCGGCTGCTCAGTGACTCCCACCCTCAATACCCAGGGCGACACGATCACGCTCAGCGACAATGTCAACGGCGACGACGGCCTGGTCGATGTGCCGGATGCGGTGACCCCAACAGATGCGTCGACCAGCGACAGCGACAGCGACAGCGTTCAACCGCGGGACGATGGAACCGGAGGCTTTGCACTGACTCTGACGGCGGTTAAACGGGTTGGCCTGGACACCGACAGCATTACCGGCCTCGACACCGACAGCATTACCGGGCTCGACTCCGACAGCGTTACCGGCCTCGACACCGACAGCGTCACGGTCAGCAACAACCTCGGCCGCGGGCTCGCGATCACAGCAGACGCGGCCAACAATGTCGAAGGCGACCTCAGCGCCGGCAACAACGTGACCTTGGACTCGACCGATGCAGACAACACGATCACCCCACAGAGCGTCGGTGTGAATGACACGCCGACCTCGCTGGACGTCAACACCAACACGAGCGTACTGCAACTCGAAGGTAATGTACAGGTTGCAGGCAACGGCGCCGACACCGCGACAATCGACCGTCATGTCACCATCGATACCACCGCGGGCACCGAGGGTACCTCAATCAACATCGACGCGATCAACGGTGCCGGCGACCTGACGATCGCCGACAGTCATGTCGATATCAACTCCCAGGACGCCACCACCCCGCTGAGTAGCCTGTCGGTTGTCAACAGCGACACGATCCAGCTCGGCTCGACCACGGACATCCCGGCCACCCTCGATTTCGACGCTTCTGAGCTGGCCGATGTCGATGACGTCAGCAGCGACGTCACGTCCACGG
Source organism: Lentisphaeria bacterium (assembly GCA_963580095.1). GTDB lineage: Bacteria > Verrucomicrobiota > Lentisphaeria > JABSQK01 > CAJWLW01 > CAJWLW01. Next base: position 49 of record CAUZJQ010000375.1, on the reverse strand, counting down.
CGTCCGTCACCGTTGACGGTACGACCGAGCTCGGCACCAATGTCACGTC
>CAUZJQ010000374.1:0-4271 GCA_963580095.1 Lentisphaeria bacterium | reverse complement strand
TGGGGCGGCGAGAACTCAGAGCTCGGTGCCCAGGTATACCGTCTCCATCAGCCCACGGTAGTCGAGTTTTCCCAGGCGGCTTTTTCTTTCCAGGAAGGGTCGACGCCGGCGATTGCCAGTATTCAGGTGGAGCGCTCGGGTGAGTTGAACGTCAAAACGACGGTCGAGTTCAACCTGACGGATTGCGGCGCCTCGATCGACAAGGACTATTCCGGGTTTGGCGGCACGATCACCTGGCTACCCGGCGATACGGCGGCATACAATCTGCAGATCCCGATCGCCGACGATCTGATCGAGGAATCCACGGAATCCATCGTCTTTAACCTGTCCAATCCGTTCTGCGCCGTCCTTGGCACCAACGGCTCGGCGGTACTGGAAATCCAGGACGACGACGCGCCGGCACTGCATCGCTGGAAGTTCGAGGGATCAGAGGGCACGTGTTGCGCCAGCAACTCGGACAGCGGTACCGGAGCGGACGACCTTAATTTGTTCTCTGCAACAGCCGGTCTCGTCGGGCAGCCGGCGCCCTTGGACGGCGGCAGTGGGTCGCTGCTGCTCAATGGCGTGGACGGCTATGTCGAAGTCAGCGACTCGGACGCGTCCGAGTTGACTGAGTCGGTCACTGTCAGCGCGTGGTTTTGTCGGGCATCGGGGAGCTCCTCGAGCAACCGCGTGCTGGTCGATACCCGGTCGGCAGCGCCGATCAACGGTTTCAAGCTCGAGCTCGACGGCAGCGCCAATATGAAGTTCAGCGTTGTTGTCGACGGTGTCGTCCAGTCGGTCACCAGCGAAACGATAGAAGAACCGGACCTCTGGCACCATGTCGCCGGTGTCTATGACGACAACGACGGCAAGCTGTTGCTGTACATCAACGGCCAGCTTTACGGGAGCGAAACGCTGAGTGGTTCGGGTAATCTCGGTTCGTCCAACGGCGTGTTACGCATCGGTGCGGACACCACACTGCCGGATCCCTCGGCGCCCTCCCATTTCGATGGCAAGATCGACGAGGTCACGATTTACGACTATGCGCTGACGCCGCGGCAGATTAAGCACTACAGCGGCGTCCACATCACCGGAGGATCCATCATGTCGGTCATCTCCGGCGCCGATGACGGGGATCGGTTTGTTGTCGGTCCGGGGACGTACATCGAGTCGATCAAGTTTCCGTATGCCGACATCACGTTGTGTTCGAACCTGGGGCCGACTGTGACCGTTCTGGACGGCGGCGGCACCGGCCGTGTCGTGACGATCGACCAGGGGCAAAGCACCGCGACGGTTCTGCAGGGATTCAAGATCACCAATGGCTATGCCGGCGAGATCGAGCAGAACGGCGGTGGGCTTTACGTCGTCTCCGGTTCCGGCGTGACCGTGAACAATTGTATTATTGGCGGGAATTCGTCCTACAGTCACGGGGCCGGTATTTATACGGGGGAGGGGGAGGGGCCCCAGGGGGGGGCTATGGTCTCGCTGCGGCTGAACAACTGCCGGATCCTCAGCAACAGCACCCTGATCGACGGCAGCGGCGGCGGCCTGGGGAACGGCGGCGGCCTGGTGCAGATCAACGATTGTCTGTTCACCGACAACACGGCAATGGGCGAGGGCTCGGTGGGCGGTGGCATTGCGACAGCTCCTCATGCCACGACTATCATTAACCGGTCCTTCATCACGGGCAATCATGCCGCCAACGGCGCCGGTATCGGCACGCTAAGTGATATAGCTCCCGCGGGACGCGTGGTCATGATCAATTCTGTGGTTGCCGGCAACGTCGCAACAGTTGCTGGCGGTGCCTTATACGGCATGGGCAACGGCTCGATCGTGACCAACAACACGATCGTGAACAACACCGTCAGCGGCGGGACTAGTGATGGGAAGCCCGGCGGCCTGTTCTACGACAACCCGAGCGGGGACGACGGTGCTTTTTACAATAATATTTTTACGCTCAACGGCGACCCGACGTACACCAACAGCGGCAATCCAGTTTTTCAGTTCAACTACGACATCGATACAGGCGATGAAACCAACATCAATGATCCTGTGTACGGTCCGCAATTCGTGTCGCCGACCAAATCCGATATTTCGGTGCCGGACGGTGAGTGGTCGGGGCATAGTCAGGATGTACCGGCCTGTCGGACGACTTTGGAGGATTGCCGGGCTGATTACACGCTGAACGAATTGTACGGCAAATTCCTCGCCATCGACATCGACAAGACGGAGCTTTACGCGATTGTCAGCAACACGAGCACGGAGATTGTCATTGCCGGCATCATTTCCGATCCCGGTCTGGTGGGGTACAAACTCTTCGACTTTCGCCTGCGCGGCGGTGTGCCGGGCTTATCGAAAGCGATCGATGCCGGCACGACTGAGGCGCCGGGTTTGCCGACTGTCGACATCACATTGCAACCGCGCATCGGCGCGATCGATATGGGGGCCTATGAGTTTGTCGATACAGACAGTGACGGCATTGCCGACTGGTGGGAAGAGAAGTTTGGCTTCGATCCGCTGGTGGCGGATGCCGACCTGGACCCCGATAGCGACACGTTTACCAATCTCTTCGAATACGCCGGCAACGCTTCGCCGGTCAATGACGACGATGTCCCCGGGTCTTTGCTCTTTGTCGACTGCACGAGCGGTGACGATGCATTAGGCACCGGCTCCGCTGCTTCACCATTCCAGTCGATTACCCGTGCTCTGGCGACAGCGAACCCTGGCCAGATTATCGAGGTTGCTCCGGGTGAATACCTGGCAGGCAACCTCATATATAACGCTGCCGACGACACGCATCTGGGTCCGGAGGTGATCGAAGGCGTTGTGGCTACCAGCTATCTTGGTACGGCGGTGTATATCGACGACGACAGCATTTCGGGATTCACGGCCGGCGACTCGATGTGGGTGGATTCCAACAGCGACGGCCAGTACAACGATGTAATCGAAATCGTACTCAACGGCTCGCCGCCGACCGGTACCGACAAGACCGGGTTCGCGAAGAACGTCGTTTTTATCGACTCCGATCCGGCGGGCATCGATGCTGCCGACTCGACATGGATCGATCGCGGCGGCCTGATCCCGCGGGTGTCTGTTTATGTCACTGCGGCGTCGGGGGCGGCGGCTACGATCATTGATGCCCAGGAGCGCGGTCGCGCCATCGTCTTCGAGAACGGCGAGGATCGCAACTGCATTTTCAATGGCTTCACCCTTCGCAACGGCGACATGACAGGCGGCCAGGGCGGCGCCGTATACTGCGTCAACAATTCCGATCCGGCCTTCATCAATTGCTCCTTCCTGGACAACGTCGCCGACTTCGGCGGCGCTGTTTATGCCGAGTCGTCGCCGCGATTCGAGGATTGCACGTTTGACGCGAACCAGGCAAATTTCGGTGGGGCGGCGGAATTCAGCACCTCGACCTGTCATGCAATCGTCGAACGATGCACGGTTCTTAACAATATTGCCGACGATATGGACGGCGTTGGCGGTGGCGGCGGATTCAAGATCGCCGGCATAGCCAATGTGAGAATCGAAAACACCGAGTTCTACAGCAACAAGGCGGCCGAGGACGGTGGTGCCATTATGGTTGTCAATGCCACCACGACGATCCTCAATTGCACCATCGTCGAGAATGCTGCGTTGAATGGTCGGGCGCTGTATGGCGACACCGCGGCGGTGACCATTTACAATTCGATTCTCTATACTGCCGATGGCGCCGGTTCGGAGATCTACGAGCCCTCCGATTCGGTGACCATCGATTTCTGTATCGTTCGTGGCGGCTTCGCCGGATCTGGAGCCGGCAGTCAGATTTCCACCGCCGACCCGCAGTTTATCGATGCGCCGCACAACAATTTCGAGCTGGCCGAGGGGTCGCCCGCGATCGATCAGGCGGACATTGAAACTGCGTTGCAGTTCGACAAACGCGACCACCAGCGGTTCGATGATTCGTCGGTTGGCAACGGTGCCACTGCCGGTGATCTGGCCGCCGACCTGGGTGTTTTCGAACGTTCCGTGCTGTATGTCGATGTCGATTTCCCGGGCAATGACGGCAACGACGGCACGTCCGGGAGCCCGTTGCTGACTATCCAGGAGGCCTTGGGCCGGGCCATGGGGGGGACCAACGTGATAGTTGCGCAGGGTGTCTATGCCGGCGCCGGCAACTTCGACCTCGACTTTCTCGGAAAAACCCTTACTCTGACCGCGAAAGATGGTCCGGCGTTGACGATCATCGATGCCAGCGGCGGCCGCGGTGCATGGTTCCGGGAAGGCGAGAGGGCCCAGACCGTGTT
>CAUZJQ010000373.1:0-4288 GCA_963580095.1 Lentisphaeria bacterium | reverse complement strand
TCGTCGTCTTCGTGTAGCCCGAGATGCAGGCGGCATAAGCGGTGCCGGGTTCGCCGACGGGGATCTCGAGGATCGTTTTCGGCGGCAGATAGTCCTCGCCTTTCTCAAAAGCGCCAAGCGCTTCCTCGATGGCAGGCACGGCGGCAGCAATATCGATGTTGGCAGCAATATCCTGCCGGGTCAGAAGGATTGCTTCTCGAGCCATGGTATCATCCTCGCAAAGGCGTTTTCGATTATATCCATCGACGTTGCAAAGCTGATCCGCAACGAGTTGCGGCAGCTCTCGCCAAAGGCACCGCCCGGCACCGTGCAGACGCGCGCTTCGGTGAGCATGCGCATGGCGACGTCGAAACAGTCGGTGCCGGCCGGCAATGACGGTGTGATGAAGAAGGCGCCGCCCGGGGTGTAGGCGGTCAGGTGCGGTGCGTCCGCGACCAGCTCGACGACCCGGTCGCGCCGCTCACGATAGGCCGCGACCATTTCGTCGACACAACTTTGATCACCATTCAACGCAGCGACGGCAGCCCATTGGGAAGCGGTGTTCTCCGTCGTACTTATGAACATGTGCGGACGCTGCATGGTCTCGATGTTCTCCGGCGAAGAGATTAACCAGCCGATCCGCATGCCGGCCATGGAATAGGTCTTCGACACACTGCTCGACATGATCATCGTATCCAGGCTGGGAGCGCAGGTCAACGCGGTGGCGTACTCCAAATCATCGAGGATCAGGCGGTCATAGACTTCATCGCTGATCACGGCGATGCCACGCTCGGCAGCGGCCTCACATATCGTCGTCATCGTTTCACGCGGATACACCGTGCCGGTCGGGTTGCCGGGGGAGTTGAGCAGTATCGCCGTGGTTCGATCGTTGATCGCGTCGATTACTTCCTGCGGATCAAGCTGGTAACCGTTGTCGGCGGTGGTCGGGATGCAGCGCAATGTCGCGCCGGCCATCTCCGCAACGTGCGCCAGCACGAAATACGGCTCGGCCAGAATGATTTCGGCTCCAGGACGAACAACCCCAGTGAGCGCGATGAACATGCCCTCGCAGCAGCCAGTGGTAACCAGCACGTTCTCCGGTCCCAGACTGATCCCATAGCGACCATTGTAAAACGACGCCAACGCCTGGCGAAGTTCCGGCAGGCCGGCGTCCATCTCATAACGAGTCTTGCCCTCGCGCAACGCCTCGATGTGCGCCTCGATAATGTGCGGCGGTGTCGGAAAATCGGGCTGGCCGATCGAAAGATGCAGGATATCCTCCATGGTCGCCGCAGTGTTGAACATCTTGCGGATCGGAGAAAACGGCAACGCATCGAAAGCCGGATTCCAATTGATTCCGTTGGCCATGGCACGGGGAAAAGCTGTGAAATTAAGTCGCACGTAGAGTGAGCTTGAACTTACCGCAGGGCACCGGAAATGCGAACACAGTCGGGGAAGGCCAAGGAACTGTTTGACTTGATGCGCCTGCAGCGTACTGTCACTTCCTTTGTTGAGATTTTACGAGTCGAGATGCACGAATGAACATGCGAGCAGCAGTAATCGGCTGTGGCGCTTTGGCCAACAGCGTCCACCTTCCAAACATCGCCAACAGTGACGAGATCGAACTGTGCGCCGTTTGTGATGTCCACAGCGAAGCCGCGGTGCAGGCACAAAACGACTGGGGCGCTGGGCGGCACGAGACCGATTGGCGCGTCCTCACGGGTGCGGAGGACATTGATCTGATCGTCCTGTGCACGCATTCCACTCTCCGCAGCGAAGTCATCTGCGAGGCGTTGCGGCACGGCATTGCAGTGTATACGGAGAAACCGCTGGCCGAATCGACATCGGCGATGGACGAGATCCTCGCGGTCCACAGGGCGACCGGCGTGCCGGTATGCGTTGGACACAATCGACGATCGAGTCCGGCAATGCTCGAGTTCAAGCGTCTGGTGGACAAGGCACGAGATGAGGGTACCGACCGCGGCGCCATCATCGATCGACTGCACGAAAAAAAAAATAGGTTCGACGAGGAAGATCAGACGCAGACGCTGATTCGCATCAATGACGATGTGCGCACCTGGAAAGGCTGGATCTACGATGACCAGGCCGGCATAATCCTGCAGGAGATGGTGCACTTCATCGACCTGGCGCTGTGGCTCAACGACAGTGCGCCTACGGAAGTCTACGCCAGTGGTTCGCATCACGGCAACTTCACGGAGATCATCCGCTTCGAAGACGGTTCGCAGGCGACTATATTGCATTCGATGGTAGGCAATTACGACTATCCCAAGGAGTTGTTCGAAGTCGGGCTGCGCAATGTCACAATCTGCCTGGACCATCACATGGAAGTCCGCCAACGGGGCCTGGACAGTGAACCGTTCCGTACCAGCTTCCCACTCGGCAGCGGCGCTGAGGTCACTGAAAAGATTGGTATCGAAGCATTTAACGAGGCATGTGATCGTTTCCAGGAGATCCGGCGACAGGGTGGCAAATTGCCGGCTATCTCGGCTTTTCCGGAGAAGGGGCACTATTCACACCTGCACCGGTTCGCCGCGCACATTCGCGGTAATGGCGAAAACCCCTGCCCGCTCGAGTCCGCGATAGAGGTCACAAACATCGCGTTGCGCCTGCTCGAAAGTGTCAAAAGTGGTCAGCCAATAAAACTGTAGCCGGAAACTTTTTCCAGCCGGTAGACGATCATGCTCATCGCTGCAAATACACCCGGCACCGCCGGTGCGACACCGAAAGTGCAAGGCATGCCAATTGGCAGAAAAGAGCCAGAGCTCAATCATTAACCGACCTGACATGCCCGGAAACAAACAGGTTGGCTGTCAAGTCCACCCCCTTTTCAGGCTTCCAATTGGAGTTAGTACAACGCCCCACCGGCCCGGCCGGCCCATCGGCTGCCATGCGAAAGATTGATATCCGATGTATATTGCTGAATTGGTGCATCGAGCATCACACCCAATAGGGCTGCATACACGATGACCAAGACAATTACTTCGTTGGGATACGAGATGGATACATCGCCCGAGGCCTTCGGGGAGCTGCGTGCATCCAACGACATTTCCGACAACCCCGAGGCCTTGCGCGAACGCATGCAGGCCGACGGCTACGTCTTCCTGCGTGATTGTCTGAATGTCGATGACGTCATGACTGCGCGCCGCGAGATTCTCACGAGGATCGAAGCCGGCGGCGGCCTGGCGGCCGGACACTCGCTCATGGACGGGATCTCACCACCGGATGTGAACCGTGACCCCTTCGACCACAAACTGGCCCGACACAACGATCAGCTGTCAGGGTTATTGTACAACGGTCCGTTGATGTCATACTTCGACCGCTTCCTCGGCCAACCCGCCAGCCACTTCGACTACACCTGGTTTCGGGCGGTTCCGGGCGGTGCGTCAGGGGTCTTTCCCCATTGTGATACGGTCTACATGAGCCGCGGCTCAAAAAACGTCTTCACCGCCTGGGTGCCAATCGGCGACGTCTCGATCGACCTCGGCGGATTAATCATTCTCGAAGGTTCACACCTGCGCCCCGAGACTCTTGGCGGCTATTACGAAAAAGACGTCGATGCCTACTGCCTGGACAGCGACGACGCTGCTCATATTGAGTCCGGAAACCTGCAAAACCTCTGGGACGGGAGGTTGTCGGAAAATCCGGTAAAACTCCGCCGCGAGCTCGGTGGTCGCTGGCTGACCGCCGACTATCGTGCCGGCGACCTTCTGACCTTCACGATGCGTACCGTGCACGCCAGCCTGGACAACCACAGCGATCGCTGGCGATTATCGTCCGATTCGCGATATCAACCCGCGGGCGAACCACACGACGGACGCTGGATGGGCGAATCCCCATCGGCCCACGGCGCCGCCTCAAAAATCGGCATGGTGTGCTGAGACTACTCAATCGTACTCATTCACTCATTACCTTGTCAACCTCACAACCACGACGATTCTCCAATGAGCGAAAGACTTAGATTCGGCCTGATCGGCTGCGGCAGCTTCGGCAAGGAATTCAGCAGCTACCTCCTGGAAGCCGCCGACATCGTTGCCCTGTGTGATGTCAATCCGGAAAGCACCGCCGCAGTCGCAGCCCACCGAAATCTGACGGCGCAGGAGTACACCGACACCAACGCCATGTTAAGCGACGGCGGGCTGGATGCCGTCGCCGTTTGCGCCGGCAATTTTCTGCACCGCGACATCACCGTTGCAGCCGCCGATGCCGGGCTGCACGTCTACTGCGAAAAGGCGATGGCCCGCACCGTTCCCGAGTGCTGGGACATGGTCCGCGCCTGTCAACGCAATCA
>CAUZJQ010000372.1:0-4294 GCA_963580095.1 Lentisphaeria bacterium | reverse complement strand
AGCGGCATTATATTCTATTGTGTAATAGTTACGCGTCGAAGAATACGCGGGGACTTTAAATCGTATCGTTTACCACGATGAAGCGTGCATCGATTATCCCACATAACTAAATCATCATTCGCCCACTTATGAGAATACTTGAATGTATCTTGAGTGGAGTGCTCAATTAACTCAGAAACGAGCAAACGAGCCTCCGGATCCGTCATACCCTCAATCGCCCGGATGTGCACAGGGACAAATATGATCTTACGCGTTGTCACTGGATGAGTCCGAACTAACGGCCAGTATGATGGGGACGACTTTAAGATTTCTTCTTCTGAATAATTTAATCCTAGAAGTATCCTAGAGTGCAACGAATGATGTTCACCGACCAAGTCCTCCATCGCAATCTGAAGCTCTTGAGGTAATGCGTCATATGCTGCCCTAAGATCGGCAAATTCAGTATTTCCACCCACTTCCGGCACTTGTTGCGCGGAAAGCAGTGAATATTTGGCAACTGTCTGCACGAACGAGCTATCTGAGTGCCAAAGTTGGTTCGCGACCTGGGAACCCATACGACGTTCATTACGCTCTAATAATTTCCCATCGCTCCCAACATTGCTGATCGGAACAAAGCTTTTATTGGCCGGTCCACCGGAACCTCGGTGTTGGGATAAGAGTGAAACCTCCACCTCACCAAACGATTTCGCGAGGGTTAACTGCTGTTCCTCTTGAAGTGGACACCCACGCCAAATCAAGACAGCGTATTGATCCATGGCGCGTTCAATATCTTCGACATCCTCTGATGAAATTGGTTTTGAGATGTCGACCCCGGAGGCCAATGCGACAAAATTACTTGTCAGTGCTTCAAGATTTAAAGACATTTAGATTAGCTCCATTCAAATCTTAAGAGACCAAAACAGAAACCTTCCATAAGCCCCCCCTCCCAAATTGACCGCGGTAAGGATAGGTTGGGAAACAAAATCAGGTATTTCCGCTATGAAAATAAATTATGCACCGAATTCATCAAATTTATTGACGTTTCACGACAAAATTCCTGCCTTCCTAAATGGATCCGATACCCCCCGCCACTATCTCGAACGCTGTTTAGAAACACTATCAGAACGAGAACCACACATCAGGGCATTTGTGACTTTAAGCCTCGAACGCGCGCGCATAACGGCCGATCACTCTTCCAAACGTTACCAGGATGGACGACCCCTTTCGCCCCTTGACGGAATGCCCTACGCGTTAAAAGACGTTTTTGAAACTGAAGACATGCCAATGCAACTGGGTAGCCGGCTCTTCGAAGGCTACGAAACCGGCTGGGATTCGGCATGTGCTTACTTCCTCCGGCGTGGTGGTGCAGTTCTTGTGGGCAAGACAGTCCTTACCGAGTTCGCCTTTGGCGAGCCGGGACCGACGCGTAACGCGTGGGATACAGAGCGGACACCGGGAGGCTCGTCAAGCGGCTCGGGCGCAGCCGTAGGAGCAAGTATGGTGGCCATGGCCATCGGTACTCAGGTTCGTGGTTCCGTTTTGCGTCCAGCTTGTTTCAATGGTACCTGGGCACTGAAGCCCTCTTTTGGTTCGATGAACCTAGGCGGTGGGTTTCCCTCGCCACCCAGTGTCGCCCACCTGGGTATCCTTGGTGGATCGCTAGCGGACACATGGGTCAGCGCCTGCTGGCTGTCGCAAAATGCCGGGGGCGCACCCGGCCATCCGAGCCTCAGGGGCGTAACATCCCTGCCTACCGCTCAAAAGCCAAAGCGCCTAGCCCGGCTGGATACGCCCGGATGGGACCAGACGTCAGGCGAGACACGCGCGATTTTCGACGAAATGATTCTTAAACTGAAACGGACTGGGGTTGAAATATTGGACCGGACCGATGACCCAGAACTCGAGCAGTATGAGCAAGACCTAGTCGAACTTCGCAAAACAATGGAAGTCATACTCACCTTTGAAGGCCGATGGCCGCTGATGATGTACGCTGACCGTAGTCCAGAGTTAATAGGCCCACGTGTATTAGATCGCGCCCACGCCGCAGACGATGTAACCCGGGACCAATATGAGAACGCGTTGAAATGGAGTGAAGGAGCTCGCCTTCGCCACGAAGCGCTAGCGTCGAAGTATGATGGGTTTGTCACATTGAACTCTATCGGCCCTGCTCCCAGAGGCCTCCCGGTAGGAAACACCGTTTATGGTGAACAGTCTTCGGTACTGGGCATACCCGCCCTTAACATGCCCCTCCTTGCCCAGGACGGTATGCCGTTGGGCGTCCAACTACTTGGTTATTTTCGGCGGGACGTCGAAATCGTCGCAATGGCGCACTGGATATTGCATTCAATGTCCCAGAAAGAGAGCCAAGAATAGTCGTGGCCAGAATATTGTGGTCATCAAAGGGGTGCTGGGCCACGAAGACGTTCGGACGACCTAACGGTATCTGCACCCCGATATTAATTCAACGCGGGCGCTCTGGCGGAGTGGCGTAAAGTTGCCGCGTGAGCTTGGCGTTTTCCCGCCTATCGGAGACGAGTGCGCATTAGACTGACAGCACCGTCAATTTTTCTATCCCACAGAGACAAATTTCGCCACTTTCGGTGTTGCCGCCGGACCGCTCACGTTCCGCGGCCTTTCGCCTGCGATTATCGCCTTTCCGGAACCGGAGACCGGCGCCGGAGAGATATTTGGTAGATTATCAGCCGGATATCTCTGCGGGTCTAAAAACCGGTTCCAGTTTACCGTGTTATGATGCTGCCTGGAACCCAACAAGGTACCTCTGTTCGGCCCAATCCAGGGGCAGACTACCCGTTTGATGAGTATTTCGGCGGTAAGCTCCGCCGGTATCGTACTGGTGAGGACAGCGGAGACGATATCGGGTGCCAGAAAGGACAGCGGCAGCAACTGTCCCACATACCGTGTCGACGACCGTGTCACAACAAAACGGCTCGAGGCAGAGTAGGCCGTTCTCTAATCATCGGCGGATGATGATTCCGTTCTGCTATTTCAACAGTTCCCCTGAGATCATCCGTCTGACGGTGACGCTTTACATCCGTTATCCGTTGTCGTTGCGCCGGTCAATCAGTGGCAATAATCTTTCAAAAGGGTGCTAACCTCGCGTGGTATCGACTTTTGCCCGCGCCGATCAGCTAGCCAGGGAGCATGAACCAGTGGCCAATATTTTTGAAATCGCACCGGCGACGATTCGTCCCCCGTTACTCTTGGCACTTGAGACAGCCTGGCCACAGCTTGCTGAGCCGGGTGCCTGGCTAACCGGGGCGCAACGGCTCGCAGTCGTTGCCGAAGCGCGTCATGCGTGGAGCTGTGGTGTGTGCCGTGAACGCAAAACAGCCTTGTCTCCCTACACGGTCAGGGGCGAGCACGACGATTTAGGTGACCTGCCGAGAGAATGGGTCGATGTGATCCACCGCGTCGCGACAGATTCGGGGCGGTTGACCCAGAGTTGGTTCAGCGAAGCGCTCGACGCGGGCATCGAAGAAGACGAATTTGTCGAGATAATCGGTGTCGCTATTCTTGCAATCACAATCGACGCGTTTGCTGATGGCATTGGGGTGAAGCTTGCTCCGCTGCCTGACCCTCAACCCGGCACACCGCCGCGCGAGCGTTGGGAACGGGCTACACCTGGTCCGGGATGGGTTTCGACAACGGCACCTGATAATGCCGGTCCCGAACTCGAAGATCACTATGTGAATGGCCGCGGGCAATTCAATATAGTGCGTTCGCTGACATTGGTACCCGCAGCGGCGACCCAATTGTTTGCGCTCCTGGATTGCTTGTACATGCCAAATCCCAGCATCCGTGAACTCGAGGGGATCGACCGCAGCATTTCGCGGGCACAAATTGAGTATCTGGCCGCGCGCAGTTCATCGCTTTTCGGGTGCTTTTACTGAACTACCGGTCATGCCATGCGGCTCCGTGTGAGCGGCCAGCACACTGGAACCGAATACGATATGCACTCTGTTGTTGAAGGTGCCACCGACACTTCAGGCCTGCCGCAGGGCGACTTGATGAACGCGTTCGCCGAGGGGATCTGCAACCGGAATCCAACCCAGACGGAAGCAGCCCGAAAAGGGATCGTCGATACCTTGGGTGAGGCGGCGATGGTCGACGCGGCGGCCGTGATTGCTGCCTTCAACGCTTATCCGCGCGCCGCTGATGCAACCGGAATTCCGATTGAGGAGTTTAAACTTGAACCGACCGAGGGCCTGCGCAAGGAACTAGCGCTGGACGCGCTCCCATCAAGGCATTAGAGACGGGTCAGTGTCATACCAATTTTCTTTAGGCGAGCGCGTGC
>CAUZJQ010000371.1:0-4312 GCA_963580095.1 Lentisphaeria bacterium | reverse complement strand
ATCCATTCTACTGAAGACGCGCCCGAATTCTCTCAAAATCGTCGTAGCCCGCTGTCAGATATTGCCGCTCACCGTTGTTCTCGAGAACAAGACTCGGGAACGTCTGGCACCCAAGTTCGCGCTGCAGTCGGAAATCTTTTTGCAGCAGGTTCTCTGTTTGTGGTGATTTCAGGTCGTTGCGAAACTGTTCGCGATCGATTCCCAGTTCGCCGGCCAGTGCGACGAGGGTGTCGGCATCGGACGGGTTGCGTGCCTCAAGATAATAAGCCTGCTGGATGCGGTCGAACATCGCCGGCCCGCTGCCGTTGACAGCGTGGGCCGCAAGCACGGCGCGGCAAGCGGGGTACGTCGAACGGCGCGGTTGGCATGTCGTCCAGAAGTCCCAGTTGAACTGCGCGCCGGTGCGTACGCTGACCTGGCGCCAGGCGCCTTGGATGTACTCGCGCGTCTCGTCCGGCATCGATTCATCCGAGTCCGGCGCCAGCCCGCCCATGACATAGCGCACCCCAACGGATTGCGGCAACTGTTCGAGGATCTGCCGGAGCACGTCGCGGAAGCCCCAGCACCAAGAACACATCGGGTCGGCGACGTAGAAGACTGTGAGCGTCGTCATAGGCGGAACGTCATTACGTTTGCTTCGCGTTGTCGTCGTGTTTTGGCGCAGGCGTATTGGCCAGTTGTTGAAGCACGATCGCTTGCCTGCTGCTGACGATTTCCCGTAGCCCGTTGTTGCTGAACTTTTCAGTGAGTTGGAGACCGACATTCATTTTACTCAATATACCATGGATCGCCGCTGGTGTTGCGAAGAGTCATTGACGCATTGCGTTTCACGAATCACGTTTCATACATGTTCATCATTGGCCAACGCTGGGTAAGTGAATCGGAACCGGAACTCGGGCTTGGTGTCGTCGCCGATATCGGTGTCCGCGATGTCTGCATTCAGTTCGGCGCCGGCGAGGAAATGCGGCGGTATGCTGTGGAGTCCGCACCTGTGCGGCGGGTGATCTTTGCTGCCGGCGACACGGTCGCGACACGAGATGATACCGAGATCACCGTTGACGAGGTCATCGATGATGACGGTCTGATCACTTATGTTGCCGGTGCGACACGGATCGCGGAAGTCGCATTGTCCGATCGAATCACGTTCAACCAGCCGCTGGACCGATTGCAGAACGCCCATGTCGATGAACCGCTGCTGTTCGACCTCCGCGTCGAAGCGCTGACTTGGCGCAACCGCAGCCGGCAGTCGTCAATCCGCGGCCTTGTTGGCGGCCGTGTTAGCCTGATCCCGCATCAGATCTATGTCGCCAACGAAGTGGCCAATCGACCGATCCCGCGGGTCCTGCTGGCCGATGAGGTCGGGCTCGGCAAGACCATCGAGGCCGGGCTGATCGTCCATCGCCTGAACCTCAACGGCCTGGCGTCGCGCGTGCTTATCATGGTGCCGGATTCGCTCATCCACCAGTGGTTTCTCGAGTTTTATCGCAGGTTCAATATGTGGTTCAGCATTTACGACGAGGCGCGTTGCGCCGCTGTGGTCGACGGGGCGCCGGCCGGAAATCCTTTTCTCGACCAGCAACTGATTCTTTGCGGTATTTCCTTTCTCACCGGCAGTGAACGGTACCGGAACTTCGCGATCGAGGCGGGCTGGGACGTTGTAGTTGTCGATGAAGCGCACCATTTGCGCTGGACTCCGGAGTCGTCGAGCGCGGAGTACGAGCTGGTCAATACCCTTAGCCAGCGCACGCCCGGGCTGCTGCTGCTGACGGCGACGCCCGAACGGCTCGGGCACGCCGGGCATTTCGCGCGGTTGCGATTGCTCGATCCCGATCGTTATCCGGACTTTCTACAGTTCGAGGAGGAGGCTGCACAGTTTGGCGATGTCGCAGCTGCCGCCGGCCGGCTGGTCGCGGGTTCCGAGCTGACCGATGATGACTGCGCCCGCATCAAATCCGTTTTCCCCGAGGACGAAGCACACGTCGAACAGTTGTTGTGCGATGTTTGCAACAACGACGATGCCGCCCGATCGAAACTGCTCAACGAGATGCTTGATCGCCATGGGCCCGGCCGTGTTATGTTTCGCAACACGCGCCATGTCATCCAGGGATTTCCCAAGCGTATTTTTAAGCAGCACATTCTCGATGGAACCGAGGCGAACATCGAGATTCTGCGCTCGGAGTTCGTATCGGAGAAACGCAATCCGAAGTCCGAGGTCGACGCAGATGACCCGCGCATCGTTTGGCTCGCAGCATTGTTGCAGGAGTTGGCTGGTGAGAAAGTACTGCTGATTTGCCGAACTACGCAGAAAGCGATCGCGATCGATGAGGCGCTGCAGAAGAGCGTGAACGTCAAGTCGTCGCTGTTCCATGAGGATCTCGAGCTGATCATTCGGGATCGTAACGCATCGTGGTTCGCCGAGACCGAGGGTGCGCGCATTCTCATCTGCTCGGAGATCGGCAGCGAAGGTCGGAACTTCCAGTTCGCGCATCATCTGGTCTTGTTCGATCTGCCGATGGATCCGGAGTTGCTCGAACAACGTATCGGGCGTCTCGATCGCATCGGTCAGACTGCGGATATCAAGATCCACGTGCCGGTTGTCGCGGGTAGCCCGCAGGCGCGTCTTGCCGAGTGGTATGCTGATGGTCTCGACGCGTTTTCAGGACCGACGACCGATGCCGAGCTGTGCATCGAAAAATTCGGTGCCCGTTTGTCCGACCTGGCGCTCGCAGTGGTCGAGGACTCAGCAGATGCCTGGGGGGAACTGGTGGCGAATACGCGCGCTTTCCACGATGAATTGGCATGCCGTGCTGCGATTGGCCGTGATCACCTGCTCGAGTTGAGTTCCTGCAACGCGGCCGCGGCCGACACCCTGGTTACGGAGATCGTGGCAGCGGACGAGGCGCGCACTCTGGAGAAGTTCATGTACGATGTCTTCGAATGGTACGGCGTCAAGCAGGAGGAACTGGCGCCGCGCAGCTATGTGCTGAGCTGCGAAGAATTGTTCTCTGAAGGCATCCCCGGTCTCTCCAATGACGGCGCTTCCGTGACCTTCTCACGTCGCCATGCCCTGACACATGAAAACATCGAGTTCCTCACCAGCGACCATCCGATGGTCATCGGCGCCGTTGACATGTTGCTCGGCTCTGAGCGCGGCAACAGCAGCGTGGCGACACTGGAAGGCAATGAACGCGCCGTTCTTCTCGAAACCGCATTCGTTCTCGAACCGACTGCCCCGACCCGGCTGCATGCCGATCGTTTCCTGGCGCCTACACCGATCCGTATCGTCGTTGATCATCGGCAAAAAGACCGGACTGCGTCCTTTACGCACGAGTTCCTTCATGAGCAACTGCGCCCTGGGGAGGGCTCCTTGTTGGACCGCCGCGAGCTGACGCATACACTGATTCCCGCGATGTGCGAGCAGGCGCGGGTTTTTGCGGAGCGGCAGGCGACGGGCATCCGCGATGAAGCGGTCGCTGCAATGTCTTCAACGCTCGGTGCCGAGCTTGAGCGCCTGCAGGCCTTGCGCAAAATCAACGATCACGTCCGTGACGACGAGCTCGAGGCATTGACTGCACAACTCGACGAGCTGCGCATCCATCTTGAGGCCGCCGAACTGCGCCTCGACTGCGTCCGCGTCATCTGGGTGAGCGGGTAGGGCGGGACAGGTGCCCAGGCATCGTCCGGCCACGGATCAGCTTCCTGCTTCTCTGCCCTGTTCCGTACGTTCTTCACCGGGATCGATGTGGCGCTCGACGCTGCCCGCAGTGCAGCCGACCATGTACGGGCGCTTCGCCAGTGCCTTGCCCTCGAAGGCCGGCAGGCAGAAGCGCTGGGCCTCTAGCAGCTCGATCACCATGTCGCGAATCTCGTCGAGCGCCAAGCATGCTGCCGTCAAAGGGTCCATGCAAAAGGCCTGGAAGACGAGCTCGGGATCGGCGGTGATCGTCGCTTCGACAGCGAGCCTTTGGACATTGATCTGGGTTTGGTTGATTGCGGCTCCGTGCATCGGGATTTTGCCGACTTTCATCGGCTGCAATCCGTTTTTGTCGACGTAGACTGGCACTTCGACGCAGCAGTCGTCGGGCAGGTTGTCGATCAGCCCGGTGTTTTCGACGTTGCCATGGATGATAATCGGCTTGCCGCCTTCGCAGGCGTTGATGATATGTGAACCGAACTCGGAGCTGCATTCCAGATCGACCGGCGTCTCCCAACTTGCCATCTTTTCCATCTGCTCCTCCCAGTCCGGCCGGTCGTACAGTTCCTTGATGAAGCCGCTGCCGCCGTTCCACGCGCCGCCGGGGCAGTATTTTTC
>CAUZJQ010000370.1:0-4314 GCA_963580095.1 Lentisphaeria bacterium | reverse complement strand
GAACATGGGCATCGACCACTGGGACGTTGTGCCCGACATCATTGTCGTCGGCAAAGGCCTGGCCGCCGGCTACGCACCGTTGTCCGCCGTCATCGTCAGCGCCGCTATCAGGGACACAGTGGAGTCCGGCAGCGGCAGACACACGCAGGGATTCACGTACAGCGGCAATCCGCTGTCGTGCAGTGCCGCCCTGGCGGTGTTGACGTATATCCAGGACCACGACCTGGTGGCACAGGCAGCAGCGCGCGGCGACTATCTGAGGGCGAGGCTCGAGGAACTGCAGGACCTCGATATCGTTGGCGACATCCGCGGTGTCGGCTTGTTTCTCGGCCTCGAGTTTGTCGCCGACCGGGAATCCCGCGAACCGCTGCCGGCAGAACTGGGCCTCACCGGCCGCATAGTGAGCGAAGCAATGGCGGCCGGGCTGATCCTGATCGGCGGTTTCCCCGGCTGCGTCGATGGCGTGCGCGGCGATCAACTGCAAATCTCACCGGCCTTCGTGATCAGTGAAGAACAGATTGACGAAGCGATCGGAATTCTGCGGCAGGTGTTGGAGCGCGTTCAACCGTAGGCGTAAACAATCAACTCGGATCTTTATTCCGTGAGCGCTGGCGAAACATCAATGAATCCTGACAAATCCGCGCCCGTTATAGATGACCGCAACTGGCACCAGTTGACCGTAGGCGAGCGGATTCGGCAATTGGAGGTCGAGGGGTACGTCGTGCTGCCCGACCTGCTGGACGCCGATCACATCGCGCGCTTGAAAGCACAGACCGCAAAGTTCGAGACGACGCATGTGGATTACAGCGTCCACCAGCGCGGCCGAAACAACCTCGAGTTTGTCGGTGGTGCAGTTTCCGATCTCATCGCCTTTCCGCCAACGCTCGATTTCCTCCGAACGCTATGCGGCAATGAGCTTGTGCTGATGTCCTATGACTACAGCAGCTCAGACCCGGGCCATCCAGGTATCAGCTTTCACTGCGACGGGCAACCCTGGGGCTCGGTCATCTTCGGCACCCAGTTTTCGTGCCCGAAGCTGCTGCGAGTCCTGTACTACCTCGATGACCTGACTCCCGAAGTGTCGCCGTTTCGAGTCATTCCACGGTCGCACTTGAGCTACCACAATCAGGCCAACCCGTATCTGCGCTACGACGCCCATCCCGAGGAAGTGATGATCATATGCGGGGCCGGATCGGCCGTGGTCTTCGATCATTGCCTCTTTCACGGCAACTATCCAAACACCGGCGACTACGCACGCGAAGCCCTGCAACTGGCGTATCGTCCGACCTGGGCGGGACCAAGCGAAGCGGTCGACCCCTGGGATGCGGAGGAAGTTGCGAAACTTCCGCCCGCGGTACAAGAGCTCATGGGTGATCGCGGCGGCCGTATCTGGATTCCGGAGGCTGGCAACAAGCCGCCCGACATGCCGACTGCGGCGCCGGGGCTCAATCCGAGCCGTTGGGATCTGGAATAGGAATTACCCGGACACCGCATCAGTCACAGAGCTGATTCAGGATCCTCTCGATCCGGCGCAGGTTCTCACCGGTATTCGTCGCGAACAGCTTGCCGCTGCGCCCATCGTAATCGATCTTCGCGTTCGCCGGAAACTTGACACCTTTGTTCTCGAAATACTCCCGCGCCGTTGTCCGGCGCCGGTCGCCCCCATCATCTGTGCCGTCACCGATGCCGCCGCCACTTCTTCGTGTCGCAATCTGATCGAGGCAACCGACGGCAATCGGATAGACGCGCGTTTGCATATTGTTCATGCGAACGCCGCGGGAAGCGATGATGACAGCGTGCTCTTCCACTTTGCAGCTCGCCTCTGCCGCCAGACAGACATAGCGAATCGCCTCGCCCAAAGGGATATTGTCGAATTCCAGCGTCACCAGTCGAGCGCCCGCGTCACTGCCGTCATCCGGTTTGACATGAACGATGTTGATGCCTTCCCGATCCGGGTCGTGCGCTTGGCTCAGGTCCTTCAATCCGGCAATGACCGTGTCGAGGCTCGCGTTTTCGAAATAGATCTTCGGAATCTTCATCCTCAGCTTGTTCCGCACGCTATCGGCAGCGAACAGCGGCAACGCAAAACAGCAGACGAAGATGCCGGCGGCAAGCAAACGGATGACGTTGACCGACCCGGTCCTGCACATGATTCTGCCCGAGGTTGAGTAAGGAAGGAAGGCAAACTGGCGGCAGCGGAATGCACCAAACAACATTATGATAACATAGATCGGATATATAAAATACCCCACTCTGAAAAGCTACTGCATCACCACGAAATCCTGCCATTCATACAGACCGGCCCGGCATAGAGCTTCCCGAAAAAACACTCTCGCATCGAGGCGGCGCACCATATTGATGTGAAGGGCATCCGCCGCCGGAACATAGTCGCGCGCATCGACAACCATTACACCGTATGGCCGCTGCCCGATCTTGCGACGATCCAGTTCGATGAAACCAGCCACCTCGGTTCCGTCCGCCTGCAACTGCTCTGCCAGCCACTTGCCGGCATATGTTTGGCCCCAGATCACGACGGCACGGCCATCGATAATTTCCAGGCGTCGGAGATGATCGAGCTTGGTCCGCAGAAATGCCTCGGTGCTATAGCGCGGATCCCGCTTCTGCAAGGAGTCTTCGTGCAACCGCCACAAGGTCACCACATCGGGCACGCTCGCCAGGGTCTCGCCAGCCTCGACAAAACGCAGCAGCAGATCGAAATCCTCCGGGCCGTCGGTCTCACGATAGCCGCCGACCCGGTCATAGACATCGCGGCGAAACAGAAACGTCGAATGTACGATCGGACACTCGATCAGCCGATCCCGATGCAGGTGGCCCGCAGCACCGAGCGCATTGACCCAGCTGGCGTAGGCGCGCATCCCGCCACCGATCATCGCACTGGGGAACTGGCGTACTCCGGTCCCGATCAGTGCCGGGCGGTCATCCGCCTGGGCCCGCGCCAGTTGCAATTCCAGGCGCTGCTTGAGATAGACGTCATCGGCATCGGCCCGAGCCACAAAGGCTGCATCAGAGCGCTCGGCACAGGCCCGTAAAGCCGGCACCAGCCCGGCATGCGCCAGGTGCGTTACAGACATACGCCAATCGCGGGCGGCAAAGGCATCGAGGATATCCGCACTGCCGTCATCGGAACCGTCATCGACAGCAATGATCCGCATCACGTAGTGCGTCTGGCGCAGCAGCGACTCCAACGCGCATCCAAGCGTGGCGCTCGCATTGTATACCGGCAGCCAGACGTCGACAGCGATGGGGGGGAGCCAGCCAGAATGTGTTTGATTCGCCATGTTGCCCGTGAATCTATCACGCTGCGGATATGGGAACAACGCGACAGACGCTCAGGCCGCTCTTGCATTCACAGGGGCCGACACGATCATCACCCACGGGTCGGGCAAACGTTAACCCCTGACGGTCTGCGCTGTCGCCGTGTCGTTCAGCTGAACTGTTGGAGGATCCGGTCTTCTCCGTCCTCGTCGGTCGAGCTTTGCATCAGATTGTTCGCATCGAGCCAGTCGGTCTGCAGACGGATGCTGGTGTCGTGGTCGGTCTCGCATACGAACCCGGTCTGACGCAGGGCCGTGATATCGAATCCGGACTCGTACGCCACCCAGTTGTAGCCGAAGGTGAACTTGCGCGGCCAGTCAGCCCACAGATCCTCGTTGTCGCGAAACCAGTCATTTGGGATATGCTCCGCCACCAGCTCAACGCCAAGTGCCCGGGCGATTGAAGCAAAATATTCGTCAAGCGTCATAACCGCGTCGCCTGCCATGTTGTAGCACTGGCCGAAGCATTCCTCGCGCTCGAGCACGTATTCAAATGCCCGCGCCACGTCACGCACATCAATTGAGTGCATGCGTGAGTGACCGTCACCGGGGATAATAATCGGCTTGCCCTGGCGCATCCGGTCGATGAACAGCGAATCACGACCGACCAAATAGACCAGATCGTCGCCGGGCCCGACCGGATTGGCCATCCGCAGGCTGGTAAATCTGAAGCCATTGGCCGACGCCTGCTCAGCCATGTACGCCTCACACGCCACCTTGCCGCGGCCGTAGGCACCCTCGTCTTTGGCAGGATAGTCCTCCGCCGGCGTATCCTTGCCTATTTTACCATAGATCACGGTGCTGCCGCAAAATACATAATGGCGCAAATCCGGCAGCGCCGACACAACCTCTTCGACATCCTCGACCTTGTACGCGATCGTGTCGACAACAGCCTCCGGCTTATGGGTCCGCAACGCTTCGCGCAACTGTCCGGGTTGCTTGCGGTCGAACACAACATGCCCGACGCCCGGAGGCAATG
>CAUZJQ010000369.1:0-4331 GCA_963580095.1 Lentisphaeria bacterium | reverse complement strand
CTCGAGGCGAAGGACAAAGCGATTCTGTTCATTGACGAGATCCACACGGTCATTGGTGCCGGCGCCACTCAGGGCGGCTCCATGGATGCTTCGAACCTGCTCAAGCCCGTTCTGTCTGCCGGCAAAGTGCGCTGCATCGGCTCGACCACGTATGCCGAGTACAAGAACTATGTCCAGAAGGATCGTGCCCTGGCCCGGCGGTTTCTCAAGATCGACATTGCCGAGCCCAGCGTGCGGGAGACGATCAGCATTCTCAAGGGGTTGCGGCCGTATTACGAGGAGCATTTTCAGATCGGCTTTCCAGACAGTGCACTGACGACAGCTGCCGAGCTTGCGGCCCGTTACATGAACGACCGCTTCCTGCCGGACAAAGCGATCGATGTCGTCGATGAGGCCGGTGCCAACTACGCCCTTTCCGCCAGAACCCGGAAGCAGAAAAACGTTACGACGCGCAACATCGAGAACATCGTTGCGGACATCGCACAACTGCCGCGCAGCAAAGTGTCGAGCTCGGACCTGACCAAGCTGAAGAATCTCGACCTCGAACTCAAGCAGGTTATTTTCGGCCAGGACGAGGCCATCGGGAAACTGGCCAAAGCGATCAAGCTGTCGCGCGCCGGCCTGCGCAATATCGACAAGCCCATCGGTTCCTACCTATTCACCGGCCCGACCGGTGTCGGCAAGACGGAACTGTGCAAGCAGCTCGCCAACATTCTCGGCAACACCTTCATCCGCTTCGACATGAGCGAGTACAGCGAGAAACACACCGTCTCGCGCCTGATCGGGGCGCCGCCCGGCTACGTCGGCTTCGAACAGGGCGGTCTGCTGACCGAGGCCATCATCAAGACGCCGTATGCTGTCGTGCTGCTCGACGAGATCGAGAAGGCCAACGCCGAAATCTTCAACATCCTCCTGCAGGTCATGGACCACGGCACACTCACCGACAACAACGGGCGCAAAGCAGATTTCCGCAACGTCGTGCTGATCATGACTTCGAACGTCGGAGCCAAGGAACTTGCCGCCAACGGCATTGGCTTCCGCAATCGCGAGATGCCGCAGGAAAACCAGGGCGCCGTCGACAAGTTTTTCTCGCCGGAGTTCCGCAATCGCATCGACGCTATTATCCACTTCAAGGCGCTGACGATCGACCTGACCGAACGCATCGTCGACAAGTTCATCAGTGAAATGGACGAGATGCTGCAGAAGAAGAAGGTCGAGGTCGAGCTCACACCGGCAGCCCGCAGCTGGCTGGCGGAGAAGGGCTACGATCCGAAATACGGCGCCCGACCGGTCGCCCGGCTGATTCAGTCGGAAGTGCACGAAAAGCTGATCGACGAGATCCTCTTCGGCCCGCTCGCGAACGGTGGCAAGGCTGTCGTCGACGTCGTCGATGACGAAATAGCCATTGTCATTTCATAAATCGGTTGCGAACGCCTGAGTTGAATCAGGGCCCCGCAAACACGAGTGACATTCTCGGCTATTGGCGATATCCATGGTCATTCGTGCGTGCTGCTTGCTGAAATGCTAAGCGCCCTCCTTCCTGAGTCGACGGATACGATCGTTTTTCTCGGCGACTATGTGGGGCTGGGGCCGGATATTGCAGGAACGCTGGATAGCCTGATTGCGTTTGATCAACGATGTTGATGCCTCTTCCTGCGGGCTAACCAGGATCAGATGCTGATAAACGCCTATCAAGGCGACGCCGGATTTGTGACCCGGGAGTCTGCGGCAATCGAGACGAGTGGCCGTGACACTGCCAAATCTGAGTATAAAGTGCTGAAGTCTTCCGGCTTCAACTGTCACCGCGAATACCGCAAAACCACAAGGAAGTGACAACCAATGGCTGAGCAAAAAAAATCAGGCGGCATGGAAAAGCGCTACGAGGATTTTTACCAGAAGCTGCGCGTACGGATCCGCAAGTGGCTCGACCAGTCCGAGACGGAACACAAGTGGGCTGAAATCCTGCTGCTTGCGCCCGACCTGTTTCATCTGCTCGTCTGTCTGCTCTTCGACAAGGATGTGCCGGAACGCGAGAAGACGAAAATCCTGATGGCTATCGCCTACTTCATCTCGCCGCTCGACCTGCTGCCCGAGCTGCTGCTCGGTCCGATCGCCTTCATCGACGATGTTGCGATCGCCTGTTTCGTCCTGAACTCACTGATGAAAAACGTCGAACCGGAGATCATCAACAGGCATTGGGCCGGCGAGGACGACGTTCTCGAGCTCGTCGAGATTGTCGTTTCCCATGGCGATGCCTGGCTCGGCAGTGGCTTGTTCCGGCGCATCAAGGGGTTCCTGGACAAAACTGAAAAGAAGCAAAAGTGACGCTGGCACACGACGAAATCACCGCCCTGGACAAGCATTGTGTCTGGCACCCGTTTACCCAGATGCAGGACTGGACAGCCACCGATCCGGTCATCATCGAGCGGGCCCATGGCGTGCGGCT
The DNA here is from genome assembly GCA_963580095.1 of Lentisphaeria bacterium. Lineage (GTDB taxonomy): Bacteria > Verrucomicrobiota > Lentisphaeria > JABSQK01 > CAJWLW01 > CAJWLW01. Next base: position 1,885 of record CAUZJQ010000369.1, on the reverse strand, counting down.
CGTTGACATTCGCGGCGATGAGTATTACGACGGCGTTTCGTCGTTGTGGCTTAATATTCATGGACACTGTGTCCCGGAAATCGACGCGGCGATCCGTGACCAGCTCGACCGGGTCGCACACTCGACCCTGCTGGGACTCGCCAACATCCCGTCGGCACGCCTGGCGGCGAAGCTTGCAGAGCTCACACCGGCTGGGCTCAATCACGTCTTTTACTCCGACAGCGGTTCCGAGTCGGTCGAGATCGCGCTCAAGATGGCGTATCAGTACTGGCGGTTGCTCGGGCAGGAGCGCAGCCGATTCATCAAGATGACAAACGCCTACCACGGCGATACTATTGGGGCTGTCAGCGCTGGCGGCATTGACCTGTTCCATTCGACCTACCGCGACCTGCTCTTTCCAACTTTCGAAGTGCCGTACCCATACCCGTACCGCTTCGATGGCTCGGTCGATGACTGCGTCGCCCACTGCCTGGCGGCGCTCGACGACATTCTGACTGACCACGCTGCCGACGTTGCCGGCCTTATTGTCGAGCCTCTGGTACAGGGCGCTGCCGGTATGATCATGATGCCCGAGGGCTTTCTCAAGGCGCTCGAGCAGCGGTGCCGCGACAGCGGTGTCCTGCTGATCACCGACGAAGTCGCCACCGGCTTCGGGCGCACCGGGCGGATGTTTGCCTGCGATCACGAAGACGTCTGCCCCGATATCATGACCCTGGCGAAAGGATTGACCGGCGGTTACCTGCCGCTGGCAGCGACAGTTACGTCCGATGCGATTTTCGAGGCGTTTCTCGGTGAATATAACGAGCAGAAAACGTTCTTCCACGGCCACTCCTATACGGGCAACCAGTTGTGCTGCGCCGCGGCCCTGGCCAGTCTGGAATTGTTCGAGACGAGCAATCTGCTGGCGCACGTCAACGAGAATCAGGCGATCATTCGGCGGGCGCTTGCGGAGATCGCAGAATGCGAACACGTCGGTGAGGTGCGGAACCGTGGTTTCATGACAGGTATCGAACTGGTGCAGGACAGATCGACTCGCGAAGCATACGCCTGGCAGGAGCAGATCGGCGTGAAGGTCTGCGACCGCAGCCGCGAGCTCGGCATGATCGTGCGACCGCTCGGACACGTCGTCATTTTCATGCCGCCGCTGGCCAGCACGGCCGTGGAGCTGCAGGAGATGTTGTCAATCCTGTACCGCTCAATTACCGAGGTCACCGAATGAACGGACTGTTCATAACAGGTACCGATACCGGCGTCGGCAAGACGTGGATCGCGGCAGCATTGGCGTCGGCACTCCGCGGTCGCGGCCGCAGCGTTGGCGTATGGAAACCGGTGCAGAGCGGCTGCATGCTCGGCGACACCGAGGCCGACAGCTATGTTCTGCGCCGGGTCTCCGGTGTCGACGATGCGGAGTCGGCAATTTGTCCCCTTTCATTCGAAGCGCCACTGACTCCGATGCTGGCGGCGCGGCTTGAGGGTAAGTCGATTGACTTCGATGACCTGGTTGCTGCGGGCCGGCCGTTGTTCGAGAAGTACGAGTCGGTATTCGTTGAAGGTGCCGGCGGCCTGGCGGTGCCGCTTACCGAGCGACACCTGGTCGTCGACCTGGCGGCGCACCTCCAGCTGCCGTTGCTGGTCGTGGCGCGGCCGGGGCTCGGGACGATCAACCACTGCTTGCTCACCGTCGATTACGCACGGCGTCACGGCCTGACGGTCGCCGGCATAATTTTCAATGGTTACAAGCAGGAGTTGCCGCCCGAGTTTTCCTCTGTCGCCGAGATAGCAGCGGCCGGGGACTCTGAAAGCGAGCCGTCGAACCCTTATCTGGTGGCGTCGTACGGCAACGTCCCGGTTCTCGGCACCATCCCGTGGGTGAGGGATTTGCAAG
>CAUZJQ010000368.1:0-4337 GCA_963580095.1 Lentisphaeria bacterium | reverse complement strand
GTCAACGGCGTGGTCGTCGCGCATCCCGGAGATCATACGAAGCAGGGATATTTTCATACTTTCCTCACGGCCTATCTCGGCCTGACGTCCAATTCGACGGTTGTCCAGGTGCTCGGAAACGGCATGACCGCAGGCTTGGCTTTTGATGAAGCCATCAGGCTCGTGCGCACCGGGGAATCAGATTGCGTCCTGGTCATCGCAGCGCACTTTGAATCAGGCACCGCAACCGCGGATCATCTCGACTATAGCATCCGTCTGACCGGGGACGTGGATTTCCAGTCAATTTTTGGCGCGGTTCCAATTTCCTGGTATGCGATGGCAGCCCGTCGCTATATGCACGAACACAATGTGAGCCGTGCTCAAATTGCCGAGATTGCCGTTAAAAACCGGCGTCAGGCGTGCCTCAATCCGCTGGCCCAATTTCGCACGCCGATTACGCTTGAGGAAGTTTTGTCTCAGCGCATGATCGTTGAGCCGCTCGGCCTGCTTGAAGTGCCTGGACGGGCGGACGGCGCTGCCGCACTCGTGGTCACATCCGAAGATTTTGCCCGCTCTTCGGGCAAACCACACGTTCTCGTGCGCTCGCGCGGTTATTTCCATGAGGGTGAGCATCAGATCGCCGACCGTCATGTCGACATGACGGCCTACAAGAGCATTCAAGTGGCATCCGCTGCGGCGCTGGATCAAGCCGCGCTGACGTTGGACGACATTTCTGTATTTCAAATCTACGCGCCGTGCACCATTGTTGAAGTGGCAGCGACGGAATCGCTCGGGTTGTTTCCGCGTGGGAAAGGCTGGGCGGCAGCGGCTGATGGTCGTTCAGCATTCGATGGGACGCGACCAGTCAACACCTCGGGCGGGCACCTCTCACGCGGCCATCCGCCGGAGGCAACGCCGCTCTACGACGTCGTAGAAGCCTGCCTGCAGGTTTTGGGTCGCGCCGGCAAACGCCAGGTCGCCGGCGCCGAGATCGGGATGACCGTGTCAGAACTTGGAAACTATAATGCTGCGATTGTCCATTTGCTTGAGGGTCGGCCATGAACGGTGATGAACACCACCTGCCTATCCTAAGGCGCAAAGGCGTCAGGCCGTTTCCGCCACGCGTTTCATCATTTACCCGCCCATTTTGGGAGCAACTGGGCGAGGGACGATTAACGTCGACGATTTGCAATCGATGCAGCCGACTGACATTTCCCCCGAAGCCGGTGTGTCGCGGGTGCTGGTCCGATGATATCGCCTGGCGCGACATCGCGCCGGATGGCGTGCTCTACAGTTTTACGCGCGTTCATGTCGTGCCCCGCGCGTTCCTCAACGATGCGCTCTATGAAATAGGCATCGTGGATCTGTCAGCCGGCATCAGATTAATGTGCCGAATGGTTGGTGATTTCGATTTATTTGTCCCGGACATGCCGGTCAGTATGGTTGTCCTGATGTACGACGACGGGCCGTTATTCGGTGCCCAGCCTAAGGGCAGACTGACAACGCCCTAATCCAGCCGTCAAAAGAGGCCGCCAAGGTCGTGCTGCCGTTCATGTTGCCAAAACTCTCGGAGCCAAGGAACGCCCCTCTAAACAGTGAGGAACTAGTCCGCCGCCTCCAGGAGGGCCGCGCAAGGGCAGGAGCAGCACAAAAATTAGGTTGGCATGTGGGGGGGGTAGTGCACCGAATGACAGGCGTTTAGAGGCCTGCTGTTGGGGGGCGAAGGTAGATGGCGGTATTATTGAGACAGTGCCATAATCCCTCTAACGGGAGGTGGCCATGCGTTTCATTGTGACCGTGGCGGTTTGCTTAGGGCTGGCTCGTATGCAAAGATTCAAGCGTCGAATTACCTTCACTTTCCTCGCGTTGGTATTTTGGACCGTGGCTCTACCTGCCTACGCGGATTACTACGACGGACTGCGCGCTTTTGATGCTAGGAACTTCGCCAGCGCTGCCGCAGAGTGGCAGGCAGCAGGCGATGCCCTCTCGTTGCGTCATTTGGGTCATCTTTATGAGGAGGGGCGAGGCGTTCCGCAAAGCTTTGCCATGGCGCATGCTTACTACAACTTTGCTGCCGCAGGAGGCGATGACCCAGCCCGAGTACAGCGTTTATTCAGGGTCTGATATTGCTTAAACGCGCCGATTAGCTCAGCCGACTGCGCCCAGGCGGGCGGAGACTGTGTCGCGCCTGCTGCCAGCACCAGGGCTATGAGCGGGGCCTTGATCACTGACCAGATCTTTGTGCTGAGTGGATGGCGTTCCAGCATCATCTACCTCTGCCCTTATGGACAGCGATAAACCTAACCCAAAACACAGGATGCGCATATTGTGGCTTGTTGTCGTTAACAGCGAGTTTCATGATCAAACAGAGGGCGGCTTGCGAAAGGTTAAATACTCGTGCCCGATAACCATGTCTCAGAATAGATACTGGAACCTGTCCCAGACGGCGGTCTGGGTGGAATATAGGTCTCATGAGCTGGTACATCAGTAGTGTCATTCTAAAGTATTTCCGAGTTATTCTGGCGTTCGCCTAACAAAGTTCCTGAATCCCACGGCTCCCCCAACCCCGCAGGCGAGGACGAAATATGACTGATCATTCGGTGCCGGATTATGACGATTTCTATGACGGTTTTGACGCCGCCAGTTTTCAGGCGACGTTCGGCGGGGGCAATACAGATGGGTTGAATGTATGCGTCGAATGTTGCGACCGGCACGCATCGGGTGACAAAATAGCACTGGCGTGGGAAAGCGCGGACGGGACCAGCGGCACAGTAACTTTTGCCGACCTGAAAACGCAATCAGCTCGCTTTGCCAACCTCCTCGTCGAGAACAGGATAGGGCCGGGCGACCGGGTTGCCGGGTTGCTACCGCGTATTCCCGAACTTTTGTGCGTCCTGTTTGGCACCCTCCGTGCGGGGGCCGTCTACCAACCGTTGTTCACTGCCTTCGGTCCGAAGACAATCGAGCAACGGCTCGAGGGGTCGCAGGCAAAACTGATTGTGACCGATACCGTGAACCGCCCGAAACTTGATGACATCTCCAATCGCCCGCTGGTCATGACCATTGGCAAGGCACCGGACGGTGATATCTCCTTTCATGCCGCCCTAGATCGCCAGCCCGGCACCTTCAAGCCGGTGTTGTGCTGCCCCGAGGACCCTTTTCTGATGATGTTCACATCTGGCACGACTGGACCGCCCAAGGGCGTCAATGTCCCCATTGCTGCGCTACCGGCCTTTGCGGCCTATTTGAAATACGGCGTCGATCTGCGTCCCGACGACAAATTCTGGAATGTCGGTGATCCGGGATGGGCATACGGCCTGTTCCATGGTGCGATCGGCCCGTTGCAGCTGGGCTACCCCACCATGCTGGTCGATGGTGCCTTCACGGTAGAGCGAACCTGCGAGATCATCCGCAAGCACGGCATCACGAATTTCACTGGTACGCCAACTGCATATCGTCTGATGGTTGCCGCTGGAAATATGGTCCGGTCTGCAATCCGGGGCCAATTGCGTGTCGCTTCAAGCGCGGGCGAGCATCTGAACCCCGAGGTTGTGCGATGGTTTGACGAGGAACTCCAGTGCACTTTGCATAATCAATATGGTCAGACAGAGGTCGCGATGATTCTGCTCAACCATCACGGTTTGAAGCATGCGGTCAGGGTAGGCAGCGCGGGCAGAGCTATGCCGGGCTACAGTCTGGCGGTTGTCGACGAGGCGGGGAATCCACTCGCAAATGGTGAGCCGGGCATTCTGGCAATAGACCGTGTGCGCTCGCCTCTGTTTTGGTTTGCCGGATACGCCGGGCGTGAGGGGCTGGACTGGGTCGGCGACTACTACCTGACTGGCGACGCGGCTAAACGCCATGAAGACGGCAGCTACAGCCTCCTTGGGCGAGGCGATGATGTGATCAGCTCAGCCGGTTATCGTATCGGTCCATTCGACGTAGAAAGCTGCCTGATTGAACATGCTTCAGTGATGGAGTCAGCAGTCGTAGGTAAGCCCGATGAAGAACGGGGCCAGATTGTCAAAGCAGTCATCGTCTTAAATGGCGGCTTCGAAGCTTCGGATGCACTTTCCGAGACATTGCGGCTTCATGTGCGAAACCGGCTCGGTGCCCACGCCTACCCCCGCGAGATTTCTTTCGTCGGATCACTCCCGAAAACCCCTAGCGGAAAGGTCCAGCGTTTTCTGCTGCGAGAATAGGATTAGCTTCATGGCATCCGCGCGCGTCGCTGCTTCGGGCCACAATACAATCTGTAAGGGCTTTGTCACAAACTCGGTTGTGTCACGCACTACGTCCAACGAAACAAACTGTCAGGCAACAGCGGAAGATTCGGCCGACGACCCCTGCCCTAACTG